>DMTU01000254.1:23084-25065 GCA_003476595.1 Acidimicrobiaceae bacterium | reverse complement strand
GCACCGCATCCTGTGCGGCTGCCGGGGAGACCTCCCGCGCCGCGTCGGGGGAGGCCGCGACCGCAGCCCGCTCGACCGCGGCGTCGGCCCACACCGGGTTGCCCACCACGCCGGCGGACACGATGCCGGTGGTCGCGACGACGGCGATGGCCGCCGCGAGCGCCCGGTGCAGCATCGGCTCCCTCGGCATCGGTGACCCCCGGCGTCGGACCGGCACGGCTGCCGGTTCCGCTGGTTCTTCGCCGGTCCGCGGCCGATCCCCTGCCCGTCGCACCCTGTCGGGGGGACCTTCGGCTCTGGTCCCCCGGCCGGCGGAGGGCCGAACCTCGGGCGTGAGCGCTCCCGCTGGGACGCTCTCGGCGATGACCTGATCGGAACCCCGTGTCTGCTCCCACGCACCCGAACCGCACCCACGAGGCGCACGCCGAGACGAACGGCTTGGGGGGTGGGGGAGATCCACACGAAGCACGCGGTCATCCGCTTCGATTCCTCGCCGACTGAGGGCGACGAGCTGCCCGGACCGGTCGATCTGCTCACGTCGGCGTTCGCGGCCTGCATCATCGAGCACGTGGAGCGCACGGGCGAGCTGCTCCCGTTCGCCTTCGACCTGGCATCGGTCGAGGTGACCGCCGAGCGACAGGACCGGTCGCCCGGGGTGGTGCGCATCACCTACGTCGTCACCGTCGTGACCGACGAGCCCTCGGACCGCGTCGACCTGCTGCACCGTCAGATCCAGCGGCAGGGCGCCACCTTCAACACCCTCGCCCGGGCGTGCGAGGTGTCCGGCACGATCAAGGCCCTGCCGAGCCGGTAGGGGCCCGGTCGCGGAGATCAGCTCGGCTTGCGTGCGAGCACCGCCAGGTTCTCGGCAGGGAGGTGGTAATCGCCATCCGCACCCCGATGCGGAGCGAAGCCATCGAGGACGGCATCTCGCATCATCTCTCGTTCCTCGGGGTCCAGCGCTCCGATGACGGCCGAGAGCCGGGCGTTCCGATCCACGATGTCGTGCCAGAGGCCGTTCTCGTCGAATCGACGTTCGAACTGAACGGTCTCCATCTCGATCACCTGGGCCGCGACCGGATCGGCTCATCGCTCGGGTGGTTCGAGAGTCTCGGCGATGTCGCGGCTCGTGTGGAGGATGCGCCAGACGTCGACGACGTCGTCGGTCTCGACGTAGAAGACCGCGTGGTCGAAGCGCTTGATCGGGAACGCGCGCAGGCCGGGGATGTCGAGGTCGTAGCTGTAGCGCAGGCTCCCGATCCCGGGACCGGACGAGATCAACTCGAACGCAGCCTGCACCTCGTCGATGAAGCCGAGCGCGGTCTCTTCGCCAGCATGGTCCCGGTGGTGGCTGGTGGCATCCTCGAGGTCGGCTGCAGCGAGCGCACGGAGCCGAATCGGCTTGTCGGCCACGACCTCAGCCAGCGGAGCGGACGAGGTCGCGCAGTGCAGCGAAGTACGCGTCGTCGGCGACCGGGCCGGGCTCGGAGGCGAGGCCGTCGAGGAGCAGCTGACGCAGTCGGAGGCGGCCCTGGTCCCGACGGATCAGCTCGCGCACGTACTCGCTGTTCGACCCGTAGCCGTCTCGCTCCACTCGCTCGTCGACGAAGGTCTTGAGCTCGTCGGGCAGGGAGACGTTCATCGTGGACACGGGGCCACACTACCCCCGAGGTTGGCAATCTTTGCCATCGGAGACCCCTCGAGGATGCTCGCGGCACGCAGCGGAACCGAGGCCCAAAACGACATCAGGTCAGCAGCCCCGAAAAGGGCCGCTGACCTGGTGTTTCGGATGGTGGTCGGGACCGGCGTCGATCCGGTGACCTACCGCTTTTCAGGCGGTCGCTCTGCCAACTGAGCTACCCGACCAGGGCATGCCCGAACCCGGGGGCTCGAGGGCGTTTGTGGCGGTCCCGACGGGATTTGAACCCGCGACCTCCGGCTTGACAGGCCGGCGTGCACTCCAAACTGCACCACGGGACCA
>DMTU01000254.1:21432-22992 GCA_003476595.1 Acidimicrobiaceae bacterium | reverse complement strand
ACCCCCAACGGGATTCGAACCCGTGTTACCTGCGTGAAAGGCAGGCGTCCTAGGCCGCTGGACGATGGGGGCTCGCTCCCCGTTGAGGCTGCGTGACAATAACAGCACCTCCGGGGTGCGGAGCAATCCGAGCTCGGGTGTGACGCCAGCACTGCCAGAACGGGGGGTCAGTCGTCGGCGGCGAGCGACCACTCGGTGCCGTCGGGGGTGTCGCGGACCTCGACGCCGGCATCGACCAGGGCGTCGCGGAGGCGGTCGGCCAGCTCGTACTGCGTGGCCTCCCGAGCGCCGACCCGGGCGGCGAGCACCGCTTCCACGTAGGGCGCCACGACCTCCCGGGGGTCCTGGGCGCCGACGGCGGCCAGCTCGCCGAGGCGCACGACCATCCGGCGCAGGGCGGTGCGGGCCTGGTCGGTCTCGTCGCTCTGGAGCGTGTCGGCCGACCACTGCACGATCGCCTGCTCCAGCTCGAGCACGGCGGCGACGGCGCCGTCGGGATCGCGGGCGTCGAGGGCGGCGTCGAAGTCGGCGGTGAGGCGGTCGGTGGTGGCGGCCAGGCCGATGCCGGCGTTGGTGACCGGAGCCTCGTCGGCGACGGGCGAAGCGGCCCGAGCGGGGGCCGGCGATGCCGCGCTCGTGCCCGGTCGCAGCTCGTCCAGGCTGATCTCGGTGCCGGCCGCCAGCACGGCGGACTCGCCGTCCCGTCGCACGGTCACGGTGCCGTTGCCCTCGACCACGGCGGTGCCGGCGTCGAGGTCGAGGACCAGGGCGGTGTGCTCGTCGACCCCGAGCACCCAGGCACCCTCGGGCAGGTCGGGCTCGAGCATCGACAGGCGCCGCTCGCCCAGGTAGCAGAAGCGGGTGTCGTGGTGGCCGCCCTCGGCGTTGTCGTAGTGGGGGATGAGGGCGACCCGCAGGCCGACCTCGGACAGCAGGTCGAGCCCGTCGGCCCACGCCGGCGTGGCGCCCGCCTTGTACACCTCGTACACCGGGACGGTGGCCACGCCGAGGGTGAGGGCGGCGGCGGACGCGAACGTCACGGCCCCGCCCCGCCGGAGCTTGTCGGCGAGCAGCTGGGGGAGTGGGGTGCCGACCCACTGGGCCAGGGCGTAGGTCGGGCTGCCCGGTCCGGCGAACACGTAGCTGGCATCCGCGATGGCGGCCAGGGCCCGCTCGCGGGTGACCGTGTCGTCGTCGGCGCCCCGCCAGGTCGCCACCGAGATGGGGCGGCCGACCGAGGCCCGGAAGTACTCCTGGGCCTTGGTCGAGATGTCGCTGGCGTTCTCCTGGAAGCCGTACGGCGTGTCCAGGAGCACGGCATCGGCGGGGCTGTCGGCGCCGACGGCCTCCATGACGCGGCGGTGGACCTTGATCATGGTCGGGGCGGTCTCGCCCGACCCCATGACGGTGAGGATGCGGGGCACGGTCAGCTCTCGATCTCGTCGGCGAAGCGGGTCAGCAGCTCGGCGACCCGCTCCGGGTGCTGGGCGTGGAGGTCGTGGTCGCCGCGCAGCCACTCGACCCGGGCGTCGCGCAGCGCGGCAGCGGCGGCCTCATGGG
>DMTU01000254.1:20925-21332 GCA_003476595.1 Acidimicrobiaceae bacterium | reverse complement strand
TCATGGGCGCGCACCTTGTCCCGGTGCCAGTCGCTCTCGGCGGGTCCGGGGTCGGCGCCGAGCAGCAGCACGGGGTCGGCGATCTCCTCGTACCGCTGCGAGGGCCGGTGCTCCCACAGGCCGCGCAGGACCAGCAGGTGGCGGTCGAGGGTGAGCCACGGGGCGATGGTGCCGTCGTCGCGGACCTCGAAGCAGGCGAGCGTGCCCTGGACGCCGGACTCGGGCCAGTCCGGGTGCGAGGAGCGGAGCATGCGCTCGAGGTCGACCAGAGGCGTGCCGGCCATGGGAGGCGGTCGCAGCGCATCCGCGCAGGCCTCCCAGGACTCGAAGCGCTCGGACAGCTCGATGGTGCCGCCGTCGACCCCGACCACGCCGGCCGCGAGGCCCGGGTGCGTGGCGGCCAGCTC
>DMTU01000254.1:19003-20854 GCA_003476595.1 Acidimicrobiaceae bacterium | reverse complement strand
TGGCGGCCAGCTCGATGACGACGTTGCCGCCCCAGCTCTGCCCGGCGACGACCGGACGCTCCCACCCGAGGCGCTCGATCAGGCGGCGGAGGTCCTCGACGACGCCGGCCATGTCGTAGCCGCCGTCGGGCTTGGACGACCGCCCGTGCCCCCGCTGGTCCACCGCGGCGACGGGATGGCCGGAGGCGTGCAGGTGGGCGGCGACGCCGTCCCACAGCCGGGCGTTGGACGCGAGGCCGTGCACGAGCAGCACCGGCCGGCGGTCGCCGCCGTCCCAGCGGCGGACGTGCAGCGACACGTCGTCGGCGACGGGGACGTGCTCGATCACGTGCGGATCGGTCACGGCTGGCCCTGCGACGATCGCAGCCGGTCGCACAGCTCGGCGAAGGCCACCGACACCTCCGGCGGGCGCTTCGAGTCGGCAAGGCCGCGGATGACGGCGCAGAAGTGGTCGACCATGCCCCGGTAGCAGTCGCCGCCGAGTCCGGACACCACGTCGGTGGTCCCGTCCCGGCGCTGGAGCACGAGCTCGTCGTCACCCGGGTCGGGCGTGAAGGCCTGCTCGACCCGGATCCGGCCCTCCGTGCCCGTGACCTCGAGGACCTGGGCCTCCGGGGCGTCGAAGGAGCACTCGAAGGTGGTGACGAGCCCGCCGGGGAAGCGCACCTCGCCGGCGGTGGTGACGTCGACGCAGCGGCCCTCGGCGTCGGGCTCGGTGACCACGGCGTGGCTGGTGACCGAGGTGGGTACGTCCTGGCCGACGGCGGCGGCGAGGTCGAACAGCGGGCTGAGGACGTACACGCCGAGGTCGGCGAGGGCGCCGCCGCCGAGCAGCGGGTGCCACCGGTGGTCCGCCGGCTCCTCGTGGGGGAACGTGAACACCGAGCGGACCGACAGCAGGCGGCCGAGCCGGCCGGCCGCGACGAGGTCGCCCAGCGCCACCGAGCGCGGGTGGTACGGCGTCATGTAGGCCTCGAGGAGCGTGACCCCGTTGGCGGCGCAGGCGTCGGCCATCGCCCGGGCGTCGGCGCCCGTCAGCGCCAGCGGCTTCTCGCACAGCACGTGCTTGCCGGCCTCGGCGCAGCGCTCGACCCACTCGCGGTGCATGCCGTTGGGCAGCGGCACGTAGACGGCCTCGACGTCCGGATCGGCCAGCACCGCGGCGTAGTCGTCGCCCGCGGCCAGGGACGCCGACGCGACCAGCTCGGCCTTCGGCGTCGCCTCGATCGCCGGCACGACCGCGGCCCGGGCGACCATCGAGGACGCGCCGATGACGCCGAAGCGCACCGGCTCCCAGCTCGACGCCGCCACGTCCGCTGCCGTCGCTGGTCGGAAGATGCGCTCGTCGTGCCCGGCCACCGGGCTCACCCGGCGGGCTCGAGGTCGATCGTGCGCCCGCCCTCGTCACCGGACCGCTGGGCGGCCTCCAGCACGCCGATGACCCGACGAACGTCGGCCGGGTCGACCTCGAGGGCCTCGCCGAGGTGGAGGTGGTCGGCCAGGTTGCGGTGGAACGGCCACGGTTCCGCCGGCAGCGGCGGCAGCGTCGTCTGGGTGAGCCCGTAGCCCTGCTCGTAGCGGGCCAGCGTGAGCTCGACGGGGGCCTCGGCGTGGTGGGACTCGTGGCGGCGGTAGCCGTGGACGTGCTCGACGGTCTCGGTGACCACGGGCCGGTAGTGGCCGGCGATCGTGCCCTCGGTGCCCTGCACGTACAGCTTGGGGCGCCGGACGCCGGCGATGTCGGACTGGAGGAACTCGGCCTCGCGGCCGTCGGCCCAGGCCAGCCGGACCCGGACCTGGTCGTCGTTGGTGATGTCGTGCCACACCCGCTTGTGGCGGGTCGTGGTGACT
>DMTU01000254.1:18483-18777 GCA_003476595.1 Acidimicrobiaceae bacterium | reverse complement strand
CCGACGAAGGTCTCCACGTTGAACACCTCGCCGAGCAGCCCGGCGTCGACGGCGCGGCGCAGGGCGCGGAAGTCGGCGTCCCAGCGTCGGTTCTGGTGCACCGTCAGCATGCGGTCGCCTTCGGCTGCGGTTCGCAGGAGCAGGTCGGCCTCGTCGGTCGTGATGCACAGCGGCTTCTCCACCGCCACGTGCTTGCCGGCGCGCAGGCAGGCCAGGGCGAGGTCCGCGTGGCTGTTCGGTGGGGTGGCGACCACGACGATGTCCACCGCGTCGTCGTCGAGCATCGAGTCGAGG
>DMTU01000254.1:18085-18285 GCA_003476595.1 Acidimicrobiaceae bacterium | reverse complement strand
CGTCGTCGAGCATCGAGTCGAGGGCCTCGTGGGTGGTGACCCCGGGGAACTCGTCCTCGGCGGCCTTGCGGCGCTCGTCGGCGGGGTCCACGACGGAGACCAGGGCGAGCCCGTCGGTGTCCGCGGCGGCGGTGCCGTGCAGCGAGCCCATGCCGCCGTACGGGCCGTACCCCACCACGCCGACGCCGAGGTCGGCCCGG
>DMTU01000254.1:1711-17877 GCA_003476595.1 Acidimicrobiaceae bacterium | reverse complement strand
CGCCGACGCCGAGGTCGGCCCGGTCGGCTGCCGCGGCCCCCTCGACGAGGCGGCGCAGCACCCGGACGAGCTCGCCGTTGCCCGACGACCCGTGCACGACGGCGTCGGGCCCGAAGCCGCAGGTGACGACCCGGCCCGCGCCGAGGCGGCGCTGGACCAGCGCCGGTCGGTGCGCGAACCGGATGCTGGAGGTCAGCAGCGTGGCGACGTCGGCCACCGGCTCCAGCCAGCGGAACGTGCCGGCCACCGGGAACTCCCCGGTGATGCGAGCGGTCGCCGCCGTGCGGGCGGCCACGGTGGCGAAGACCTCGCCGCCGGGGACGACCTCGCCGGGGTGGACGCCGGTGATCGCCGCCCAGCCCTCGCCCTCGGGCACGCCGAGGCAGACCAGCACCGCGCCGCGCTCGACGGCGGCGGTGACGTCGGCCAGCACCTCGACCGGGGCGGCGGCGGGGTCGCCCGCCACGAGCACCACGTCGGGGCCGTCGTCGACGGCGACCGGGGCCGCGCCGGGCGCCAGGACGTCGAACGCCGGGTGGGGCGGGGTGAGCAGGCAGGCGCGCATGGGCGTCGGAGCGTAGGGCGACATCGATCCGACGTGCCGTCGGGCTGGTCGCCTCCCCGGGCGGCGGGTCAGAGCTCCTGGCTGAGGGCGTCGATGATCATGCTCTGGAGGGCGGCGAGGTAGTGGTAGATCGACCAGGCCGGAGCGAGCGGATCGTCGGGGTCGATGTCCATCGGGTCGTCGTCCTCGGAGACGTCGAGGCGGGTGCCGAGCACCAGGCGCAGGTCGTTGAGCGCCCGCATCCACGAGGCCAGCGTCTCCTCGTCGACCTCGCCCCCCTCCACGGTGCGCTCCAGCACGTCCAGGGAGTGGAACCGCTTCTCCAGCAGCTCGTCGCGCACCATGGCGTGGTAGCCGGCGTCGCGCTCGGGATCGTCGGCGTAGGCGGTGGGGAAGAGGCGGTTCAGCGACGGGTCGTCGGTGGTGAGCAGCTCGCGCAGCTGGGGCACGAGGGTCGTGAGCAGCTCCCGCTCGGGCCCGGGCAGGGCGATGCGGTAGCGGCCGGGCGCGACGCGCTTGACCCGTCGGGTGGAGAACAGCCCCACCGCTACTGCTGCTCCATGGTCGCCCACAGTCCGTGCTCGTGGAGGCGGAACACGTCGAGCTCCACCTTCTCCCGGGGGCCGTTGGTGACGACGGCCCGGCCCTTCTCGTGGACGTCGAGCATGAGCTCGTCGGCCTTGGCCTGGGAGTAGCCGAACAGCTTGCGGAACACGTAGGACACGTAGGACATCAGGTTGATCGGGTCGTTCCAGACGATGGCGACCCAGGGCGTGTCGGTGTCGACCTCGCTGCCCTCGTCGACGTCGGGTCGGATCTCGGCCGGTGCCGTGCCGCCGGCGCAGGGGGAGCCGACCACGCTCACACCCCCGTCGCGACGGGGTCGGGGGCGCGGGGGGTGGTGGTGCGGGTCGGCTCGACCACGCTCGTGCGCAGCAGGACGACGATGGTGGAACCGAGCACGAGCATGGAGCCCAGGATGTGGACGGCGACGAGGCCGACCGGCACGCCGAGCTCGTACTGGAGGTAGCCGACGGCGCCCTGGGCGACCTCGAGCACGACCAGCGCCTTCAGCGCCCGCTCCACCGACGGCGACGCCCCGCCCCGGCGCACGAGGCGCAGCGTCCACAGCGTGGCGGCGAGCAGGATCCACACCGCGACGGCGTGGACCCGGGCGACGTCGGGCAGGAAGAACGGGAGGCGCTCGACGTCCGGATCGCCGCCGTGTGGCCCCGAACCGGTGACCACCGTGCCGGTGAGCAGGACGATGGATGCCGCGGCCAGCAGCACCTTGGCCAGCAGCCGCACCTCGGGGGTGGCGACCGGGCGGCGCTCGCCCGAGTCCGGCTCGCCGGCTCGGTGGTGCAGCACGACGGCGCAGCCGACCAGCACGGCCGAGAGCAGGAAGTGGCCCATCACGAACGGCGGGGACAGGTGGAACAGCACGGTGAGCCCACCGAGCACGATCTGGCCGAGGACGCCGGCGACCAGCGTCCAGGACCACAGGGTGAGGTCTCGCCGGCGGGGCACCCGGAAGAACGAGCCGGCCACGGCGAGGATCACGCCGACGGAGACGAACCCGGTGAAGTAGCGGTTCGTGGACTCGATGACGCCGTGGACGCCGGACTCGTCGTGGGGGACGAGGGTGCCGGGTTCGCAGCTCGGCCAGGTGGAGCAGCCCAGGCCGGACCCGGTGAGGCGCACGCCGGCGCCGGTGACCACGATGATGCCCAGCAGCGCCAGCGCGAGCAGGGTGATCCGGCGGTACGCCGTGGGAGAGATCGTCGGGCGACGCACCCCTCCAGCGTGGCCGCTGCGGTGCCGCCGGTGCCAGGCGCCGCGGGGCAGGGGGCGTCTTGGTCCCCCCGTCCCGACGGACGTAGGCTCACGTGGTCATGCTCGTGGCCGCCACCCCCTCGCTCCGGTCCAAGGTCGGCGCCTACGTCTCGCTGACGAAGCCGCAGATCATCGAGCTGCTGCTGGTGACCACGGTGCCCGTCCAGATCGTGGCCGCCCGGGGCATCCCGTCGCTGTGGCTCATCGTCACCACCGTGGTCGGCGGCACCCTCGCCGCCGGTGGTGCCCACGCCGTCAACATGTACGTCGACCGCGACATCGACGCCCTGATGGCCCGCACCCGCAACCGCCCGCTGGTCACCGGGGTCATCGAGCCCCGCAACGCCCTCGTGTTCGCCATCGCCCTCGAGGTCGCCGCGTTCGCCCTCCTGTGGTCGACGGTCAACCTGCTCTCGGCCGTGCTGGCCGTGGCCGCCTGCCTGTTCTACGTGTTCGTCTACACGCTGTGGCTGAAGCGGACCTCCACGCAGAACATCGTGATCGGCGGTGCGGCCGGGGCCGTGCCGGTGCTCATCGGCTGGTCCAGCGTCACCAACTCCCTGGACTGGGCGCCGGTGATCCTGTTCGGGGTCATCTTCTTCTGGACCCCGCCCCACTTCTGGGCGCTGGCCATCAAGTACAAGGACGACTACGCCGCGGCCGAGGTGCCGATGATGCCGGTGGTCGCCGACGTGCGCTCCACGGTGCGCCAGATGATCGCCTACACGGTGGTCACCTGGGCCCTGACGCTCCTGTTCGCCCCGGTGGCCGGCATGGGCGCCCTGTACGTCGCCGCCGCCACCGTGCTCGGCGCCATCTTCACCTACCAGGCGTACCGGCTGCTCCGCGACGCCTCCTACGCCCGGGCCATGCGCCTCTTCGGGTGGTCCATCACGTACGTGAGCCTCCTGTTCGGTGCCATGGCGCTGGACCAGCTGGTGCGCAGCGGATTCTGACCGTGCCCGCTCGGATGTCGAGGGTCCGCGGTCATCGCGAAACCGGTCCGGAGACCTGGTTCGTGCCGCCAAGTGGGCGTTGGGTACTGTCCGCTCGGATTCGGCAGCCGACCCGGACCGTTCCCGGTTGCGACGCCGCGACGTCGCCCGGCCGGAGGAGAAACCCGCAGCGATGACCGTGACTGAAACCCAAGCGCCGCCTGCGGCCACCACCCCCGCTCCGGCTCTGGAGCCGCCTCGCCCCTCCACCGGCCTCGCCGCCGTGCTGGGCACGGGCGAGCACCGCACCATCGGACGGCTGTGGATCTTCACCTCCTTCGCCTACCTGCTCGTCGCCGGCGTGGCCGGCGCCCTGGTGGGCGTCGAGAAGGTCGACACCGACGGCCTGGGCGACGTGCTCGGCGCCGACGTCTTCGGCGAGACCCTCAGCCTCCACGGCATCGCCGGCACCTTCCTGTTCCTGCTGCCGCTCTTCATCGGCCTCGGCATCCACGTGGTGCCGGCCCAGGTCGGCGCGGCCACGGTCGCCTTCCCCCGAGCCACCGCCGCGGCCTACTGGACCTACCTCCTCGGCGGGGCGGTGCTCATCGCCTCCTTCGTGGCCGACGGCGGCCCCTTCGGCGCCGACAGCCGCTTCGTGGAGCTGTTCGTCGCCTCCTTCATCGCCGTGCTGCTCGCCCTGGTCCTCGGCACCATCTGCGTCGCCACCACGGCGGTCGCGCTGCGAACCACCGGCATGGGCCTCCACCGCACGCCGCTGTTCGCCTGGTCGAGCCTCGTCACCGCCGCACTGGTCGTCCTCCAGCTCCCGGTCCTCGCCGGCCTGATGCTGCTGGTCTACGTCGACCACCGCTACGGCCCGACCTTCCTCGGCGGCAGCGGCGGCGTCCTCGACCGCATCGCCTGGGCCTGGTCCCAGCCCAGCGTCTACCTGTTCGCCATCCCGGTCCTCGGCATCATCGGCGACATCGTCCCGGTGTCGGCCCGCACCCGCCTCTCCAAGCACCGCATCGCCCAGGGCGCCATCGGTGCCTTCGGCGCCCTCGCCTTCGGCGCCTGGGCCATGCCCGGCTTCGGGGCCGACGGTGCGGCACCGCTGCTCCACGTCGGCGACGTGCCCTTCTACGCCTTCTCGATCCTGATCCTGCTGCCCGCCCTCGCCTTCGCCGGCCTGCTCGGCGACACGGTGCGCCGGGGCTCGCTCCGGGTCACCAGCCCGCTGCTGTGGGGTGTGGCCTCGCTGCTGATGCTCCTCACCGGCATCCTCAACGGGATCCTGGTGGCGATCGAGCCGCTCGACCTGATCCAGACCACGGCCCAGACCGCCCAGATCCACTACGTGCTCGTCGCCTCGCTGCTCGGGCTCTTCGCCGGCCTCGCCCACTGGGCGCCCCGACTGCTCGGCACCCCGGTGCAGGAGGTCGCGTCGAAGGCGCTGGCCGCGCTCGGGCTGGTCGGCACGATCCTGCTCTGCCTGCCCGACGTCATCACCGGCTTCCTCGAGCAGGCCTGGCGCCTGCAGGGCGTGAGCGGCGACGACGTCGACGCCGTCGAGGTGCTCAACGTCGTCAGCATCGTCGGTGGCCTGCTCCTGGTGCTCGTCGCCGTCGCCTTCGTCGGGCTCGTCCTGAAGGCTGCGGTCGGGCGGGACCACGACGGGGACGACCCGTGGGAGGGCAACACCCTCGAGTGGGCGCCCGCTGGTGCGACCCCCGCGATCACCTCGGAGGCCCCGGTGTACGACGCCCGCCACGGCGCCGGCCCCTCGACCACGGAGGCGAAGTGATGGCCACGGCCACCGCGACCACCCCGACCCCCGAACGGCTCCCGCTGCGCCTGGAGGACGTGCCACCGGCACCGCCTCGGCGGCCCCGGGTGCTCCTCGTCGGCACCGCGCTGGCGTCCGCCGCCTCGATCGCCCTGTTCGGCGGTCTGCTCTCGGCCTACTTCGCCCTCCGGGCCGAGGTGATCGGCCAGGGCGAGCAGTGGCTGCCCGACGGCGCCTCCATCCCGCTGTCCCCGGGCAACATGACGATGGTCACGCTGGTGATGTCGCTGATCACCGCGCAGTGGGCCGTGCACGCCGGCAAGCAGCAGGACCGTGGCCACGCCTACTTCGCCCTCGGCCTCACCGTGCTCCTCGGCATCGCCCACGTCGTGCAGCTCGGCTTCCTGTTCACGCAGTGGGAGCTCCCCCTCAACGGCGAGCCCACCATGCAGGCCGTGCTGCTCTTCACGATCATGGGGCTCCACGTCGCCATGGCCGCCGCGGCCCTGATCTTCTTCACCCTCATGCTGCTCCGCAGCCTCGGTGGCCAGTTCACCGGCCGCGACGTCGAGGGCCTGTCCGCTGCCGCTCTGTACTGGTACGTGACCGTCGGGATCTTCGTGGTCCTCTGGTACGGCATCTTGATCGTGAAGTAGGCGAGCACCGATGATCACCACCGGTTCCAAGTTCTTCTACGGCGTCGCCGCCCTCCTGGCGTTCGCCGCCGTGGTCTACGGCTACGCCAGCGGCGGCGGGGGCGTCGGCCCGATCAGCTTCGGCTACAAGGGCGGCGTCGGCGAGCACCTCGGCTACGGCATCCTGCTCGCCGGTGCGGTGTCGGCCCTGTTCGCCGGGTTCTGCGTCACCGCGTTCCGCGACGCCGATCCCGAGCCCACCGCCGCCCTGCTCGGCGCCGACACCGTCCCCGCCGCCACCACCACCGGCTCGTCCTTCTGGCCGGTCGTGGGCGCCTTCGGCGTCGTCCTCACCGTCGTCGGCGTCGTGCTCAACAACGTCTTCTTCGTCGCCGGCCTCATCGCCCTGGGCGCGGTCGCCATCGAGTGGACGATGCAGGCCTGGGCCGACCGGGCCACCGGCGACCCCGCGGTCAACCGCGAGATCCGCAACCGGATCATGTTCCCCATCGAGGTCCCGCTGGCCGGCATCCTCGCCATCGCGATCGTCATCGTCGGCTACTCGCGGGTGTTCCTCGCCGTGAGCAAGCTGGGGGCTGTCTGGATCGCGCTGGCGATCGCGGCCACCATCTTCGTCATCGGCACGATCCTCTCGCTCCGCCCCCGCATCCGCACCGACCTCGTCGCCGGCGTGCTCGCCGCGGCCGCCGTGGTCACCATCGGCCTCGGCATCTTCGGTGCCGTGGCCGGCGAGCGCGAGTTCCACGACCTCTCCGAGGAGCACGCCGAAGAGGGCGGCGCCGAGGCCGGGGCCAGCGACGAGAGCACCGACGAAGGCGCCTCCGAGGAGAGCAACTGATGCACCGCTTCCGTTCCACCGTCGGCAGCGTCCGGGTCCGCCTCTTCGGCCTGCTCGCGCTCGCCGGACTGGTCCTGTCGGGCTGCGCCATGAGCCTCGACGGCGACACGCCCCAGACCACCCTCGAGCCCGAGGGCCCCGCCGCCTCCAAGATCGACGGCCTGTCCGACCTGACCTTCATCCTGGCCGGCATCGTGTTCGTCCTCGTCGAGGTCGGCGTCCTGTTCGTGGTGTGGAAGTTCCGCAAGCGCAAGGACGACACCGGCGACGAGCTGCCCGAGCAGCTCCACGGCAACACCAAGCTCGAGATCGGCTGGACCGCCCTGCCCGCCGTCATCCTCGCCTTCATGGCCGTGTTCACGGTCAGCACCATCCTCGACCTCGCCGAGGACCCCGGCGAGGAGGCCACCCGCATCCGGGTCGTGGGCCAGCAGTGGTGGTGGTCCTACGACTACGACATCGACGGCGACGGCGTCTACGCCGACGACGACGTCATCGCCCCGGGCATCGAGAACCCCGAGGAGTACGAGACCGACATCGAGGTCGCCAACGAGATGGTGATCCCGGCCGGCAAGCCCGTGTACCTCGAGATCGAGGCCCGCGACGTGATCCACAGCTTCTGGATCCCGGCGCTCAACGGCAAGAAGGACGCCGTCCCCGGCCGCACCCACTACCTGTCCCTCGAGGCCGACGAGCCCGGCACCTACGTGGGCCAGTGCACCGAGTACTGCGGTCTGTCCCACGCCTACATGCGCATGGTCGTGCACGCCCTCCCCGAGGCCGAGTACGAGGCCTGGGTCGAGGAGCAGCTCGCCCCCGCCACCGAGCCCCAGGGCGCGGAGGAGCAGGCCGGCGCCGAGGTCTTCGCCGGCCGCTGCGCCAGCTGCCACCTGGTCGAGGGCACGAACGACGAGTACGACGGCGCCACCGTCGTGTCCGGGGCCGCCCCGAACCTCACCCACTTCGCCAGCCGGGGCACCTACGCCGGCTCGATCTTCAACCTGTGGCAGGACGCCGACGGCAACGAGGCCGTCGACTGGGACGAGATCGGTGGCGAGCTCAACCGCAACCAGCTCGAAGCCTGGCTGCGCAACCCGCCCGGTGAGAAGCCCATGGCCGCAGACGACAACCGCGGCATGCCGAACCTCGGCCTCAGCGAGGCCGACATCGACTCCCTGGTCGCCTACCTGACCAGTCTCGACTGAGGAACCACACCATGGCCATCGTCGAACGACCCACCACCTCCGAGGCGCTCGAGCTCGAAGCCGGGCCCCGCCACGCCTCGCCGGACGACGCCCTCGGCGTCTTCCGCCGGCCCCAGGGCGACACGGGCTGGCGCTCCTGGCTCTTCACGGTCGACCACAAGCGCATCGGCATCATGTACGGCGCCGCCGCGCTGTTCTTCTTCCTGGTCGGCGGCATCGAGGCCCTGATCATCCGCACGCAGCTGGCGGCGCCGGAGCAGGAGATCGTCTCCGCCGACCTCTACAACCAGCTGTTCACCATGCACGGCGTGACGATGATCTTCCTGGTCGTCATGCCCATCGGCGCCGCCTTCGCCAACTTCTTGGTGCCCCTGCAGATCGGGGCCCGGGACGTGGCGTTCCCCCGCCTGAACGCCTTCTCGTTCTGGTGCTTCCTCTTCGGTGGGCTCTTCTTCAACAGCTCGTGGTTCCTCGGCGGCGGCGCCGCCGACGGCGGCTGGTTCGCCTACGCCCCCAACACCTCGGTCATCTTCAGCCCGAGCCACGGCATGGACTTCTACGCCATCGGCCTGCAGATCACCGGCATCGCCTCGCTGGTCGGTGCCATCAACCTGATCGCCACGATCCTCAACATGCGGGCGCCGGGCATGACGCTCATGAAGATGCCCGTGTTCACCTGGATGTCGCTCGTGACGCAGTTCCTGCTGCTCTTCGCGATGCCGGTCATCTCGGTGGCGCTGTTCCTGCTCACCTTCGACCGGCTCTTCGACGCCAACTTCTTCGATGTGAGCGCCGGGGCCGATCCGCTCCTCTGGGAGCACCTCTTCTGGATCTTCGGCCACCCCGAGGTCTACATCATGATCCTGCCGGCCTTCGGCATCGTGTCGGAGACCATCCCGGTGTTCTCCCGCAAGCCGATCTTCGGCTACGAGTTCATCGTCTTCTCCGGCGCCGCCATCGGCTTCATGGGTTGGGGCGTGTGGGCCCACCACATGTTCGCCTCGGGCATCGGGCCGATCTCCGTGGCAGCCTTCGCCGTCTCGACGATGTTCATCGCCGTGCCGACGGGCGTGAAGATCCTGAACTGGATGGCCACCATGTGGGGCGGCAAGCTCACGTTCACGACACCGATGCTGTTCTCGATCGGCCTGGTCACGATGTTCACCATCGGCGGCCTGTCGGGCGTGTCCCACGCCGTCGCCCCGGCCGACACCCAGCAGACCGACACGTACTACATCGTCGCCCACTTCCACTACGTGCTCTTCGGCGGCGCCCTGTTCGGCTTCGTCGGCGGCTTCTACTACTGGTGGCCCAAGGCCTTCGGCCACATGCTCCGGGAAGGCCTCGGCAAGGCCCACTTCTGGACGATGCTGCTCGGCTTCAACCTGACCTTCGGCCCGATGCACGTCCTGGGCCTGCAGGGCATGCCGCGCCGGACGCACAGCTACTTCGACGGCTACGGCTTCAACGTCTGGAACCTGGTGTCCACCATCGGCGCCTTCATGATCGCCCTGTCGTTCCTGATCTTCTTCTGGAACATCTTCGTGTCCAGGCGCGACGCCAGGAAGCCCGAGTGGGTCGCCCCGGGTCCCGATCCGTGGGATGCGCGGTCGATCGAGTGGATGACGGCCTCGCCGGCGCCGACGCACAACTTCGACCACGTCCCCGTCGTCACCCACCGCGACGAGTTCTGGTACCGCAAGTACGGCGAGACCGACGACCACCGCATCGTGCGAATCGCCGCCGCCGAGGACGTCGCCCAGACCGGCCACCGCCGCGACGTCCACCTCCCCGCGCCGTCCTACTGGCCGATCCTGCTGTGCGCGTCCTTCCCGCTCATCGGATGGGGCCTGATCTTCAACCTCGGCATCGCATTCGCCGGCGGCGCCCTGGCGCTGCTCGCCATCTACGGGCTCGCGATGGAGCCCGCCGACGACCCCGACGGCGGCCACGGCCACCACGACGGGCACGCCGACCACACTCCGACCGACGGCTCCGATGCCGCCGCGTCCCCCACCGACGGGGACGCCGACAAGGAGACGACCCTCGTTGACTGACAACGCCCCCACCCGCGTGGCAGCGACGCCCACCGAGGCGACCGGCCCGGCCCCCGACCACCTCGACGGCGTCGACCTCGAGAGCTGGGGCCTCGGCACCAACAACGCCACCGGGCTCAGCAACAACAAGCTCGGCATGTGGCTGTTCCTCGGCTCCGACTGCCTGCTGTTCGGCGCCCTGATCTCCACGTACCTGCTGATGCGCCACCGCGGCACCGGCATCGGCCCCGAGGACGTCTTCGACATCCCGTTCACGTCGGTGTCGAGCTTCGTGCTGCTGATGTCGTCGATGTCGATGGTGTTCGCCGTCTCGGCGATCGCCCGGGGCGACGACCAGAAGCTGCGCCTGTGGCTGCTGGTGACCTCGCTCCTCGGCGGCACCTTCATCGCCGGCCAGGTCTACGAGTTCACGTCCTTCTACCGCGAGGGCCTGGGCTACACCACGAACCTGTTCTCGTCGGCCTTCTACAGCCTCACCGGCTTCCACGGCGTCCACGTCACCGTCGGCATCATCATGCTGATGTCGCTGTTCGTGCTCTCGCTCACCGGCCGGCTCAAGCAGGACCGGGCCGAGACCGTCGAGATCGTCGGCCTGTACTGGCACTTCGTCGACATCGTGTGGGTCCTGATCTTCACGATCGTCTACCTCATCCCGTGAAGCCACGGAGGAGCACGCACCGATGACCGTCACCCACGAGGGCACGGCCGACGCCGGCTACGAGGCCGCCACCGACGAGGCCCGCCACGAGCACCACCCGAGCGACGCCCAGTACTGGAAGGTCGGGCTCGCCCTCGGCCTCATCACGCTGCTCGAGGTCGGCACGTACTTCATCGCCGATCCGCCCTACGACCACGAGCTGGCGCCCCTGCTCATCGGCAGCCTCATCTTCATGATGGTGCTGAAGTTCGTCGTGATCGGCGCCTACTTCATGCACCTGAAGTTCGACAACCGTCTGTTCCGCAACGTCTTCGTCGCCGGGCTGCTGCTGGCGGTCGGCGTGTACCTCGCCGTGCTCACCGCCTTCGAGTTCTGGACCGATCGGTACGAGGACGGCACCTACGACCAGGACTCGTTCCTCGTCGAGGACGCACCCGCCGGCTGACCTCCGGTCAGACCAGCTCGATCTCGTCGCCCGCCCGCACCGTGCCGGGGCGGGCGACGTTCGCGTAGGCGCCGAGGCAGGCGAACGTGCCGAGCTCGTCGGTGCGCCGGTTGAGGCGGGCGATGGCCTGGAGCACGCCGGGCTGGCGCGGCAGGTCGTCCTGCTGGGCCACGGTGGTCATGATGCAGCGGGGCGTGGGGATCCCGATCGAGACCTCCACGGCGTCGTCGCCACGACCGATCCGCAGGGTGGCGCCCGCCCAGTCGTCGTTCTCCGGGAACCCGTCGAGGCCCGGGGTGTCGACCACGATGCTGGGCCGGAACCGGCGGACGTCGACCACCAGGTCGTCGTCCTCGGCCTCCAGCGTCGCCATCGACGACGTGGTCAGCAGGTGCAGGACGCCGAGGTCGATGAAGCCGCGCCCCTCGCCGGCGAGGTTGGTGGGCAGCTCGATGTCCCCCGAGAGTGTGATCCCCTCGAGCTCGGGCCACTCCGAGTCGTAGGTGCCCTGCTGGCGGCGCTCGGACCGCTCCAGGGACACGCTGCGACCGAACAGCGCCTCGAGCGCGACGGCGAGGCCGCCATCGTGGACGTGGAACACGTCGCCCCAGGGCATGGTGATCTCGACGTCGTCGTCGAGGCCGGTGGCGGTGCAGTCCAGCGCCGCCCGCCACGGTCGGGGCCGCTTGGCGCTGACCAGCTTGCCGGTCTCGATGTCGCGCAGCGCCCACTCCCGGTCGCCGACCATGCCATCGGGGCCGATCTCGACCTCGGCCAGCTGCTCGCCCTGCATGGACTTCATGGGGAAGCGGTGGATGGAGGCGACGGTGCCGACGACGGTCATGGCCGGCGAGTCTGGCCGACCGGCGTGCCCCCTGCCACCGGCGGCCGACTGTCGCCGATCGGGGGGTGCGCCGTAGGCTCCAGCCGTGCTCTTCGCCGCCGAGGACTTCTTCCGCTGGCAGCCGCACCCCGAGATCTGGGTGCTGGTCCTCGGGCTCGTCGGGCTCTACACCTACGCCGTCCGCAACCTCGGCCCCCGGGCCGTCCCCGCCGGCCAACCGGTGGTCACCACCGCGCAGAAGCGGTGGTTCGCCCTCGGCATCGTGCTCCTGTGGGTCGCCGCAGACTGGCCGATGCACGACGTGGGCGAGCAGTACCTGTACTCCGTGCACATGTTCCAGCACATGATGCTGGCCTTCTTCATCCCGCCCGTGATGCTGCTCGCCACGCCCGAGTGGCTGGCCCGCCTCGTCATCGGCGACGGCAACGTGGGCCGCTGGTTCCTCAAGCTGGCCCGACCCGTGCCGGCCGCCGTGGTGTTCAACGCCGTCCAGCTGCTGACCCACTGGAGCGTCGTCGTCAACGCCAGTGTCGAGAACGGCCTGCTGCACTACGCGCTGCACACGATCGTGGTCGTCACCGCGTTCGCCGTCTGGATGCCGGTGGTCTCCCCGCTGCCCGAGCTGCGCACCACGATCCCGGCCCAGTGCGTCCACCTCTTCCTCATCTCCATCGTCCCCACGGTCCCGGCGGCCTGGCTCGCGCTGTCCGACGGCGTCCTGTACGAGGTCTACGACAAGCCCGCCCGGCTCTGGGGCCTCTCGGCCACCCACGACCAGCAGGTGGCGGGCCTCATCATGAAGCTCGGCGGCGGCATGTTCCTCTGGGCGGTCATCATCGTGCTCTTCTTCAAGTGGAGCTCGGGCCAGGACCGGGGCACCACGGCCCGGCGTGCGGTCGTCGCCGAGGACGGCTCCGTCACCGTCGAGGGCCCGCCCGCCCTCACCTACGAAGACGTCGCCGAAGCCTTCGAGCGCACGTCGCCGCCACCCCGCGAACCGGCCCCGTAGCGCTCCCCCCTCGTTCCGGGACGCGGTGCCCGCGCGTCCTGGGCGCGTGCCGCGGCCCAGAACGCCGTTCGAGGCTTGCGTCAGCGCGCCGTGACGTAGCGGGAGCCGGCCCGGTCCCGCCCGACCTCGATCGCCAGGCCGTTCGCCTTGAGCACGTAGGCCATCTGCTGCGCGGTGCGGCGGGGGATCCCGGCGCCGTCGGCCACGTCCTTGGTGGTCCACTCCGCGGGCAGGCCGCCGGGCAGGAGCGCGACGAGGTCGGCCGGCGTGCGCAGGCCGTGGCGTCCGACCACCGCCCGCAGGCGGCGGTCGACCGTTCGCCAGCCGCCCCGGCGCCGCCGCAGGCTCGGGTCCTCCACCTTCACGACGTCGACCTGGACGAGCAGGACCTCGATGGTGAGGTTGGGGTGGTCCAGCATGGTGGGCACCGACACGAGCTCGCCGAACACGTCGTGGAGGCAGCCGCGCTTGGGGGACTTGCGGGTCGGCCGGTCCCGGCGCTCGAGCCAGGACTCCACCGCGATCGGGTGCACGACGTGGACGTGGAAGTCCCCGAGCAGCCGGTCGAGCTTGTTGCCCATGGCGGCGACCCCGCCGGTCTGCACCTCGATGCAGGTGTCGCCCCGCACCACGTCCACGACGAAGCCGTCGACGGGCACCTCGAAGCGGTCGCCCGGCTCGCTCACCAGCAGCTTCACCGCGGCGTGGAGCGAGCTCTCGCCCCGGGTGCCGATGCCGCCGCCGTCGGTGTCGACGGGACGCGGCTCGGAGCGGGCAGGCACGGACCAAGTGTGCCGGAACGTAGCCTGCACCCCGTGCTCCTGCGACTCGCCTCCGAACCGCTGCCCTCGCTGTCGAGAGCCCGCATCTACGTCTGTGGCATCACGCCCTACGACACGACCCACATCGGCCACGCCGCCACCTTCGTGTGGGTCGACGCCCTGACCCGGGTGCTGGCCCACGTCGGCATCGAGCCCGAGGTGGTGCGCAACATCACCGACGTCGACGACGAGCTGATCCGGGAGGCCAACGAGCGGGGCACGACGTGGTCGGCGCTCGCCACCCAGCAGACGTTCCAGTTCGAGGACGACATGCGCAAGCTGCGGGTGCAGCGTCCGGCGTTCGAGCCGGCGTCCCGGGACTACGTGACCGACGTCGTCTTCCTGGCCCGGGTGCTGCTCGACCGGGGGGTGGCCTACGAGCGCGACGGGTCGGTCTACTTCCGGGCCGGCGACCTGTGGAAGCGGTCGGGCCTCGACCAGGCCGAGGCGGTCGAGCTCTACGGCCGCCGGGGCGGTCGCATCGACGACCCGGCCAAGGACGATCCCGCCGACGCCGCGATCTGGCAGACCTCGGCCGAGGGGGAGCCGTCGTGGGACTCGCCGTGGGGCCGGGGTCGCCCGGGCTGGCACGCCGAGTGCGCCGCGATGGCCACCTCCATCCTCGGGCTGTCCATCGACGTCCACGCCGGCGGCGCCGACCTGGCCTACCCGCACCACGTCTACGAGCAGGCCATCGTCGAGGCCGCCACGGGCGTCACGCCCTTCGCCCGGCGCTGGATGCACGTCGGCACCGTGCGCCGCAACGGCGAGAAGGTGGCCAAGTCCACCGGCAACCTCGTCTTCGTCATGGACCTGCTGCAGCGGTGGGCGCCCCAGGTGCTGCGCCTCCACCTGCTGGACCGGCCCTGGGCCGAGCCGTGGGACTTCGACGAGGCCGACCTCGCCGCCACCGCCACCCGCCTCGAGGCCCTGTGGACCGCTGGCAGCACCCCGGGCGGCGACGACGACGCCGTCCACGCCGCGCTCGAGGCGCTCATGGACGACCTCGACGTGCCCCGGGCCGTCGACCTCGCGATCGAGTCCGGCGGCGAGGCCGCCCGCACCGTCGCCAAGGTCCTGGCGCTCCTGTAGGGGAGCTGGCGACGGGGCCACGTCCCGGAAAACTGGCAGCGGCCACGGAACAAGGCCCTGGCGGGCCACGTTCCGTCTCCGCTGCCAGTTTGGGGTCAGCGGGCCGGGGACCAGCGGAACGTCCTCGCCGCCACCAGCGGCATGGCGACGGCCCACACGGCGAGCACGATCCAGGCCCGGCCGGGCCCGGTGGCGCCGTCGAAGCCGGCCCGCACCAGGTCGACGAGCGCCGACGATGGCAGCGCTTCGGCGAACCGGCGCAGCGGATCGGGTAGCTCGGCGAGGGGGATCACGAACCCGCCGAGCAGCAGCAGCACGATGTAGAGGCCGTTGGCGAGGGCGAGGGTGATCTCGGCGCGCAGCGTGCCGGCCATCCACAGGCCCAGACCGGCGAACGCGGCGGTGCCGAGCACGACGGCGCCGAGCAGGGGCACGAGGTCGAGCGACGGATCCCACCCGAGGACCAGGGCGACGGGCACGAGCACGGTGGCCTGGATGACCTCGACCACGACGACGGCGCCGATCTTGGCGGCGAGCAGGCGGGGCCGGCCGAGGGGCGTGGTGCCGAGGCGCTTGAGCACGCCGTAGGACCGTTCGAAGCCGGTGGCGATGGCGAGGCCGGTCATCGCCATCGACATGATCGCCAGGGCGAGGACC
The DNA here is from genome assembly GCA_003476595.1 of Acidimicrobiaceae bacterium. Taxonomy (GTDB): domain Bacteria; phylum Actinomycetota; class Acidimicrobiia; order Acidimicrobiales; family Salinilacustritrichaceae; genus Salinilacustrithrix. The sequence continues at coordinate 2,470 of DMTU01000254.1, read as the reverse complement.
CCCGGGGCCAGCACGTCGACCGGTTCGTCGCCGGGGCCGAGCAGGGCGTCGAGGGGCAAGACGTCGACGAGGGAGAAGAAGACCAGCAGCCCGATGGGGATGCCGAGCGTGAGCAGGAGGGACTCCTTGTTGCGCAGCGTGAGGGTGAGCTCCGTGCGCAGCTGGGCGAGGAGCGCCCTCACGATCGCCGCCCCCGGCGGCCGCGCCGCTTCGGCGCCATCGCCCGTCGCACGTCGGGCTCGGCCTCGTCGGCGGTGAGCAGGAGGAACACGTCCTCGAGCCGCTGGCGCCCGGCCCGGAGGTCGCCGAGGGCGACGTCGTGGTTGGCCAGCCACCCGGTGAGCTTGGCGGCCAGGTGGGCGTCGTGGCCCCCGCCGGCGACGACGTACTCGCCGGGCCCGACCTCGGTGACATCGGCCCCGAGGTGCTGGCCGAGGGCGTCGACATCGAGCTCGGGGATGGCGGAGAACCGCACCTCGCCGCTCGTGCCGGACCGCAGCTCGTCGAGCGTGCCGGTGGCCACGACCTTGCCGCGGTCGACGATGACGACCCGATCGGCCACCTTCTCGGCCTCGTCCAGCTCGTGGGTGCAGAGCACGACGGCGCACCCCCCGTCGGCCAGCTCCCGGACGAGCTGGCGGATGACCTGGCGGCCCCGCACGTCGACGCCCGCGGTCGGCTCGTCGAGGAACGCGACCTGCGGGCGCCCGACGAGGGCCATCGCCAGGCTCAGCCGCTGCTGCTCGCCGCCGGACAGCT
>DMTU01000254.1:0-1465 GCA_003476595.1 Acidimicrobiaceae bacterium | reverse complement strand
GTCTTGCCCGCGCCGTTCGGGCCGAGCAGGGCCAGGACCTCACCCGCGTCGGCCGTGAAGCTCACGTCGTCCACGGCCACGAGGTCGCCGTGGCGGACGACGAGGTGCTCGACGCTGACGGCGGACATCTCGGACACGCTACGACCGAACTAAGTCTGCAGACGATCCAGCGACCGGGCCGTCTCGACCATCAGGCGGTAGATCCCGAGCACCTTGCGGTCGTAGTTCGGGTCGGTGGCCCACACGCCCGTGAGCGCGGTCCAGCGGGGGCAGCAGCCGCGCACGCCCACCCGCTCCGGCGCCACGAGCGGGTTCGGCGGTGCCGCCAGCTGGGCCGACGTCAGGGCCGGGTCGGCGTAGGCCCGCAGCAGGTGGAGGTGGGCGCGCACGCCGGCGTCGAGGTCGGGGAAGCGGAAGCCGCAGGTGGGCGCGCAGTGGTCGTACGCGCCGATGCCGGCGAAGTTGAACCCGCGGGCGTGTCCGGAGGTGAACCCGCCGGTCTCGAGGATGGCCTGGGCGAAGGCGATGTCGGCGGTGACGCCCTCCTCGGCGCCGATGGCGAGGTAGGCGTCGACGATGGCGGTGATCGGTGCGAAGGGCGGGTCGGCGGCGTAGTAGGTGCGGTACCAGGCGACGAGGTCGCCGGCGTCGAGCACGGGAGGGCCGAGGATGGCCGGCCCGACCTGTCGCCTCGCCTCCTCGGCCTGGGCGATCGCCCGCGCCAGGTCGGCCCGGGCGAGGAGGTGGCCCCGCTCGGCGTCGTGCCGGTCCCGCCCGGCCGCCAGGTGCGCGGCCGTGGCCTCCTCCTCGTGGTGGACCGCGTCGCGCAGCGCCTCGACGGCCTGGTCGAAGGTGCGGTCGACGTGGTCGGTGACCACGTCGCGGAGCTCCCGGTCGCGCAGGTCGCCGAGCGTCTCGGGGCCCTCGATGGGCTCCAGGCCGGCCGGGTCGCCGTACATGAGTGCGTTGACGGCGAGGGCGTCGAGGCGAGACCGGGCTGCGACGGCCTGGTCGACCGCCGCCCGCCGGGCGGCGATGGCGCTGCGCATCGCGTCGCGGGTGGCCGCGACGCGCTCCTGCGCGGCGATGGCCGGCAGGGCGGCGGCGACCAGGCGTCGGCGGGCGGCGGTGACGTCGATGTCGGCGAGGGCGGCGTTCAGCCCCGGCGTCGGGTCGGGGAGGATGACCACCGGGAGCTCCTCGGGCACGGGCAGCTCGCCGCCGTCGGGCGGGAACCCCTCGGGCGGGAACCCCTCGGGCGGGAACCCCTCGGGCGGGAGGGCCTGCTCCGGCGGTGGGGCACCGGGGCCGGTGGCCCCGGGCGGGACGACGCCGAAGTCCCCGTCGGGCAGGACGATCGTGGTCGGTGGGGGCGGTTGCGTGGTGGAGGTCGCGGCCGGGTCCTCGGTGGGGTCGCCCGCCGGCGGAGGCTCGGCCTCCTGGGCGCCGGCGAGGCCCGCGCCGA
>DMTU01000055.1:2333-3616 GCA_003476595.1 Acidimicrobiaceae bacterium | reverse complement strand
GGCCGGCAGTAGCCCAATGCGCGCCGTGTGGGAGGACGACGAACGACGCCGCCGACAGCCGCCTGAGATCCACTACTGGAACGAGTCCGTCTCGCACGTGAACTTCTGGTGCGAGGCGGTTGCCATGCAGGTCGAACGGGTGAAGGCCGACGTGGCCGACGGCATCGAGTCGCAACGACGGATCGCAGACAGCCTGTTCCTGATCGTGGCCGTGCACCGCCTCAGTGCAGCGTGTGGATTCGCTGCGGCGTACTTCCCCGATGACTCCACCGAGCGAGCGCGGGTGCACGACGCCCGGTCCCGTCTCCTGTCGGCATACCCGGACCTGAAGCGCCTCCGACACCAGACAGAGCACTTCGACGCCTGGCTGAAGGGCGAGGGCCTCGGTCAGCCCCCGGTAGCCGGCGACTACCCCTGGAAGTGCACGTGGACGCATGTGCGCAACGACGACGGGACTATCGAGTACCGGATCGTCATGGACGACGTCGAGGTCGACATCCTCGCTGCCGCCGACGCCGCTATCACCATGGGGCGCCAGGTCAACGACGTGTTCAATGACGACATCGACGGGCTGACCGAACGGCTGAGGGCGACCGAGGAATGACACCACCGCGCGTCACGTCGACCCACAACCGTCCACCGCTCGACCGAGCATCGCTGCTGGCTCGCGAGCTCCGCTATCCAGCCGTCCCGAACGAAGAGGGCACCGGAGAACGCCCATCGGTGAACGGAACGACGAGACCGACATCGTCACGCTCCGCGCTCGCCACAAAGGCGAGTCCGATGAGAACGCCCCCCGCCGGAGCGCGACACGGTCAGTGGCCTGCGCAAGGCAGGCGCGCCTTCGTCATCAGCTCGTTCACGTCGTAGCCGACCTGCACGTCCGGCTGCGGGTGGTGCATCGTCTTCCACGCGACCGACCCGGTGAACTTCGTCGCCGAGTTGTGGACGACGCCGAGCCAGAACGCCGGCTCGCGCTCCACGACGACTTCGCCGCCGCGTTCGCTGAACACGAGCTGCGACACGTACGGGCGGCCGTGCCCGTCCTCGCCCTCGACGACGAGCAGGCGGGTGCCCTCGTCGTTCAGGTCACGGGTGCACAGCACGTCGGGCGCTCGCGCATCGGGCCCTGGAGCGGAGCGGGCGTGGTCGGTGGTCGCTCCGGAGAAGCCGGCGCAGCCGTCCACGGCGTTCTCGCATAGTTGCTCCATCGCGCGCACGCTCTGCTTGGACGCAAGGGCGACCATTTCGTCGAACGCCTGCCGCGCCTCGGTCTCGGATAC
>DMTU01000055.1:490-2184 GCA_003476595.1 Acidimicrobiaceae bacterium | reverse complement strand
CGAGCGCCCGTGCGGCACGAGGAGCGCGGTGCTTCAGCCCTCGCATGCCGGTGAGCGTGCGTGCTTCTTCGATCGACGCGGTGTAGTCGTCGTACGGGGTCGGGCGCTTCGCGATGTCGGTCCAGGGTCCGGGCATCGGCTCCCGGTCGTCGTCGGTCACGCCGACACCCGAAAGCTGCTCGAGCGGTCCCGCCGGTGGCGCTTGGCTCGGTAGTAGAGCGCCATCAGCACCTCGACGACGCCGAGTGCTGCAAGCACGATGGCGACACCCACCACGGCAAGGGTGACGTCCAACCACGACGGGCCGGGATTCGCCGCGGCCAAGAACGACCCGAACAGGGCGACCCATGCTCGCTCCCACCACTGAAGGTTCGGCCCGCTGCGCCTGGTTCCCACCGGTACATCCTGACAGCCGTTCATGTCGCTCCCGTGCTGGGCTCGGACTACCCGGTGCAGTCCGCCGAGGCCGGGACGCCGCCGCCGGCGTCGAGTGCCCCACACGTCCGCCGTTCGATGCCGTCGGGGCCGAGAGGGTCATCGTTCCAGTCGGTCTCCACCAGCACCGACTGTTCACCCTGGACCTGGAACCCGATGCGGATCGGATGACCCTCGGTGGTGTGCGCGACGACGCTGAGCCACGCCGGGTCGCCGGCCTCGAACGCTGCGACGAGACACCGCTGCGCGTCGTCGACCTCCTCGGTCACCGAGGTCGGGTCGTTCGACACCCGGTACGTCCCGCAAGCCGCGCCGGAGCCCTCGAAGTGCCCGGGATCAGACCCGCCGCCGATCGAGCAGCCCGCAACCATCACTGCCGACGCGGCTGCGACCAGCCCCGACCATCGCCGGGACGGGTGAATGGACGACCAGCTCGGACAGTCATCCATCGCTGGCCTGCGGTTCTTCGACGGTGACCTCTGCGCTGAGCGGCGAGGTGACCGTCTCGTTGGCGACGTAGACGGTGCGGGCGGCAGCGGAGCCAGGAGCGGCGACGACGAGCGTCACCGGGTTCGCGTCCGTCGTGCAATCGGGTCCGCCGTCGTGGCCCAGCGTCACCAGCAGGTCCCACTCGACGTCGCTGTCCTCGGGCGGCGAGCCGACGAACTCGACGGTCGCCGGGCACGACCCGGACTCGACGGTGCCCACGAACAGCACCACCCCGTGCTCCTCCACCGACACAGTCGGCTCGCCGCCGAAACCGAACCGCCCCCACGCTTCGAGCACCTCCCCAGCCGTGTCCGCCACCGCCACGACGGGCTCCTCCGACACGTCGGCCGGAAGCGTTCCCGACCGGGCGAGAACATCGACTCCGGGGGCGTCGTCCGAGCAGCCGGTGACGACCAACGCGAGTGCGAGGCCCGCCAGCACCCAATGGAGTCTCATGGGCGTCCGTGGCACCGCATGCCCTCCCCGGTGGCTACACGCACGTGAACGGCGCCTCGGTGATTTCGGTCCGGCGGAACTCGACCTCGATGCCCGTGTCGCTCGTGTACGTCGCCCGGTCATCGGCCTCGACGGCGAGCGTGCCGGCGTCGAACGGAGTGCCCCACCCTTCCGGCGGGTTCGCGTTTCCGTCGTCAACGCGGTCCGTGTGCCACCAGACGCCGTCGATGGGTGCCCACTCGATCCCGCAGTGTGTGTAGAGCACGTAGTCGTACGCCTCCCCGGCTTCGACGCCGGGACCGTACGGCGGGTCC
>DMTU01000055.1:0-360 GCA_003476595.1 Acidimicrobiaceae bacterium | reverse complement strand
GTCGCCGTCCAGGTCCATGCGAGGCGGGTCCTCCACCACCCTCGGCCGGTCGCCGGACGCAGCATCGTCGCCGCAGCCGGTGACGAGCATCGTCCCGACGGCGAGCAGAGCGGCGACGAGCGAATGCGTCATGCGAGTGAGACGACGCCGGAGCGCCGTCCGGTTCCCCCGCAGAGCGCGCTCGACCACGGGCGCCACGGCACGTTCCCGCCTCAACGGCGCTGCCGCCACGCCACCCGCGACAGCACAAACCCAGCGGCCACGCCGGCCGCCACGGCGCACGAGAAGCGCAGCGCCGAGCTCACGGCGAGCAGGTCAAGAGGCCACGACAGCACCATGAAGCGCCCCGGGTTTCGTAGA
>DMTU01000020.1:1434-3610 GCA_003476595.1 Acidimicrobiaceae bacterium | reverse complement strand
GAGCCACTCCCAGTTGCGGCGGTGCAGGTCGTCGCCCTCGTCGAAGCGGTTCAGCAGGACCACGACCGGGAGCGGGGCGAGCGCGTCGACACCCGACCGGACCGCGTCGATGGTCCCCAGGCCGGCGTCGGCGACCAGGACCACGAGATCGACGTCGAGCGCACGGACCAGGCCCCGGCTGTCGCCGTCATCTGCCAGCGGTGAGCGCACGCCGCCCACCGTCTCGACCAGCCCCACGTCGACCCCGCCCGCAGGCCACGTGATGCCGGCGACCACCTCGGCCAGCGTCGGGCACCGTCGACCCAGCGCGGCCGCGGCCATCGGCGGCGCCATCGCAACGGGGTACCACCCCGGCTCGGGGCACACGTCGTGGACGCCTTCGCCGGTGGCCGCCGCCAGCGCCTCGGCATCGGTGGACGCGAAGTCGTCCGGGTCGAAGGACTGCAACGGCTTGCGCGCCGCCACCGTGCGATCGGCTCCGAGCAACGCCTGGGCGAGGCGGGCGCTCGCCCACGTCTTCCCCACCTCCGTGGCCGTCCCGCACACGCCGACGAGCAGCTCGGGGCGGGTCATCGCACACCTGCCGGTGTGACGGGGGCACTGCCAGTTCCGAAGGGGTGGAGCGCGGCGAGGAGCGTGCTGATCTCGTCGTCGGTGTGGGCGGCAGAGAGCGCGATCCGCAGGCGGGAGGTGCCGGGGGCGACCGTCGGCGGTCGGATGGCCGGGACGAGCAGGCCCTGGTCGAGCAGCGCCTCGGCGGCATCGAGGGCGACCTGCTCCTCGCCGAGGACGATCGGGATGATCGGGGACGGGTGACCGGGGCGGAGCCGGTCGACGTGACTGCGCAGACGGGCCACCAGCGCGTCACCCTCGGGGCTGCCCACCACGTGCACGGCGGCGAGGGCGGCGGCGGCGTCCACCGGCGACAGCGCCGTGGTGAAGATGAAGGGCCGAGCCCGGTTCACGACCAGGTCCACGGCGTCCCGCGACCCGGCGATCGCCCCACCGAGGGAGCCGAGCGCCTTCGACAGGGTGAGCACGTGGACCACGTCGAGGCCGTCGACGGCGGCGAGGTCGACGTCGGGTCCCAGGACGGCGTGGGCGTCGTCGAGCACGAGCAGCGCGCCGTGGCCGGCGCAGCACTCGGCGAGTGCCTGCACCGGTGCTTCGTCCCCGTCCATGGAGAACACCGAGTCGGTGACCACCATCGCCCGGCGGGAACCGGCGGTGCGCAGCAGGTCGTCCACGTGGTCGACGTCGCCGTGGCGGGACACGGCCACCTCGGAGCGGCTCAGCCGGCAGCCGTCGATGATCGAGGCGTGGTTCAGCTCGTCGCTCACCACGAGGCAGTCGGGCCCGCCGAAGGTGGTGAGCACCGCCAGGTTGGCGGCGTACCCGCTCGGCAGCGCCACGGCGGCCTCGGTCCCCTTCCACCCGGCGAGCGCAGCCTCGAGGTCGTGGTGCACGGGGCGGGAGCCGACCACCAGCCGGCTCGCCGTCGAACCCGTCCCCCAGCGATCGAGGGCCTCGTGCCCGGCCGCCACCACGTCGGGGTGGGCTGACAGGCCGAGGTAGTCGTTCGACGCGAACGACACCACCGGCCGCCCCTCGAGCGAACCCACGGGACCGAGCGCGTCGAAGGGCCGGCTCCGGCGCCAGCGGTCCTGGTCTCGGATGGCGTCGAGCTCGGCCCGCACCCAGGCCCCGTGCGACGAGCTCATCCCACGACCGCCCGCATCGCCGCGGTGATGGCGGCGACGTCGTCCTCGGTGCTGATGAAGGGCGGCATCGTGTAGAGCAACCGACCGAAGGGACGGAGCCAGACGCCGTGCTCGAGCAGCGTCTGCTGGGACGCCGCCATGTCGACCGGGTCGTGCAGCTCCACGACGCCGATGGCGCCGAGCACCCGCACGTCGGCGACCGCCTCGTGGCCCCCCAGGTCGTCCAGGCCGGCGAGGAGCCCGGCCTCGATGCCGGTGACCTCGGCCTCCCAGTCCCGGGAGAGCAGCAGCTGCACCGAGGCGAGGGAGACGGCGGCGGCGAGCGGGTTTCCCATGAACGTGGGCCCGTGCATCAGCGCGCCGGACTCGGCCGCGCTGACGCCGGCGGCCACGGCCGGCGTGCACAGCACCGCGGCCATGGTGAGGTACCCGCCGGTGAGCGCCTTGCCCAGGCA
>DMTU01000020.1:0-1382 GCA_003476595.1 Acidimicrobiaceae bacterium | reverse complement strand
CGCACCCCGGCCAGGTACTCGGGTGCGTAGAAGCGCATGCCGCCCGCCCCCTGGACGATCGGCTCCAGGATGACGGCGGCCACCTCGTCCCGGTGGTGTGACAGGAGCACTGCCAGTTCGGAGACGTCGTCCTCGGAGAAGGGCTCGCCGTAGGCCGGCGACGGGGCCGGGGCGAACAGCTGGCTGGGCAGCACGTCGGTGAACATCGAGTGCATCCCGTTCACCGGGTCGCACACCGACATGGCCCCGAGCGTGTCACCGTGGTAGCCGCCCCGGACGGTGAGCAGCCGGGTGGCACCGGGCCGTCCCGTGCCCCGGGCGTGCTGCAGCGCCATCTTGATGGCCACCTCCACCGACACCGAGCCCGAGTCGGCCAGGAACACGTGCTCCAACCCCTCGGGTGTGATGTCGACGAGCAGCTCGGCGAGCGCCACGGCCGGGGCGTGGGTGAGGCCGCCGAACATGACGTGGGCGGTGGCGTCGAGCTGGGCGCGCACGGCCTCGTCGAGCACCGGGTGGCGGTAGCCGTGGATGGACGCCCACCACGAGGACATCCCGTCCACCACCTCCCGTCCGTCGGCCAGCGCCAGGCGGGTGCCGCTCGCGCCGACGACGGGCACCGGGGCCAGCGACGCCGGCATCGGGGCGTACGGGTGCCAGACCCGGGCCTGATCCCGGTCGGCGAGGTCCTGGGCCGAGGCGTCCAGCGGAGGCATCCGGGCGAACGTACCGGTGGGGGTGCCACGCTCCCGAAGCGCCACCGGCCTCGGTGACCGACGCCACAGAGCTCGACCGGTTGACGTGACCGGGACCGGCGCCTACCTTGCCCTGGCAACGTGCGTTGCCAGGGGGTGGCGCGGTGTCGGGGGTGCGCAGGTGGGATCCGGACGGGTGATCATCGTCGGAGGTGGCGTGGGCGGGCTCACCGCGGCCCTGGGCCTCGCTCGCTGCGGCTTCGCGGTCGAGGTGCTCGAGCGCGATCCGCTCCCCGACGTGGCCGACGTGGAGGCCGCGTTCGACGCCGACCGTCGGGGTGCCCCACAGGTGCACCAGACGCACGGCTTCCTCGCCCGCATCGTCGTCGAGCTGCGCGAGCGCTTCCCCGACGTGCTGGACCAGCTCCTCGCGGCCGGCTGCGTCACGATGCCCACCACCGCCCAGCTGGGCGACCCCCGACCGGGCGACGAGGACCTGCAGGTGCTGGTCGTGCGCCGCACCACGTTCGAGTGGGTCCTCCGTCGCGCGGTCGCCGACGAGCCCGGCGTCACCGTGCGCACCGGCGTCGGCGTGCCGGCGCTCCTCGGCACCCCGGCCACCGACGCCCACCCGGCGGTGGTCACCGGGGTCGTCACCGAAGACGGCGACGAGCTGGCCGCCGACGT
>DMTU01000174.1 GCA_003476595.1 Acidimicrobiaceae bacterium | reverse complement strand
GTGCCGGGGATGTCCTCCACGCCCTCCATCAGCTCGACCAGGAACTGCTCCTTGCCAGGCTGCACCGGGGCGAAGCCGACGCCGCAGTTGCCCATCACCACCGTCGTCACGCCGTGCGGGGTGGACGGGGCCAGCTCCTCGTCCCAGGTGGCCTGGCCGTCGTAGTGGGTGTGCACGTCGACGAAGCCCGGCGTGACGATGCGGCCGGTGGCGTCGATCTCTCGGCCACCCTCGGGCAGGTCGGGTCCGATGGCCGCGATGCGGTCGCCCTGCACGCCGACGTCGCCGACGGTGGGCGTGGCCCCGGTGCCGTCGACGACCAGGCCGCCGCGGATGACGAGATCGAACATGGTGGTCCCCCTTGGAAACAGCTGTTGCCGACACCGTAGGTCGCGGCACGCACGCGCGGCGTCGCCCGTAGGGTCGCCGTCGTGCCGGCGATGCCCATGTTCCCCCTCGGCTCCGTGCTGTTCCCGAGCCTGGTGCTCCCGCTGCACATCTTCGAACCCCGCTACCGGGCCCTGATCAGCGACGTGCTCGACGGTGACGGGGAGTTCGGTGTCTGCCTCATCGAGCGGGGAGCCGAGGTCGGGGGCGACGACGTGCGCACCGCGGTGGGCACCGCCGCGCGGGTCCACGAGGCCGAGGAGCTCCCCGACGGGCGCTGGGCCGTGGTCGCGGTCGGCGTCCGGCGCATCCGGGTCGAGCGCTGGCTGCCCGACGACCCCTATCCGCGCGCCGAGGTCGTCGACCTGCCCGACCCGGTCCCGTCCGCGTCCGAGGTGGCTGCGCTGCCCGAGGTGGTCTCCCGGCTGCGCGGCGCCCTGGCCCGGTCCGCCGAGCTCGGCGACACGACGACCCCGGCGACCATCGAGCTGTCGGAGGACCCGGTGCTGGTCAGCCACCAGGCCAGCGCGCTCGCCCCGATCGCCACCATCGACCAGCACGCCCTGCTGGCCGCCGAGACGGTCGGGCTGCGCCTCGCCCGGCTCCAGGGACTGCTCGACGAGGCCATCGAGGTGCTCGACCTGCGGCTCGCCGCGGCACATCGGGACGACTGACCGGGTAGGGGGGTGGTTGCCCGGAACCGACGGGAACCGGTAGAACGCCGGGCAGCCGACCGAGGAGCAGCGTGGCCGCAACCAGACCCACACCGAAGTCGACGTCCGACGCGACGGTCCGACCCGCGGCCACCCGCGCCGAGAAGAAGCGCACCGGCGACAAGAGCGTCGCCACGGTCGTGTCCGAGCTGTGGACGCTGACGATCGACTACGCCAAGCAGGAGATCAAGGATCCGCTCACGGGCCTGGTCTCCTACGTCGTGTGGGGCATCGCCACCATGGTCCTGGTCGGCATCGGCTCCATCCTGCTGGCCATCGGCGCCCTGCGAGCCCTGCAGACCCAGACCGGTTCCACGTTCACGGGCAGCCTGTCGTGGGCCCCCTACGGCATCGTCCTGTTCGGCGCCGTCGTGGTGCTCGGCTCGGTCGGCGCCCTCATCATGCGAGGGAAGAAGTAGTGGCCACCGACAAGATCACCCGCGACGACATCGAGGCCAAGCTCCGGGAGCTGAAGGAGGACGTCGACGACACCACCGAGTCGGCGAAGTCCTACGCCGCGGCGGCCGCCGCCGGCGTCGTCGTCCTCGTGTTCCTGGTCGCCTTCGCCGCCGGCAAGAAGCGCGGCCGGCGCAAGTCGACCGTCGTCGAGATCCGACGGATCTAGCCGTGGCCGTCCCCGGGTTCGCCAAGGCTGCCGCCTGGGCCGAGCTGCGGGCCCGCACCGACGGGCTCCGCGGGTCGTCGTCCGCGTGGATGGCGATCTGGGTCCTGCTCACCGGCTACCGCTACATCAAGCGCAAGGCCGCACCCGACCCCGTCGTCATCCGCGAGCGCCTCGAGCCCGGCCAGCAGCTGGTCGTGACCCACTTCGCCAAGGGGGCCGCGCCCGACGATCCGGTGGCGAGCCGGCGCCGGCGCCGACGCCGCAGCTGAGGGTCGCCGGGAGCGGACTGCCGCGCCGGGACGGCCAGCAGCCAAGATGGACGGTGCATGAAGGTGCTCCTGCGCAACCCCCGGCGCGAGCTCGACGTGGACGGCCCGGTGCGCGTCGACACGCTGCTGCGTCGCCTCGAGATCAACCGCGAGTCGGTGCTGGTCATCCGCAGCGGTGAGCTGGTGCCCGGCGACGCCGAGCTCGGCGACGACGACGTGATCGAGATCCGCCCCGTGATCTCCGGCGGGGCCTGACGTGAAGTGCCGCACCTGCCGGGGCCCGGCGATCATCGACCTGAAGGCCCACAACGCCAACTTCTGCGCCGAGCACTTCCTCGCGTTCTGCCGGGAGCAGGTGGCCCGGGCCATCAAGAAGCACCGCATGCTCGGCCCCGACGAGCGGGTGCTCGTCGCCGTGTCCGGCGGCAAGGACTCCCTGGCCGTGTGGGACATCCTCCTCGAGCTCGGCTACCAGGCGGACGGCTTCGTGATCGGCCTCGGCATCGGCGAGTACTCGGAGACCTCCACCGGCTACGCCCGAGCCTTCGCCGAGGAGCGGGGGCTCACCCTGCACGAGACCTCGCTGCGCGACGACCACGGCTTCGACGTCCCCACCGCCGCCGAGGTCACCCGCCGGGTGCCCTGCTCGGCGTGCGGGCTCAGCAAGCGCCACCTGTTCGACAAGGCCGCGATCGACGGCGGCTACGACGCCGTCGCCACCGGTCACAACCTCGACGACGAGGCCGCCGTGCTGTTCGGCAACACCCTGCGCTGGAACACCGAGTACCTGGGTCGCCAGCGGCCCGTCCTGCCCGCCCGCGACGGCTTCCCCCGCAAGATCAAGCCGCTCGTCCGCCTCGGTGAGCGCGAGATGGCTGCGTACTGCGTCATCCGCGGCATCGACTACATCGTCGAGGAGTGCCCCATGGCCGAGGGAAACAAGCACCTGCGGTACAAGGAGGCCCTGAACGCCATCGAGGCCGAGTCGCCGGGGTCGAAGCACGCCTTCTACCACGAGTTCCTGAGCAAGGCCGCCGACCGCTTCGCCGACGACGCC
>DMTU01000176.1:1978-3179 GCA_003476595.1 Acidimicrobiaceae bacterium | reverse complement strand
GCCCATCTTGCGGGCGTTGCGCTCGATCACCAGGGCCGAGGCGAGCATGATCAGGAAGCCGCCGAAGGCGAGCAGGTAGGAGCTGGAGAGGGCGGCGACCAGGAGCACGAGGCCGGCGACGAAGCCCACGAGGGAGAGCTTGATGTTGCGCCAGGCGTGCTTGTAGAGGGTGGTCTCGCGGACCTCGCGGGCGAACGCAGGGTCGTTCTCGTAGAACTCCCGCTCGATGTCCTTGAGGATGCGCTCCTCGTCCTCGGAAAGGGGCACCTGCTCACCTCTTCTGGTCCTCGTCGGGACGCCTGCTCCGGGCGCCATCATCGCACACGGGTCGGCGGGCAACAACGCGCGGAGCGGCGCGTCGGCCACCCTCATACCCGATCCCCGTCGGGTGATGACCCGCGGTCGTCGGGGCCCCACTGCTGCTCGCCCGCCCGCTTCGCCCGGAGCGATCCGCCCTCGGCCAGCGCCGCCGGCAGCAGGGCGTCGTCGCCGAAGCGGGCACGGACGGCGTCGACCGCCTCGGTGACCGCCGACCACGCGGCACCATCGGCCGCCGGCGCCTCGGCGGCTCTGGTCAGGTCGTCGAGGCTGAGCTGGTGCGGGGCGTCGTCGGCCAGGTTCGCCAGGCCCACCCCGAAGAGCCGGACCCCCGGCGCGATGTCGATCTGGTCGAGCAGCTGGGTGGCCGCCCGCACGATGGCCGGGCCGGTGTCCACCGCCTGGGGCAGGGTGACCGACCGGGAGATGGTGGTGAAGTCGCCGAAGCGGACCTTGATGGCCACGGTGCGCCCCGCCACCTCCTGGTGGCGGGCCCGACGGGCCACGGCGTCGGCCATGCGGACCAGCTCGGTGTGCAGCGCCCGGGCGTCGTCGATGTCCTCGGCGAAGGTCTCCTCGTGGCTGATCGACTTGGGGCGCTGGTCGGGCACCACCGGGCGGGGGTCGACGGCGTGGGCGAGGTCGTGGAGGTGGCGGCCGTGGGCGTCGCCGAGGGTGCGCACGAGCTGCTCGAGCGGCAGGCGCTCCAGCTGCCCGACCGTGCGGACGCCGAGCCCGTGCAGCTTCTCCAGGGTGCGGGGCCCGACCCCCCAGAGGGCGCCGACCGGCAGCGGGCGCAGGAAGACCCGCTCGTCGCCCGGCCGGACCACGGCGACACCCGTCCCGGGGATCGGGCCGCGCACCGAAGCGGCGGGCTTGGCCC
>DMTU01000176.1:0-1856 GCA_003476595.1 Acidimicrobiaceae bacterium | reverse complement strand
GGCGGGCTTGGCCTGCTCGGTGGCGAGCTTGGCGATGAACTTGGAGGTCGCGACCCCGACCGAGCAGGTGAGCCCCTCCTCGGCGAGGACCCGGGCCCGGATCTCGGCGGCGATGGTGGGGCCGTCGCCGTGGAGGCGGAGGGCGCCCGTCACGTCGAGGAAGGCCTCGTCCAGGCTGAGCGGCTCCACGAGCGGGGTCATCGACCGGAAGATGGCCATGACCCGCGCCGACACCTCGGCGTAGTGGGCGTGGTCGCCGGCGACGAACACGGCCTGGGGGCACAGCGTCCGGGCCCGCATCGACGGCATCGCCGAGCGGACGCCGAAGGCCCGCGCCTCGTAGGAGGCGGCCGCCACCACGCCCCGCCGACCGGAGCCACCGACCACCACCGGCTTGCCCCGCAGCTCGGGCCGCCGGAGCTGCTCCACCGACGCGTAGAACGCGTCCATGTCGACGTGGAGGATCGTGCGCCCCGCTCCCCCGCTCGTCGCCACGCCGGTCAGTCCAGCCGGATCACGTTGGCGTCGGCCCGGTCGACGCCCTCGAGCCGGTACCGGTAGGTGCGGGGCTCGAGCCACTTCTCCCCCAGCCACGCCAGCATCGGCTCGCGGGCCGGCAGCCAGGACGTGGACAGGCAGTCGTGGCAGCCGGCGAGGTCGAGCCAGGCGGCGTCGACCACGATGCCGTCGGGGTCGTCGAGCATGATCCGCCCTTCGAACCCGGTGGCACGGTGCACCTCGACCCGCAGGGTCCAGCCCATGTCCGGCGCCTCGGCCTCGACCTGCCACAGCGGGCCCTCCCAGCCGGTGACGGCCAGGCCGGTCTCCTCGCGCACCTCGCGCGACAGCGCCTCGAGGATCTCCTCGCCGGGGTCGACCACGCCGCCGGGGGTGGTCCAGTCCGTGCTGCCGTCCCGGCGCTGGTTCTGCACGAGCAGCAGCCGGCCCTCGTGCTCGATCAGTCCACCGGCCACCGTCCACGCACGCACCGCACCAGTCTGCCAGCGGGGTGCGGGCCTCCGGGGGCGTCGTCGGGCAGGATGCCGGTCGTGCACGCCAACGCCGCCCGAGTCGCCGCCGCCGCCCGCGCCGAGGGCCTCGACATCGAGGTCGTCGAGTACCCCGACGGCACCCGCACCGCCGCCGAGGCGGCTGCCGCCGTGGGCTGCGAGGTCGCCCGCATCGTGAAGTCGCTCGTGTTCACCGTCGAGGGTGAGCCGGTGGTGGCCCTGGTCGCCGGCGACGCCCGCCTCGACGAGCGCTTGCTGGGCGAGGCTGCCGGCGGCACGGTCGGGCGCGCCGATGCCGACGTCGTCCGCAGCGCCACCGGGTTCCCCATCGGCGGCGTGCCGCCCTTCGCCCACGCCTCCTCGCTGCCGACGTTCGTCGACGAGTCCCTGCTCGCCCACGACACGGTCTGGGCCGCCGCCGGGACGCCACGGCACGTGTTCGAGGTCCCGCCGGCCGAGCTGCTCCGCCTCTCGGGCGGCCGGGCGGTCCCGCTGGCCGCCCGCTGACGCCTTCCCTGCGCGCGGATCGACCGCGGCGCGTCGATCCGCGCGCACGGAAGCCGGGATCGGTCCTCAGGCGGTCGGCCCCTGCGCAGCCGCCCCGGTCTCGGGTCGCTCAGCGGAGTCGCAGCACGACCCGGTGGACCTCGTGGTCGGCGCCCTTGTGCAGCACGAGGTCGGCCCGGTCCCGGGTGGGCAGCACGTTGGCGTGCAGGTTCGGCAGGTTCACCGCGCGCCAGATGCTGCGAGCCAGGTCCTTGGCGGACTCGTCGTCGAGGCCGGCGAAGTGGTGGAAGTAGGCGCCGTCGTCGTCGCGGGCGCCCTCCACCAGGGTCAGGAACCGCT
>DMTU01000282.1:10070-11945 GCA_003476595.1 Acidimicrobiaceae bacterium | reverse complement strand
GGGGGCGACGAACGCCGCGCCGATCCGCTCGTCCAGGTCCCGCACCGTGGCCTCGATCCGGCCCTCCACCGACGCGCCGGCCAGGTGGTACCCGCCGAGCACCAGGTCCACCGGCGCGTCGTCGTGGGTGGCGATCGCCTCGAGGGACGCGTTGACCACGCCGGCGTGCGAGCAGGCCGACAGCACGGTTGTGCCCCGACCCCGCACCCGGAACGACAGGCACCGCTCGTCCATGATCAGCGGGTCCTCGACCGCGTCGTCACCGGTGAAGGTGAGGTGGCCGGGCAGCCCGGTCTCGTAGCCGGTCTGGCGTTCGATGGCGCCGCTGCCGACCAGCAGCTCCCCCACCGGGTGCCGCTCGCCGTGGCGGACCACGTCGCCGCCGGCCGCCTCGAGCTCGGCGAACGTGGGCTCATCCGGCAGGAACACGACCCGCCCGTCGGGCATCGCCGTGCCCCGCTGGTCGGGGCGGTCGGGATGGACGTCGACCACCGGTGGGGCCAGGCCGGCGGCGGCGCGGGCCGCGCTGATCGCCTCGATCACCACCGGGAACCCACCGCTGTGGTCCCAGTGCCAGTGCGACAGGAACACGGTGCCGATCGTGGCCAGGTCGATGGACAGCCGCTCGGCGTTGGCCAGCCACACATCCCCGTAGGGCCCGACGTCGAACAGCACGGTGCTGGCCGCGTCGCCCGATTGGGCGGTGACGAGCGCCGAGAAGCCGTGGCAGGCCACGCACAGGTGACCGAAGGCCTCGATGCCGTCCCGACCGGCCCGGTGGTGGGCGATGTCCTCCCGACCGAGCAGCCCGGCGATCTCGGGAAGCCGGGGCGTGCCCGGATCGGGTGAGGACAGCGTGTCGGTCTCGTTGTCGACCACGACCGTGATGAACGCCGCGTCCAGCTCCATGGCGGGAGTGTCACACAGTCCGCCGGTGGCGAGGGCCGGTGGTCAGGGCGTGTAGATCTCCTCGACCGACGTGGCCCGGCCGTCCTCGCCGAGCACGAAGTTCCACAGCGCGTCCGCCCCGCCGTAGGGGGCACCGGCCAGCACGTGTTCGAGCGTGCCCTCGAGGTGCTCGCACGCCTGGGTGCAGTCGTAGACGCCGATGGTGGCCTCGGGGTGGATGTCGACCCAGCGAGGGCGAGCGAGGGAAGGAGGAAGCGACGGGTGGACACGGCAGTGCCTTTCGGGGATCGGGCGCACCGTTGCGCCCCGCCGGTCTCTCCGGCGCAGATCAGACGCAGCAACCGGCAGCTCTGTTCCCGGATCCACCGTGGCTGGCGTCACACTCCCGTGCCGCGCCCGCGTGTTGCCAGCACCGGGAGGAGGGTGTTCACTGAGATCAGGAGCGACTGATGGCACATGCCCAGCGAGTGGCGGCGAGGCAGCATCGGTCGATCGGCGCCCTGGTGGTGCTGCTCGCCCTTGGCGGGATCCTCGGGATGCACGTCGTCGACAGTCGGACCGTCGTCCGACCCCTGCCGGCGGCAGCGGTTGCCGCAGGGCCCGCGGACGACACCCACGCTGCGCCCGTGCTGGACGTGTCGGCGGACCACCTGCACCACCACGCCGCGACCTGCCGCTCGTGCAACGCGCCGCTGGCCTTCGCCGAGCCCTCCCTCCGGCCCCCGGCGGTGACATCGTCGCCGTGCCGGAGCACCCGCTCTCGTCGCATCCGGCCGATCGGTCGGCGTCGCCGCCGTAGCGCGCCGCTGCCGCCCGAAACCGAGACCGAAACCGACGAGAAGGAGCACACCCATGTTCACCCGATCGATGCGCGCGCTGCGCGCCACCGCACTCATCATCGCCTTGTCCGCACTCACCCTCTTGGCCGCCGGCTGTGGTGACGACGACAGCGACTCGTCCGCCGTA
>DMTU01000282.1:8193-10021 GCA_003476595.1 Acidimicrobiaceae bacterium | reverse complement strand
CCGTGGACACGACGGACGACGACCACGCCACGTTCGCCTTCGGTGAACCCGCCGATCCCGACGATGCGACCCAGACCATCGAGGTCTCGATGCTCGACACCCTCGCCTACGACTCGCCGTCGATCACGGTCCCCGTCGGCGAGACCGTGCTGTTCGAGGTGACGAACGACGGTGCCATCCCGCACGAGTTCGTGCTCGGCGACCACGAGCTCCAGCTCGAGCACGAGGAGGAGATGAGCGAGATGGACGGCGACACGGAGATGCACGGCGAACCCAACGCCATCGCCGTGGAGCCGGGCGAGACCAAGGAGCTGGCGTTCACCTTCGTCGAGGCGGGCTCGCTCGAGTACGGCTGCCACGAGCCCGGTCACTACGACGGCGGGATGGTCGGCGAGCTCGTCGTGGAGTAGCCCAGCGCCCCGCCGCCGGCACGCTGCGCCGGCGGTCAGCCCTCCGGCGTGAACAGGGGCGGGGCGACGCCGACGTCGTAGATCACGTGCTCGTCGTGGAGGCGCGCCTCGGGAGTCGGGTCGTGGCGGGCGAGCCGGCCGTCGTGGAACAGGTGCTCGACCACCACGTGGTGGACCAGCACCAGGTGGTCGGCCAGCAGCCGGCGGTGGCACCGCCACCAGACGGACTCCGAGCACAGCACCGCCACGCTCTCGTCCTCGGCGATCCGGAGGAGCTCGGCCACCCCGGCGGTGAACTCGTCAGACTCCATGTGGTCGGCGTAGGCCCGGAACTGCTCGTTGCGCAGACCGATGTGGGGCGAGTCCGGCCCGAGCTTCCGGCGCCCGCCGAGGGACTCGAGGTGCTGGTAGCCGACGCCGTGCTCGGGCAGCCACGCCGCCGTCGCCTCGGACGAGAACTGCGGGTGCCGGCGGCTGCCGGGGAAGCGGCGCACGTCGACCAGCTCGGTGACGCCCGCGCCCCGCAGCAGCTCGCCGAGCTCGTCGGCATCCGCGGTGCCGTGACCGACGGTGCGGATCGTCGTCATCGGGACCCGAGCACGTCGCGGACGAGGCCCGTCCAGTACGCCACGCCGAACGGCAGGGCGTCGTCGTTGAAGTCGTAGCTCGGGTTGTGCAGCGTGGCGCCGTGGGAGCCCTCGGTCCCGTTGCCCATGAGGACGAAGCAGCCGGGCCGGTGCTGGAGGAGCTGGGCGAAGTCCTCGGAGAAGCCCATCGGCTCGTGTTCGGTGTCGATCTCGGCCCCGGCGACACCGCCGACGGCTCGGGCCGCGACCTCGACCTCCGCGGCGGTGTTCACCGTCGGCTCGAAGGCCCGCTCGTAGCGGAGCGTGGCCGTGGCCCCGTGGGCGGCGGCGGTGCCCTCCACGATCGCGCCCATCCGGGTGCGGATCGCGTCGCTGACGTGCTCCTCGTAGCCGCGCACGTCCCCGCGGATCGTCACCGTCGTCGGGATGATGTTGGGCGCGCCGTCGGTGACGAGCTCGGTGACCGACACGACCCCGTGGTCCTGGGGGGCGAGGGCGCGGGACACGATGCTCTGGAGGGCGAGCACGACGTGGGCGCCGGCCACGAGCGGGTCGATGGTGCGCTCCGGCGCCGAGGCGTGGCCGCCCCGCCCGTGGATCTCGATCTCGAAGCGCTCCTCGTACGCGGTGAACGGCCCGGGCCGGGTGGCGAAGCGGCCCACGGCCAGCCCCGGCAGGTTGTGCATCCCGTACACGGCGTCCATCGGGAAGCGCTCGAGGAGCCCGTCGTCGATCATGGCCTGGGCGCCGCGCCCGTTCTCCTCGTCGGGCTGGAAGACGAAGTGCACGGTGCCGTCGATGTCGGAGCCGTCCGGGCCGGCCTCGGCGTCG
>DMTU01000282.1:0-7991 GCA_003476595.1 Acidimicrobiaceae bacterium | reverse complement strand
CGCCCGATGCTGCGGCTCGACGTGCCCCGCCGCAGCGTGGCGACCACACCGCTCCCGCCGATGCCGCGGGTGACGTCGAGACCGGCCGCCGCCAGCCGATCGGCCACCAGCTCGGCGGTGGCATCCACGTCGAACGCCGTCTCCGGGTGCCGGTGGAGGTGCCGTCGCAGCGAGGCGAGCTCCGCCCGGTCGGGCACGGTCACGACTCGCCCTCCGGCCCTTCGGTCACGAAGGCCAGCACTCGGCTGCCCTCGGACAGCCCCAGCGCCTCGCGGTGCGCCCCGGCGTGGTGCACCGCGGCGATGCCGGCGGCACCGGAGGGGGTCGTGGCCATGTCGTGCCCGGCGAGCACGGCGACGGTCTCGTCGCAGCGCTCGTCGGTGACGGTGACGAAGTGGTCGGCGTCGCGGGCGAGCGCGGCCAGGGCGAGGTGCGACGGTTCCTTGCAGTCGAGCCGGCCCATGGACGAGACCGGCCCCGGGGCTGCGACCGGGCGACCGGCTGCGACGCTCTCGAGGAGCGCCGGCGCAGCTGATGGTTCGACCACGACGACGGTGGGCCCGTCGCCCCAGCGGTCGCGGACCAGTGCGGTGACGGCGGCGGCGAGGCCGCCCACCCCGCACTGCAGGACCACATGGGTCGGCGGCTCCTCGACGGCATCCGCGGCCTCGGCCGCCATGATCAGGTACCCCTCCATGACCAGGGTGGGCAGCTCGACGTAGCCGGGCCAGGAGGAGTCCGACAGCAACGTCCACCCGTGCGCCTCGGCGTCGGCCATGGCCGCCGCCATGGCCGCCTCGTAGTCATCGCCGGAGCGGACCACGCGAGCGCCGCGGGCCCGCAGGCGGTCGACGAATGCCTCGGGCACGGTGCGGGCGAGGTGGATGACCGCCGACGCCCCGAAAACCGGCGCCCCCGCCGCCACCGACAGCCCGTGGTTGCCGGCGGACGCGCACACGAAGGTGGTGCCGGCCAGTGCGGTCGACATCGTGGCCCGGTCGGCGGGCGCGCCCGGCGCATCGACCGCTCGGGCCGCGAGGCGGGCGATGGCGTGGGATGCCCCCAGCGCCTTGAAGCTGCCCAGGCCCATCCGCTGGCGCTCGTCCTTCAGCCACAGCTGCCCGACGCCGAGCGCGGCGGCCAGGTCCGGAGCCGGGACGAGCGGCGTCGCGGCGGCGACCGGGCAGCGGGCGTAGAGCGCCTGGGCGTCGGTGGGATCGGCGACGACGCGTCCCGTCGCCAGGCCCTCCTGGCGGGGGAGCCCGTGGCCGCGATGGGGGTTGGCGAGGTGTCGCATGGATCCGCCAGGCAGTGTCGCACGCCATCGCTGCCGAGTCTCGGGACGCCGACGGTGCTGGCCCGAGCGCACGGGCGCGCCGATGCGCCGCCGAGCACGCAGGTCTCGGCGGCACACACGCTCAGTTGTCGCGGCCTCGCGCTCCCGGGACCATCGGCTCATACCACTTCCAGCTCGCCCGCTCGCCGGTTGGTCCGGCATAGGGGGCGACGTCGGGTGGCGGACCCGTGGGTGGTCTGGCCACCGACGAGCCGTCGAGCGTCCGTCCGTTCACGTCGGTGACGGTGATGGCGTGGCCCGGACCGGAGATGGTGATCAGCTTCCGGTGGTGGAGGCGGTGGTGGAACGGGCAGACGAGCACCAAGTTCCAGAGCTCCGTCGGGCCGCCCTTCTCCCAGTGCCAGATGTGGTGGGCGTGCAGGCCGCGGGTGGCCCCGCAGCCGGGCACCGCGCACGTCGGATGGCGGTGCTCCAGCGCCCGGCGGATGCGACGGGGGATCTCGCGGGTCTCACGCCCGACGCCGATCGGCTTGCCGTCCCGCTCGAACCAGGTCTCCACCCGCGAGTCGCAGGTCAGGTAGAGGCGCTCGGCCTCGGTCAGCGCCGGCCCGAGGTGCAGCGACCCGATCTGGGACTCCACGTCGAGGTGGACGACGACCGTCGTGCGGTGCCCATGGGGCCGGGCGACGGCGTCGGCATCCCAGCCGTGCTCGACCAGGCGCATGAACGCGTCGGCCACGGTGGGGAACGGCGGCGCCTGCTCCGATGCCTCGTCCCGCTCGCCGTGGTCCCGCTTCCATTCGGCCGCCAGCGCATCGAGGTGGGACTGCAGGGCGGCGTCGAAGACCGCGGCGTCGACGTGGGGCAGCTTGACCCGCCAGATGGCGAACTCGTCGTCGGTGATCTTGGTGACCGACCGCTCCGGCTCGGCCGGCGGCTCCTTGTCCGGCTTGGGCGCCAGGTTGAGCGCCGTGCGCAGCTGGGACACGGTGGCCGCCTGGGCCAGGCCGGCGTAGTGCTCGTCGGAGCCGTCGACCGCCCGCTCGGCGATGACCGCCACCTGGTCCAGCGACAGCGAGCCCTCCCGCAATCCGCCGACGCAGCGGGGGAACGCTTCGGCCCGGCGGGCGACCTCGGCCAGCGCCTTGGCGTGGGAGTACGACGACCCCGTCTTCCACGCCACGCAGCTCTCCAGCGACCGGGACCCGGTGATCGCCCACAGGTCGTCCGCCTCGAGCTCCCGGACCACGTCGACGATCTGTGCGTCGATGACGTTGCGCTGGCCCTGCAGCTCGGCCAACCGCTCGAACAGCGCGCCGATCCGGGCGTCCTGCCCGAGTCGGGGTTCGGTCGTGATGGCCATGGAGCGATCGTCGCACGACCCCGGTGACAAGAACTCCGAGCGGACCTACCGTAGGCGCCGTGCTGCGACCCCAACCCATGGTGGTGGTGCGCGACGTCGAGGCGGCCTCGCGCTGGTTCCAGGACGTCGTCGGCCTGACGTCGGGCCACGGTGGCGACGAGTACGAGATGCTCCTCGACGGCGACGACCTCGTGCTGCAGCTGCACCGCTGGGAGGCCGACGAGCACCCGGAGATGGGCGACCCCGACGACCCGTCGCGCGGCAACGGCATCCTGTTGTGGTTCTCGACGGACGACGTCGACGCCGTGGTCGAGCGGGCCCGCACCACCTCCGCCGACGTGATCGACGGACCACTCGAGAACCCCAACTCCCTCCTGCGCGAGATCTGGCTCTGCCACCCGGACGGCTACGTCGTCGTGATCGCCGGCCCGTAGCTGCAGTCCGGCCCACATGGAATGGGCAGCACCTCATCCCCGTTGCACGGAGCATGACCCAGGGACACACGATCGAGACCCGCCGCGAAGACGTCCACGTGGAGGTCCGCCTCGACGGCGTGGTGGTCGCCAGCTCCGGCCGGCCCGTCCTGCTCGACGAGACCGGCCTCCCCACCCGTTACTACCTCCCCAAGGAGGACGTGCAGGCCGAGCTGCGACCGATCTCCCTGCGCACGCACTGCCCGTTCAAGGGCGACGCCTCCTACTGGACCATCCAGACCGAGGCCGGCACCCACGACGGCATCGCCTGGAGCTACGAGGAGCCCAAGGAGGGCGCCGAGGACATCCAGGGTCTCGTGGCGTTCTTCGACGACCGTGCCGAGGTCGTCGTCGGCACGGGCTGAGTCTTTCCGAACGATCCGATCAGCTCAACCGAGTCGCGGTCAGGACCAGTCCGACGAGCGTGGCGTTGCTCGCCACCATCCCGAAGAACAGCTTGACGAGGAGTCCGGAGTGGGCAGCGTGCATCTCCGCCCGGAGCTCGGCGAAGCCCGCCTGCATCTCGCTCCGGAGACCACCCACCTCGGCGTGAAGGTCACGCGTCGTGACGACGTCACCCCATCCGACTGGTGGCAGCAGGTCCATCATGATCGCAGCTCTCTCCGGTCCCATCTGCTCCTCGAGCCACTTGAACACCTCGTGGCGCTGGAACTCGCTGACGTACATGCTCGCACCTCCGATCTCGGAGCGGAAGGGCGCTGCAGCACCGAGTCGCCAGGGAGGCGGCGAGGGCTCCAAGCGTACGAGGGGCATCCGACAGGAACCGGTACCGACGCCGAGATCCTCGTGGTGACGGGCAACCTCCGCGCCAGCTGACCACCCACCTTGGGCAGGGACCCGTCACGGTCACGGCGTACCTCTCTCCACAGGCCGGGTTGCGGTTCCCGGCCGAGACGACGGGGCCCGACCATGACCGGAACAGCTGGGCGGGCACTCCACCTGCTCGACGTCGAGTACCTGGGACTGGGGCCGAAGCTGACGTCGCGCGACCTCGAGCTCGTGCTGCGCCACTACCGGCCCATGGTCGGCTGGCACGTCGGCGACCACCTCGTCGGTGCCGCCTCCCACTTCGTGTACCGGCGCATCGCGTTCGACTGCGACCGCGACCTGCGCCTGCTCCCTGCCGGCGGTGGCCCCGACGCCGCCGACCTGCGCCTCATCGACGAGGCCACCCACGTCATCGACCTCACCCGCTACGACCGCATCGTCGTCGCATCCGGCGACCACATCTTCGGCATCGTCGCCGACGCCGCCCACGAGCTCGGCCTCGAGGTCTGGGCCGCGGCCTACGAGTTCAACCTCGCCCGCTCCCTCGCCGCCGCCGTCGACCACGTCGTGGACCTCACCGTCGGGCACGCCCTGGCGGCCTGACCCGAGGTCGGACTGAAGCGGCGAGAATCCGCCGACCGCAGCTCTGGGGCGCCTGCCTAGCGTGGACCCCATGGCACGGATCCAGGACCGGCACCCGGCGGGTGCGCCCGGGCCGTGGTTCGTGGACGACCGCTGCATCGACTGCGACGCCGCCCGCCACGTCGCCCCCGGCCTCGTCGAGCGCAACCCGGCCGACGGCGTGTCGTACTTCGTGCGCCAACCGGAGACACCGGAGGAGGTGGCGATGGCGTGGCGGGCGGTCGAGGTCTGCCCGACCCGTTCTGTCGGCCACGTCGAGCTGCGCCGGCCCGAGCGCCCGGCCTTCCCGCACGACCTCGGCGATGGCGTGCACCGCCTGGGCCACAATGTCGAGTCGTCGTTCGGCGCCCACTCGTACCTCGTGGTTCGGGACGGGGCGAACGTGATGGTCGACGCACCGCGCTGGACCCGCAAGGTCGTCGAACCGGTGGCCGACCTCGGCGGCGTCGACCTCATCCTGCTCACCCACCGCGATGACGTCGCCGACGCCGAGCGCTACGCCGAGCACTTCGGTGCCGTGGTCTGGATCCACGCCGACGACCGGTCGGCGGCGCCCTACGCCACCGCGCTTTTCGAGGGTGAGGAGCCGGTCGATGTAGCGGACGGCGTGGTCGGCTTCCCGGTCCCTGGCCACACGAAGGGCAGCGTGCTGTGGCACGTCGACGGCAACCTTCTGTTCTCCGGCGACTCGCTGGCCTGGGACCCGCAGCGCCAGCAGCTGATGGCGTTCCGCCGGGCGTGTTGGTACTCGTGGGACGCGCAGACCGAGTCGCTCGGCCGCTTCGCCGCCTCCGGTCTCAGCTTCGACCGGCTCCTCTGCGGCCACGGCTGGAGCCACGACCTCGACGCTGCCGCGTTCCACCGCCACCTGGTCGAGCTCGTCGAGCGCATGCCCGGCCAGCGCTGACGTGCCCGCCGCGGCTGTCAGCCCAGTTGCGTCGACGCCAGCACGAGTCCGACGAGTGTGGCGTTGCTCGCCACCATCCCGAAGAAGCGGGAAAGGGCGCACCAGCACCGAGTCAGCTCGATCGAAGCCGAGACGTCGAGAATACGGAGCCCCTCCGACAGTGAGGTCGTCACGACGCCTCCGCAACTGTTCGGCAGTGCTCGGGCGGACCGGGCCGACGGAGGTGGGTGATGGCTAGGTAATGATGCGGAGTGGGGGTTCCCGCACCTGCTCCGGCGCGAGCAGATTCGTCGTCAGCCCAGACGCGTAGCGGCCAGCACCAAGCCGACGAGCGGTGGTGGTCGCAGCCCGAGAGGATCCGGCGTCACGGACGTGAGGGGACGGCTACGTTTCGGGCATCCTTCGCACCGAAGACATCGGGGCGATGCGTGGACATCGGAGGTAGGGGATGAGCGAGCAGCAGGTGAGCGTCGAGGACTTCGAGGCCGAGGTCGAGGCCTTCCTGGAGGCCAACACGACCCGGAAGAAGCAGACCGACGATCGCGGCTTCACGTGGGGCGAGGGTGACGACTCGGTGGCCATGTTCGAGGAGGTCGACCCCGAAGCGGAGCGCCGCGGCCTGGCCGAGGCCAAGGCGTGGCGGGCCAAGCGCTTCGACGCCGGCCTCGGCTGGATCACCGGCCCCGAGGAGTACGGCGGGCGGGGTCTGACCGTGGCGCACGAGCGGGCCTACGCCCGGCTCGAGGCGCAGTACGAGACACCCGACATGGGGTTCTTCGGCATCGGCCTGGGCATGGTGGCCCCGACGATCCTCGCCCACGGCACCGACACGGCCAAGGACGCCTACCTGCGGGCGATGCAGCGGGGCGACATCGTCGGATGCCAGCTGTTCTCCGAGCCGGGCGCGGGCTCTGACCTGGCCAGCCTGCAGATGAAGGCGGTCCGTGACGGCGACGAGTGGTTGCTCACCGGCCAGAAGGTGTGGACCTCGGGCGCGCAGTACTCCGACATCGGCGAGGTCATCTGCCGCTCCGACCCCGACCAGCCCAAGCACAGGGGCCTCACCGGCTTCGTCGTCGACATGCAGGCGCCCGGCGTGGAGATCCGCCCGCTGCGCCAGATGACCGGCGGGGCCAGCTTCAACGAGGTGTTCTTCAACGAGGTCCGGGTCCCCGACGACCACCGGCTGGGCGACGTCAACGACGGCTGGCGGGTCGCGCTCACCACGCTGATGAACGAGCGGGCCTCGATCGGCTCGGGCAGCGGAGGCTCCGGTGGCGGCGTCGCTTCCATCGACCGGCTCGCCGGCATGCTGGAGCACTTCGGCAAGAGCGACGACGCCGTCCTGCGCGACCAGCTGATGCGGGTGTGGATCGACTTCCAGGTGGCCAAGTACACCGGGCAGCGGGCCAGCGACAAGGTGAAGGCCGGCCAGCTCCCCGGGCCCGAGATGTCGATCGGCAAGCTGGCCCTGGCCCACAACCTCACCAACCTCAGCGCGTGGGTGTCCGAGGTGCTCGGTCCTCGGATGACCGCCGACACCGGCGAGTGGGGCACCTTTGCCTGGACGAAGTTCGTCCTCGGGACGCCGGCCATGCGCATCGCCGGCGGGTCCGACGAGGTCATGCGCAACATCGTGGGCGAGCGGGTCCTCGGCCTCCCGAAGGAGCCGGGGATCGACACGACCAGCCCGTTCAAGGACCTCAAGGTCGGCACCCAGTCCTGACGCCGGGGGCGACGGTGGGCGACGACGACCGGCCGGCACCGGACCGGATGCCGACCCGCTTCGGCGACCTGGTCGGGTGCCGGTTCCCGATCATGCAGGGCGGCATGTCCAGCGTCGCCACCGCGCCGCTCGTGGCCGCGGTCAGCGGCGCCGGTGCGCTCGGGACGCTCGGCGCCGCCGTGTTCGCGGGCGACGAAGCCGGGCTCGCCGCCGAGATCCACCAGGTGCGCAGCACCACCGACGCCCCCTTCGCCGTCAACATCCCGCTGTTCGTGCCCGACATGGCCACCTGGCTCATCGACCAGGTCGTCCGGCGCGGCGTGCCGGTGGTGGAGACCGCCGGCCGCAGCCCCGCACCCTTCGTCGGCCCGCTGCACGACGCCGGCATCCGGGTGGTCCACAAGGCCACCCGGGTCCGCGACGTCCTGTCGGCGGCCCGGGCCGGCGTCGACGCCGTGTGCCTGCTCGGCGCGGAGGCGGCCGGCCACACCGGTCCCGACCAGGTCTCCATGCTGGTCCAGGCCCGGGTGGCCGCGGACGGCCTGGCCCGTGAGGCGCCCGACGTGCCGTGGCTCCTCGGTGGCGGGTTCGGTGACGGCGCCGGGCTGGCCGCGGCGCTCGCGCTCGGGGCCGACGGCGTGCTGCTCGGCACCCGGTTCCTCGCCACCAGCGAAGCCGCGGCGCATCCCGCGCTGGGCCAGCGCCTCGTGGACGCGCCCGCGTCGGGGACGATGGTGGTGATGGGCTCCATCGAGGACCACGCCCGGGTGCTGGCCACCGACCGGGCCCGGGCC
>DMTU01000313.1:24143-24273 GCA_003476595.1 Acidimicrobiaceae bacterium | reverse complement strand
AGTTCGAATCTCCCCAGCCCGACTACAACACTGCAGGTCAGAGCCGGTCCGATGGGCCGGCTCTTCTGCTTCCTGGCCGGCGGGGACCGAGATGGTCCTACGCTTGTCGGCAGCGGGCCAGGTTCTCGCC
>DMTU01000313.1:23348-23955 GCA_003476595.1 Acidimicrobiaceae bacterium | reverse complement strand
CGGCAGCGGGCCAGGTTCTCGCCGGACCTGCGCTCGCCAGAGGGCCTCGCCTCCCCACAGGGGGCGGGGCCCTCGCCGCGTCCGGCGCTGGTCGTTCCGGCGGGACTCAGGGCGACATGATCGGGGTAGGAGCCCCCGGTCCCGACCGGTGGCCCTCCATGGTCTTCAACTCCCTCGTCTACGCCCTGTTCCTGCCCGCGGTGGTCGGGCTGCACTGGACCGTCCGTCCCGCGGCGCGCCGGTGGGTGCTGCTCGTCGCGTCCTACGTGTTCTACGCCGCCTGGGACTGGCGCTTCCTCGGGCTGATCTTCCTGTCGACCGCCGTCGACTACACGATCGGCCGAGCCCTGGGGGAGGAGCGCACCGAGCGCGCCCGCAAGGCACTGCTGCTCACCAGCGTGGTGACCAACCTGGGGATCCTCGGGGCGTTCAAGTACGGCGGCTTCTTCGTCGAGTCCGCTGCGTCGTTGCTCGCGCGGGTGGGCCTGGCACCCAACCCGGCCCTGCTCCAGGTCGTCTTGCCGGTCGGCATCAGCTTCTACACGTTCCAGACGATCTCCTACACCTTCGACGTCTACCGCCGGGAGCTCTCGCCCGAGCGCGACCT
>DMTU01000313.1:22913-23157 GCA_003476595.1 Acidimicrobiaceae bacterium | reverse complement strand
CGTGGCGTACTTCCCCCAGCTCGTGGCCGGTCCGATCGAGCGGGCCACCCACCTGCTGCCCCAGCTGCGCTCGGCCCGTGCCCGCCCCGACGCCGAGACGATCCACTCCGCGCTCGGCCTGATCCTGCTCGGCCTGGTCAAGAAGGTGGCCATCGCCGACGCGGTCGCGCCCGTCGTGAACCGGGGCTTCGGGAACGCGGGGGACCTCTCGAGCGTCATGGCCTGGACGACGATGATCGCCTTC
>DMTU01000313.1:9965-22716 GCA_003476595.1 Acidimicrobiaceae bacterium | reverse complement strand
CGGCTACACCGACATCGCCCGCGGCACCTCGCGGCTGCTGGGCGTGGAGCTGCGGGTCAACTTCCGCCAGCCCTACCTGTCGCGCAACCTCACCGAGTACTGGAACCGATGGCACGTCTCGCTGTCGTCGTGGCTGCGGGCGTACCTCTACGTCCCCCTCGGCGGGAACCGCCACGGCCGCTGGACGACCTACCGGAACCTGATGATCACCATGACGCTGGGCGGGCTCTGGCACGGTGCCGCGTGGACGTTCGTGGCGTGGGGCGTGATGCACGGCCTGATCCTCTCGGTCGAACGGGCCCTGGGCGTGCAGCCCGACGACAGCGATCGGCTCCCGCCCCTACGCCACGTGCCGGCCGTCGTCGCGGCGTTCCTGGTCTGGAACGTGACCCTGGTGCCGTTCCGGGCCGGCTCGCTCGGCAACGCCGGCGAGATGCTGGCCTCGATGTTCAGCGGACCCGTGCTGCCGTCGTCGCTCGCGGCATGGGGTGAGGTGGTCATGATCGCCGGCGCGCTCGCGACCGTGCTGGTCATCGACGTGCTCCACCGGGCCCGTCCGCCCCGTCTCGTGCGCACCGTCCGCCGACCCCTCGACGCGCCCGTCACCTCCGGTGCGCTCACCGGCGTCGCGGTGGTGGCGCTGGTGCTCTTCAGTGGCTCGCCGTCCACCCCCTTCATCTACTTCCAGTTCTGATGCTCGCCCGCGCCACCAAGATGCTCGCAACGCTCATGGCCGTGCTCCTGACGGTCGAGGTGGCCATCCGCGCCGTGTCGGCGGGGTTCGCCGAGCCGGTCACCTGGTACCACGAGATCGCCCAGGCCAAGGTCGAGCAGATCGCCGAGCAGGAAGCGGATCTCGACTACGTCTTCATCGGGACCTCGCAGACCTACCACGGCATCGATCCCGCCGTGATCGACCGGCGGCTCGGCACCCGCAGCTACAACGCCGCCATCCCGGCCGGCATCCCTCCGCTCCAGCGCCGGTGGCTCGACGACGCCGTCCTGCCCGACCTCGAGGTCGACACGGTGGTGTGGCCCCTGTCGTCGATCGACCTGAACGCGGCGCGCCCCCAGGAGGTGGCTCCCCTCTACGACGAGGCGTTCGAGGCGCGGGGCGGGCCGCTGGCCGACGCCGACCGTTGGCTGTCCGCGCGGCTGGCCACGTTCCGCCACCGTCGGACCCTGGCCGACCCCCGCTCGTGGTTCGAGCCGGACGACCCGGTGAGCGACGCCCGAGAGGTCCTGCACGCCAACGGCAAGCGGCGGCCCGGGAGGGCCAACACGAGCGACGCCGAGCGCCGTCGGATCCGTCGCGACGTGATCGGCGACTACGAGCTCGGCGGGCGCATGTCCGAAGACATCCGACGGACGGTCGGCGCGCTCCGTGCGCAGGGCGTGGACGTCGTCTTCGTCTGGTTGCCACAGGCGCCCCGCTTCCTGGACCTGCTGCCCGATCCGTCGGTCGACGAGGCAGCCGAGCGCGAGGCCCGTCGCCTCGCCTCCGACCTCGACGTCTCCTTCATCGACGTCAGCGAGGGGTACGGGAACGAGGACTTCAGCGACTTCACCCACCTGACCGGCGAGGGTGCGCTGCAGCTGTCGACCACGGTGGCCGACGAGCTCGCCGAGCTGCGTCGCCGGTAGCTCGGCGCGCCGAGGTCACTCGGGTTCGTAGGTCCAGTCCGGTCGCTTGCGCCAGAAGGTCTCGTCGTAGGTGGCCTGCCCGCCGTCGAGGTCGACCAGCTTGGGGAGCGGGATGGGCCGGGGGCGGGGGCAGCTGCCGTGGTCGACGTGCTCGACGAACTCCTCGGCGAAGGCCCGCACGACGCTCGTGACCATGATCTGCTCCTCCACCGCGAGGTAGCAGCGGTTGCCGTCGGTGACGCGCCCCAGCCAGTGGGCGATGCCCTGCATGTCCTCGGCCGTGCCGCCGCCGGTCTCGAGCCGCTGGAGGTGCTCGGTGATCTCGCCGGAGCCGAGCTTGCACGGCGGGCACTGGCCGCAGGACTCCACGGAGAGGAACCGCGAGTACACGTAGGCGGCGTTGACCATGCAGGCCGTGTCGTCGTGCACGATGAACCCGGCCGACCCCATGCCGCTGCCGATGGCCTGGAAGCCCTCGTAGGTGAGCGGGACGTCGAGCTGGTCCGCGGTGACCACGGCGTTGGCCACGCCCGAGAAGACCGCCTTCACCGATCGGCCCGGTCCGACGCCGCTGCCGACCGCATCGATGACGTCGCGCAGGGTCGAGCCCAGCTCGACCTCGCCGACATCGGGGGCCACGACGTCGCCGACCACGGTGGCCACGATCGTGCCGGGGGACTCCGGGGTGCCCATCGAGCGGAACCACTCGGCACCCCGGGCCAGGATGTGCGGCACGTTCGAGAGCGTCTCCACGTTGTTGACCAGCGTGGGGTTGGCGTCGCCTCCGGCACCGGGGGCGGACACCGGCGTGCCCTCCCACCCGGACTGCATGTCGCTGGCGAACAGCCCGTGCTCGTAGGGCGGCAGCAGTCGGGGGAGCGGGGGACGGCCCTCGACGACCTCGAGCATCGCCTTCTCCTCGCCGAACAGGTACTCGTCGGGCCCGGCCACGACGGTGACCTTGCAGTCCGTGCAGATGCCAGCGTCCTGCATCTCCGCCACGGCCCGGGTGACCTGGTCGATCTCGCGCTCGAAGCGCTCCTTGAGGCACACGAAGACCTCGGCGGCACCGATCGCGAAGGCCGCGATGATCAGGCCCTCGACCAGCTGGTACGGGTTCGCCCGGAGCAGGGCCCGGTCCTTGAACGTGCCCGGCTCCCCCTCGGCGCCGTTGACGACGAGGTAGCGACGGGTGCCCTCCTGGGAGGCGATGCCCTGCCACTTCCGACCGGTCGGGAACCCACCGCCGCCCCGGCCCCGCAGGCCGGCCCGGCTGATCTCCTCGATGGTGGCCTCCGGCCCGATCTCCTGGGCCCGGGCGACGCCCGCCCCGCCCGTCTCCGTCGCGAGGTAGGCCTCGATCGACGTGATCGCTTCGGTGGGGAGGAGGAAGCCGGTCATGGGGGAGCTCTATCCGATCGGGGCCACCGGCACAACCGGCGCTCAGGCCGGCCGGATGCGCATGCCCGCCTGCTCGAAGCGATCGAGGACCTCCAGCCCGAGCGCGGTGGCGGGGGTGAGGAAGCCGGCACCGTCGGGGGTGGGTGCCTCCGGGTCGGCGAGGGCGAGGGCCGCCTCGCCCAGGATCGTGGCGGTCGACTTGTACCCGGGGTGGCCGTCGGCCTCCACGACCACGTCCTGCGTGCCGCCGCTGGTGTCGACGGCCCGCACGTCGAGGCGGTAGCGCCAGCGGTCGAGGTCCTCGGGGCGGGGCCCGTCGCCGGGGGAGGGCCCCACGCGCTCGAGGGCGCTCACGATCGAGCGGCGGACCTTCTCGCGTGCGCCGGTGAGCGTTCCCATGCCGACGGCGAGGAGCGACCCGGCGACGGCCGCGGGCGCGGCCAGCAGCCCGGGCAGCATGCCGGCGGTGTCGACGCCCTCCCGGTACTCGAAGTCGGCGGCGTGGATCGTGTCGCCGCTGTCGCGCAGGAGCGACGCGGAGCGGTGGACGACCGGCGGGTTCAGGAACGGAGACGGCACCATCGGCGACAGCCAGCGCCCGGTGCCGCTGTGCTTGCGGGGACGCAGGTCGTAGCGACCGGACCGGCCGTGCCCGGTGTCGAGCACGTGCGGGTCGGAGACCTCGGGCCGGCCCCGCCGGATCTGCTCCATGCCGCTCGCGAAGGTCCCGCCGGACACCGCGTCGGCGGCCGAGCGCACCCGGAGGTCGCGGTCGGAGGTGATGGTGACGGCCACGTCGACCGACGCCACGCCGAGGCCGGTGCGCTCGTGGAGCAGGTGGGCGGCGAGGAGGGCCCCGAGGTCGAAGGGCAGCGCCTCGAAGCCCGCCGTGGGGACGATGATGGCGCCGCTCTCCGTCGCCCGGTCGTCGTAGCGCCGGATCATGTCGAGCACCCAGTCGATCTCCCCGCAGGGGTCGATGCAGTGGGTGCCGGCCTTCGCGCACGCGGCGTACACGGGCTCGCCGTGGCGGACGAAGGGGCCGACCAGGTCGGCCACCACCCTCGTGGCGCCGACCATGGCCTCGATGGAGCGGCGGTCGTCGGTGTCGGCGTGGAGGATGTCGGCCGGTTCGGCGCCGACCGCAGCGAGCGTCTGCTCGATCCGGTCGCGATCCCGCCCCGCCACGGCCCAGGTGAGCCCGAGCGCCGGGGCTCGCCGGTGCAGGTGGCGGGCGACCTCCCGGCCGGTGACCCCCGTGGGGCCGAACAGGACCACGTCGAACGTTCGGGTCGGATCGGTCATGGACGAAGCGTGGCAGGGAGGCGCTCGCACCCGCCACCGTGACTACGGTCGGTGCCATGTGCGGTCGCTTCGTGTCCACGTCGCCGCCCGACGAGCTGGCGGCCTACTTCGGGGCCGAGGCCGTGGCCGAGTCGGTGCTCGAGCCCAACTACAACGTGGCCCCCACCCAGGACGTCCTCGCCGTCGTCGAGGCGGACGGGGGCCGCTTCCTCGACGCCTTCTTCTGGGGGCTGGTGCCCTCCTGGGCCAAGGACGTCAAGATCGGCTCCCGGATGATCAACGCCCGGGCCGAGACGCTCGCGGAGAAGTCGGCCTTCAAGAAGCCCTTCGCCACCCGTCGATGCCTGGTGCCCGCCAACGGCTTCTACGAGTGGCGCAAGCTCGACAGCTCCAAGAAGCCCAAGAAGCAGCCGATGTTCATCCACCGCGGCGACGACGAGCCGCTGGCCTTCGCCGGTCTCTGGTCCCTGTGGCGAGGGCCGGACAAGGACCAGGAGCCGCTGCGCTCGCTGACGATCGTCACCACCTCGCCCAACGAGCTCATGGCCACCATCCACGACCGCATGCCGGTGATCCTCCCCGAGGAGCGCTGGGCCACCTGGCTCGACCGGGACAACCACGACCTCGCGGCGCTCTCCGAGCTCCTGGTGCCGCTGCCCGACGGCATCCTCACCGCCACGCCGGTGGCCACGCTCGTGAACAACGTGCGCAACAACGGCCCCGAGCTGCTCGAGCCGGTCCCCCAAGAGGAGCAGACCTCCCTGCTCTAGTCCACGCCCGGGTCGTGGCCCGCGCTGCGGAGGGCGGCCACGAGGTTGTCCCGGGCCCGATCCATCGCGGCGGCGTCGGGGTCCCGGGCGGCGTTGGCGAAGTCCATGTCGTGCACCCCGTCGATCGGCACGACGTGGAGGTGCACGTGGGGAACCTCGAGGCCGGCGATCATCAGCCCGATCCGGGTGGGGGAGAAGGCCGCCATCTGGGCCTGCCCGATCCGCTGGCTCACCGCCATGAGGTGGCTGTTCAGCTCGGGGTCCAGGTCGAGCCAGTGGTCGACCTCCTGGATGGGCACGACCAGCGCATGGCCGTGGCGCAACGGGTTGATCGAGAGGAACGCGACGCAGCGGTCGTCGCGCCACACGAAGCGGCCCGGGAGCTCGCCCTGGATGATCTTGGTGAACACGGTGGCCATGCCCGTCAGTGTGACATCAGCCCTAGGGTGGCGATCCATGAGCGAACCGGTCGAGGACGCCGCCGAATCCGCCGTCGCCCCCGACGATGCGATCGTCCTCGACGAGGACGTGGTCGACGCCGGCATCTTCACGATCCCGAACCTCATCACCGTCATCCGGCTGTGCACCCTGCCGGTCTTCGTCTACCTGCTGTTCGGCGCGGACGACCGGTGGGCGGCCGGGTGGGTGCTGTTCCTCATCGGCAGCACGGACTGGCTCGACGGCTACCTGGCCCGCCGCCTCGGGCAGGTGTCCAACGTCGGCAAGGTCCTCGATCCGGTGGCCGACCGCCTGCTGTTCTTCGTGGGCGTCGGCTCCATCATCATCGACGGCTCCGTTCCGCTCTGGTTCGCCGTCGCGGTACTGGTGCGAGAGGCCGCGGTGGCCATGGGCACGGTCTCGCTCGCCGCGCTCGGCGCGTCGCGGATCGACGTCACCTGGTACGGCAAGGCGGCGACGTTCGCCCTGATGGGCGCGTTCCCGTCGTTCCTCGTCGGCGCCAGCGACCACGCCACGGCCGACGGGTTCCGGGTGCTGGCGTGGGTCGTGGGGCTCCCGGGCCTGGCCCTGGCCTACTGGTCGGCCCTGCTCTACATCCCGCTCGGGCGCAAGGCCCTCGCCGAGGGTCGCCAGGCCCGGGCCGATCGCAGCGCCGTCTGATCGCGGCCGGCACGCGCTCCATCGCTGAGCCCGGGCCGGATCGTCCGGTAGCCTCCGC
This sequence comes from Acidimicrobiaceae bacterium, assembly GCA_003476595.1. Taxonomy (GTDB): domain Bacteria; phylum Actinomycetota; class Acidimicrobiia; order Acidimicrobiales; family Salinilacustritrichaceae; genus Salinilacustrithrix. Next base: position 16,419 of record DMTU01000313.1, on the reverse strand, counting down.
CGGCATGAACGTGCCCGAGGACCTCGCGTACTCGTCCGACCACGAGTGGATCCGCACCGACGGCGGCCGGGCCCGCGTCGGCATCACCGACTACGCCCAGGACGCCCTCGGCGACGTCGTCTACGTGCAGCTGCCCGAGGTGGGCGCCGACGTGTCCGCCGGCGACGCCATCGCCGAGGTGGAGTCCACCAAGTCGGTCTCCGACATCTACGCGCCCGTGTCGGGCACCATCGTGGAGGTCAACGCCGAGCTGGCCGACACCCCCGAGCGGCTCAACGACGACCCCTACGGCGAGGGCTGGATCTTCATCATCGAGACCGCGGACGACAGCACCGAGCTCCTCGACGCCGGCGCCTACCGGAACCTCATCGAGGGCTGAGGCGGCTCCGGTGGCTGATCACGTCTTCTGCACCCGCTGCGGGCACGGCAACCCCCTCGGGTCGAACTTCTGCTCGTCCTGCGGAGCGGGACTCGAGCACCGCCGCGGCGAGGACTCCACGATCACCTTCCACACCGAGCCCGGCCTCGAGGGGGCCGAGGACGTCGGGGTCGACCTGCACGAGATCCCGGCAGGCGTCGGCGCGCTGGTGGTCAGGCGCGGGCGCAACGCCGGCAGCCGCTACGTCCTCGACGCCGACCGCACCGTCGCAGGTCGCCATCCCGAGAGCGACATCTTCCTCGACGACGTCACCGTCTCGCGTCGCCACGCCGAGATCACCCGGGAGGGCGACGACTACACCGTGCGCGACGTCGGCTCCCTGAACGGCACCTACCTGAACCGGAACCGGGTCGAGGAGGCGCCCCTGCGCGACGGTGACGAGCTGCAGATCGGGTCCTTCAAGCTGGTCTTCGTCCACGGCGACGCATGAGCCACGAGACCGGGGAGCACGCCCACCTGTCCATCGGCGAGGTCCTCTCGCTGGTGCAGACGGACTTCCCGGACATCACGATCTCCAAGATCCGCTTCCTCGAGTCCCAGGGCCTGCTCGACCCGGAGCGCACGCCGTCGGGCTACCGCAAGTTCTACGACGCCGACATCGAGCGGCTGCAGTGGATCCTGACCCAGCAGCGGGACCACTTCCTGCCCCTGAAGGTGATCCGTGAGCGGCTCGCCGAGTGGGACGCCACCGGGACGCCGCCCGCGGGAGATCACCAGAGCCCGCCCGCCGACCAGCTCCCCGGGGCGTCCCAGGACGAGGGCGGCGACGACGTCCGCCACGCGGCGGCATCGCTGGCTGCGTCCTCGGCCATCGAGGTCGGCCCCCACGACGAGGAGCCGGAGCCCGCCGAGGCGCCCGAGGGCACACCGGAGCCGGCGGGCACCGCCCTCGACCACGCGCCCGACGGGTCCTCCCTCACCGCCGAGGAGCTGGCCGCCCGGGCCAACGTCGGCGTCGATGCGGTGCACGAGCTCGAGGGGTTCTCCATGATCTCGTCGCGGCGGATCGGGAACGACACCTACTACGACGTCGACCAGCTGCCGATCGTCGAGGCGTGCCGAGCATTCCTCGACCACGGCGTCGAGGTCCGCCACCTGCGCATGTACAAGATCGCCGCCGAGCGCGAGGCAGGGGTGCTCGAGCAGCTCATCGTGCCCCTGCTCAAGCAGCGCAACCCCGAGGCCCGGGCCCGTGCGGTCGACACCGTCACCGAGCTGGCCGACGCCGGTGAGTCCCTGCACGCCGCGCTGCTGCGCCGGGCGCTGCGCGACACCCTCCCGTAGCGAGGCCCGCAACGGTGTCCGCGGGGCCAGCGATAGGGTGGCCCGTGATGACTTCGGAGATGGAGCTCGTCGGCGTCCGCGTGGACATGCCCTCGAACACCCCGGTGATGTTGCTCCGGGAGCTCGAGGGCGATCGCCGGATGCTGGCGATCATGATCGGTGGCCCAGAGGCCCAGGCCATCGCCTTCGCGCTCGATGGCGTGGAGACGCGACGGCCCCTCACCCACGACCTCATCACGCTGCTGCTGGACGAGCTGGACGCCCACCTCGACCGCATCGTGATCTCGGCGCTGCGCGACGACGTCTACTACGCCGACCTCCACCTGCAGGTCGGCGAGCAGGTCCACGTCGTCTCGGCCCGCCCGAGCGACGCCATGGCCATCGCCGTGCGGGTGGGCACGCCCGTGTTCGCGGACGAGGCCGTCCTGGCCGAGGCCGGCTACCTCGACGTGCCCGACGACGAGGACCTCGAGGACGACGACGAGGTCGTCGAGGAGTTCCGCGAGTTCATCGACCAGGTGAACCCCGAAGACTTCGCGTCCTAGGGGGCACCAGCACGTGTGGGGCGCCGAGCTGCGCCGGCGGACCGGCGTGGGTCGGCCGCACCCGGTCAGCGCGGCGGCGCGCCTCCAGCGAGGTGTGCTGCTGCTCGGGCTGGTCACGCTCCTCGGGACGCTCGGGTACGTGGTCATCGGCCTGGAGCCCGGGGACTCGCTGTACCAGACGATCCTGACCATCTCCACGGTCGGGTACCGGGAGATCGGCCCCGCCCACCTGATCGACACCGCCGGCTACCGGGTCGTGACGATGACGCTCGTCATCAGCGGCGTGGGGACGGCGCTCTACACCCTGGGTGTCATGCTCGAATCGATCGTCGAGGGTCGACTCACCGACCAGATCTGGAGGAGGCGCATGGACAAGGGCATCGCCGCCATGTCCGACCACGTCATCGTCTGCGGGTGGGGACGCGTCGGCCAGACCATCGCTCGCGACGTCGCGGCGTCCGGGACCGAGGTCGTGGTGATCGACATCGACCCCGACCGGTTCAGCGAGATGGAGCTGCCCTTCATCGAGGGCGACGCCACCGACGACGGCGTCCTGGCCGCCGCCTCGATCGGCCGGGCCCGCGCCCTGGTGACCGCGCTGGACTCCGACGCCGCCAACCTGTTCGTGACGCTCTCCGGGCGGGCGATCCGGGCCGATCTGTTCATCGTCGCCCGCGCCCGCATCGAGTCGGCGGAGGCCAAGCTGCTCCAGGCCGGCGCCGACCGGGTCGTCAACCCCCAGCACATCGGCGGCCAGCGCATCGCGGCGTTGATCCTGCAGCCCTCCGTCACCGACTTCCTCGACGTGGTGATGCACGACGCCGACCTCGAGTTCCGCCTGGCCGAGGTCGAGGTCCACGCCGGTTCGACCATCGCCGGGTTGAGCCTGCGGGACGCCCACATCCGGGATCGGACCGGCGCGCTCGTGCTCGCGATGCGGGATGCCGCCGGGCGGTTCCGCAGCAACCCGACACCGGAGACCCTGCTCCAGGCCGGCGAGGTGCTGATCGCCATCGGCACCCCCGAGCAGCTGGCCGCCCTGGGGGAGGCGGTGGCCGACGGGACCACCCGTTGACGCAGCGCGCGGCCGGTCGTACCATTCCGCCACGACACGCGCGTAATTTCGCCGGTGTGGTCCGTCGGGCCCGCCGGAGGCGCTGGACGGAGGAGCGGTGATGGCAGGCACGATCGAAGGTGGCTTCTCGGGGAAGCGGGCGGCAGAGATCGTCGGCATCACCTACCGCCAGCTCGACTACTGGGCCCGCACCGACCTGATCCGGCCGTCGCTCGCCGACGCCGGCGGCTCCGGCACCCGTCGGCGCTACAGCTACAAGGACCTGCTCGAGCTCAAGGTCATCAAGCGCCTGCTCGACGCCGGCATCAAGCTGGAGTCCATCCGCGAGGCCTTCGAGTACCTGCGCGAGCGCCTCGGCGAGGACGTCGCCTCCGCCCACCTGGTCATCGACGGCACGAGCGCCGTGCTGGTCCGGGGCAACGAGCTCATCGACGTGGTGAACCGCTACCAGGGCCAGGGCGTGCTGAACCTGCTCCCCATGGACGGCGTCATCGAGGAGCTCGACACCGCCGTGCAGATGTTCGGCGACGGCACCACCCCGAAGGGGATGGGCACCGCCGCCGAGGGCTGACCCGCCGCCCCGCACCTGCCAGGCTCGGGGCATGCAGCGATCGCCCCTCGATGCCGAGCACCGCAGCCTCGGCGCCAAGCTCGTCCCCTTCGGCGGCTGGGAGATGCCCCTCGCCTACGCCGAGGGCACCGTGGCCGAGCACCGCGCCTGTCGCACCGGCGCGGTCGCCTTCGACGTGTCCCACCTCGGCACGGTGCGCATCACCGGGCCCGGGGCCTTCGAGCGGCTGCAGACCACGCTCACCAACGACCTCCACCGGATCGAGCCGGGCCGGGCCCAGTACACCCACCTGCTCGACGCCGACGACGCCTCGGTGGTGGACGACATCATCGTGTGGTGGCGCGACGACGAGGTGTTCGACGTCATGCCGAACGCGTCGAACACCGACGGCGTGCGGGATGCCATCGGCGGGGAGGACGTGACCGCGACGCGGGCAGTGCTCGCGATCCAGGGGCCGGACGCGCGCGCCCGCCTCGCAGCGGTGGCGCCCGACGCGGCCGAGGTGCCCAGCTTCGCGGTCCGCAGCTTCGACTGGGACGGGCACGCCTGCACCGTGGCCGGCACCGGCTACACCGGGGAGGACGGGGTGGAGTGCGCGGTGCCCGCGGAGATCGCACCTGCCTTCTGGCAGGCGCTGCTGGCCGGCGGCATCGAGCCGGCGGGTCTCGGCGCCCGGGACACGTTGCGCCTCGAGGCCGGCCTGCCCCTGCACGGCAACGAGCTCGGACCCGGCATCACCCCACTGCAGGCCGGCCTGGGCTGGGTGGTCCGCTGGGACACCGAGTTCCGCGGCAAGGCCGCCCTGCAGGCGGAACGGGAGGCCGGTGTCACCCGGCGTCTGCGCGGCCTGATCTGCGAGGGACGCCGGCCACCCCGGACGGGGAACCCGGTGCACGTCGGGGGCGTCAGCGCCGGCACGGTCACCTCCGGCAACTTCTCACCCATGCTCGAGACCGGCATCGCGCTCGCCTTCCTGCCGCCGGACGTGGAGGACGGGGTCGAGGTCGAGATCGATGTTCGCGGGTCGGTGGTGCCCGCCGTGGTGACCAAGCCGCCGTTCTGGCCGAACGACCGCAACGGGTGACCACGCGGGGTAGTGTCTCTGCCCCGACAGAACCTTCCCGAGGGACGCCTGATGCATCGCCGCAAGATCTTCGCCCCGCTCGTCGCCGCCGCCCTGCTGTTCGCAGCCTGCGGGGACGACGACGACACCAGCACCGCCACCGACGACGTTGCCGACGTGTCCGAGGACACCACGGAGACCGAGACCGAGAGCGAGACCGACTCCGGCACCTCCGAGGACATCGACGAAGAGGCGCTCGCCGACAGCATGGGGGAGTGCGGCTTCCTCGCCGGCTTCGCCACCGCCTTCGAGGACTTCGATCCGACCACCATGTATGGCGGCGAGGAGGCGACCGACTTCGGCCAGCTCTTCGCCCCCCTCGCCGAGGCGACCCAGGAGGTCGCCGCGGCGGCCCCCGACGAGATCCGCGATGCCTTCTCGACCCTGGCCGACGGCTTCAGCCAGGTCGCGGCCGAGCTCGAGGGCGTGGTGCTGGACTTCACCGACCCGGAGGCGATGGATCCCGAGACCATGGCCAAGCTCGAGAGCCTCGACACCGCGTTCGGTGAGGAGTACGAGGCGGCCGCAGCCGAGGTCGACGCGTGGATGACCGAGAACTGCGCCGACATCGCTGACACCTTCGACCTGGACGCCTTCGGATCCTGAGCGAGATCTGGCCCGGTCGGGCATACCCACTCGGCGCCACCTTCGACGGGGCCGGCACCAACTTCAGCCTGTTCAGCGAGATCGCAGAGCGGGTCGAGCTGTGCCTGTTCGGCCGCGACGGGCGTGAGACCCGCCACGAGCTGGTCGAGGTCGACGCGCACTGCTGGCACGCCTACCTCCCCGGGGTCGGCCCCGGCCAGCAGTACGGCTTCCGCGTGCACGGCCCCTGGGCGCCCGCCGCCGGCCACCGCTGCAACCCGCACAAGCTGCTGCTGGACCCCTACGCCAAGGCGGTCACCGGCACCGTCGACTGGGACGAAGCCTGCTTCTCCCACCGCTTCGACGACCCGGCCCGGCCGAACGTGGAGGACAGCGCGCCCCACGTCCCCAAGTCGGTCGTGGTCAACCCGTTCTTCCACTGGGGCAACGACCACACGCCGGGCACCCCGCTCGAGGACACGATCATCTACGAGGTCCACGTCAAGGGCTTCACCCAGAAGATGCCGGGCATCCCCGACGAGCTGCGCGGCACCTACGCCGGGCTGGCCCACCCGGTGGCCATCCAGCACCTCCGCCGCCTCGGCATCACCGCCGTGGAGCTGCTCCCGACGCACCAGTTCATCCACGACCACTGGCTGGTCGAGAAGGGCCTGACCAACTACTGGGGCTACAACTCCATCGGCTACCTGGCCCCGCACAACGGCTACGCCGCGTGGGGTGACGAGGGCGGGCAGGTCCAGGAGTTCCGCCACATGGTCAAGTCGATGCACGACGCCGGCATCGAGGTGATCCTCGACGTGGTCTACAACCA
>DMTU01000313.1:4525-9903 GCA_003476595.1 Acidimicrobiaceae bacterium | reverse complement strand
TGGGGTTACAACAGCATCGCCTTCTTCGCACCGCACCCGAAATATTTGGCGAGCGGCAAGATCAGCGAATTCAAGGAAATGGTCGCCCACCTGCACAACGCGGATCTCGAGGTCATCCTCGACGTGGTCTACAACCACACCGCCGAGGGCGACCAGGACGGGCCGACGCTGTCGTTCAAGGGCATCGACAACGCCGCCTACTACCGGCTCGAGGACACCGACCGGGCCCGCTACCGGGACTACACCGGCACCGGCAACTCCATGAACATGCGCCACCCCCACGTGCTGCAGCTCATCATGGACTCGCTGCGCTACTGGGTCACCGAGATGCACGTCGACGGGTTCCGCTTCGACCTGGCGGCCACCTTGGCCCGAGAGCTGCACGAGGTCGACCGCCTCTCCGCGTTCTTCGACCTGATCCAGCAGGACCCGGTCGTGTCACAGGTGAAGCTGATCGCCGAGCCCTGGGACGTGGGGGAGGGGGGCTATCAGGTCGGCAACTTCCCGCCGCTGTGGTCCGAGTGGAACGGCAAGTTCCGTGACACCGTGCGCGACTACTGGCTCCAGCAGCACATCCCAGCGCTGCGGGACTTCGGCTACCGCTTCACCGGCTCCTCGGACCTCTACGAGGCGTCGAGCCGCCGGCCGTCGGCGTCGGTGAACTTCGTGACCGCCCACGACGGCTTCACGCTGGCCGACCTCGTCGCGTACGACCGCAAGCACAACGAGGCCAACGGGGAGGGCAACCGGGACGGCACCGACGACAACCGCTCCTCGAACCACGGTGCGGAGGGCCCGAGCGACGACGCCGGGATCCTGGCGCTGCGACGACGCCAGCGCAAGAACCTGCTGATCACCGTGCTGTGCTCCCAGGGCGTGCCGATGCTGCTCGGCGGCGACGAGCTCGGGCGCAGCCAGCGGGGCAACAACAACGCCTACTGCCAGGACAACGAGCTGTCGTGGTTCGACTGGTCCGACGTCGACCAGGAGCTGCTCGACTTCAGCCGCCGCCTGGTGCACCTGCGCCGGGAGCACCCGGTGTTCCGTCGCCGCCGCTGGTTCCAGGGCCGTCCGATCCACGGCTCCGACGTGTTCGACATCGCGTGGCTGAAGCCGGACGGCACGTCGATGACCCACGACGACTGGAACTCCGGGCTGGCCGACGCGATCGGAATCTTCCTGAACGGCGAGGCGATGCCCTCGGTCGACCGACGGGGCGAACCCATCGTCGGCGAGAGCTTCCTGCTGCTGCTCAACCCGACCCCGGGCTCGATCGAGTGGATTCTGCCGGGCGAACCGCTGGGGGAGCGGTGGGTCGTGGAGCTGTCCTCCGACGAGCTCCTGTCCAGCCAGCTGGTGCGGGGCCGATCGCTCGGGGTCTGCGCCCGCTCCGCCACCGTCCTGCGACGACTGGGCTAGTCACCGTCCGCCGGTCCGGCGGCGATGACTAGGCCAGCTGGCGGGCGATCGTGCCTGCGTCGTAGTAGACGCGCTGGTTGATCAGGTCCTCGCCGTCGAAGTCGAAGATCGACGCCATGCGGGCCCGGAACCGCTTGCCCGTGGGCTCCACGCCGTGAACCTCGCCGAGGTGCGTGCCGGTCATCCAGTGCTCCGACACCACGGCCCGATCGCTGTGGTGGTGGCAGATCACCTCGAAGGACTGGTCGGGGAAGGCCCGGCGCCGCTCGGACAGGTAGGCGCGCAGCGCCTCGGCGCCGTCCAGCACCCGCCCGGAGGCGATGAGCTCCATGCGCGGCCGGGTGAAGGTGGCCACGACCGCGTCGACGTCGCCGGCGCAGTGCGCCTCGAGGTGGCGGCGCAGGACCTGCTCGCGGGCGTCCCGGAGCTTGTCGCTGATCGGGACGACGTCGGCCACCGCTCAGTCCAGCAGGTCGGGCTGGTCGCGGAGGATCTTGTCGTACAGCGGCTGGAAGCTGAACCAGCCGGCGAAGCTCGAGCCGACCTGGCTGTGGGCCTGCTTGGCCCCCTCGTCGTCGATGAGGATCGGCGTGCCGGCGGCCTCGGCCATGAGCTGCACCTCGCAGCTGCGCTCCATGCTGATGTACCACCAGGCGGCCTCGTCGACGGAGCCGCCGACGGTGAGCAGGCCGTGGTTGCGCAGGATGGCGGCCTTGTTGTCGCCGAGGGCGTGGGCGATGCGCTTGCCCTCCTCGACGTCGAGGACGACGCCGGTGTAATCGTCGAAGACGGCGTGGTCGTCGTAGAAGGCGCACGCGTCCTGGGTGATCATGTCGAGGGGACGAGCCAGGGTCGACCACGCCCGACCCGCCTTGGAGTGGGTGTGGGCGGCGGCGACGGCGTCGGGCCGGGCCTGGTGGATCTGGGAGTGGATGGCGAAGGCAGCCTGGTTGACCGGCCAGTCGCCCTCGACGACGGCGCCGTTGTGGTCGACGAGGATCAGGTCCGAGACGCGCACCAGGTCGAAGCTGAGGCCGAACGGGTTCACCCAGAACAGCTCGGGGTGCTCGGGGTCCCGGGCGGTGACGTGACCGGCCACGCCCTCGTTGAAGCCGAACCGGCCGAAGAGGCGGAACGTGGCGGCGAGGCGCTGCTTGCGGTGCAGGCGCTCCTCCTCGACGGATGCGAACTCCGGGAGCTTGTGCGGGGTGGGGTGGGGCACGGTGGCTGGCACGGAGGTCTCCTTCGACGGCGGCGAGGCACTCAGTGTAGGTGTGTGCCCGAGATCACTGCGGGGTCGGCACCGGCACCCCGGGCGATGCCCTCGAAGCCGCTCCAGAGCAGAGTCGTGAGGTAGGTCGTGAGGGCGTGGCGGGACATGGTGCGGTTGCGGATCCACCAGTCACCGGCCTGGTGCACCATGCCGACGATGCCGTGGGCGAAGGGCTCGGCCCCGCCGGCGTCGAGCCCCTGGGCGCGGAGCTGGTCACCGATGCGGACCGCGACCTCGCGGGCGACCGCCTCGACGATGGCGCCCGCCTCCTCGAGGTCGGGGCGCACGCCGCCACCCGACGTGAGGAACGTGTACAGCTGGGGCTCGTCCTCGAGGAACTCGAGGTAGGTGTCGACGGTCCGCCACAGCAGGTCGCGCGGCGCCTCGCTCTCCAGCGGGGTCGCCAGGCGGTTCATCAGGACCGTGGCGTAGTGGTCGCCGATGGCCCGGCCCAGGCCCTCGCGGTCACCGAAGTGGCGGTAGAGGATCGGCTTGGTCACCCCACCCTGGGCGGCGAGCTGCTCCATGGACGCGTTGGGCCCGATGGTGCGGATGGCATCGACCGCGGCCTCGAGCAGCTGGGCACGACGTTCCTCACGGCTCGGTCGGGAGCCGGTCCTGCTGCGCGGGGCCATCGCACCAGGCTACCGGTGCGTCGTCGCACCGCTGAGCACGTCGAAACGTCACAGTGACGAAACCAGGGGTGGACGCTGGGGAGCGGGGCAGCGCCGACCATCGGCCGTCCCGCGCCCCGCCTTCTCGAACTGGCAGCCACGACGTCACACCGCCCCGGAAACCGGCAGCGTCGCTCGGAGGGAGCCAGCTCGAACGGCCCGGCGTGACGTGAGAACTGCCAGAACGATTCCGCATCCACCGTTTCGCCGGTTCGGTGCCGGTTCGTTCCAGGCCTTCGCCGAGAATCCACGTTCTGTAAAGTTGCGATCCTGGGCGTCCAAGTGGATCCCGAACCGCCCTCCTCCGCGCTCAGGCCGTGTGGCCGGCGGCCTTGCACTGGACGCACAGCGTCGTCCACGGCAGCGCCTCGAGGCGCTCCTCGGGCACCTGGGTGCCACACACGTGGCAGGTCCCGTAGGTCCCGTCCTCGATCGCCTGCTCGGCCAGGGCGACCTGGCGGAGGTGCTCCTCGGTGTCGGCGATGCGCGCCCGCACGCGGTCGCGCTCGACCACGCCACCGTCGGGGTCGCCGCCCTCCTCGGAGAAGTCCGACTCGGCGACCTCACGCCCCTCGTCCACCAGGCTGCGCAGCTGGCCCTGGAGCGCTTCGAGGATGCCCTCCAGCTCCCCGCGCTCCTGCCGGAGCCGGCGGCGGTGCTTCTCGTCGGTGCGAGCGGCCATGGGTGTTCCTCCGTCGGTGGTCGGCGCTCGTCGGACGACGGCGCACGAGCGCACCTTCCCACACGCGGCCCCGTTCCAGACGTGCAGCACCGGGTGTGGTCATTTCGTCACCGTGACGGAACGAGTGACTAGTCCGCTGCTCTGCCCTCGCGCCCGAGGGATTCGACCACCGGGCGCGCCGCGTCGAGCAGCCAGTCCAGCGCCTCCCGGTACTCCGCCCGCGTCGGTGCGCCGACCAGGTCCCGTTCGACGTCCTCGACCGCGCACTCCAGCACGTAGAGCCGGTCACGGAGGTCGTCCATCGCCTGGCGGGTGAGGACCAGCTCGTGCTCGGACAGGCCGACCTCGCTCGCCCGCTGGCGGGCTTCGTAGTCGCGCTGCCGGCACGACCGGCGACAGAACTCGCGGGGACGGCCCGGCCCGACCGTGACGGTGAAGCGTCGGGCGCACCAGCGGCAGCGTCGCTCGACGGTCTCGGCGGCCATGCCCCGACGGTACCGAGCGCCCGGACGACCTGGCAGGATCTCCGCCATGGGTCTGTTCCGCAGGAAGGGCAAGGACGACTTCAAGGCGCTGTCGAAGCAGCGCCGGGTGGTCGAGGACGAGCAGCCGTGGTTCGCCCGGGACGACGACGGCCCCGAGCTCGACATCGAGACGGGCATCGGGTCGAACCTGCGCCGCGACGACGCGGACTAGTCACCCCCTCGTGCCGGCGGACCCGGACCACCGCGTCGTCACCGCCACGGTCATCGGCGTCCCTGCCCCGGGCACGGTCGTCTGGCGGGCTGATGGTGAGCGGACCGGCGACGGATCCGTGGTCACCGGCGACCTGGACGACCCCGACGGCGCGCTCCGCACCGGCGATCACGTCGTCCTCGAGGTGGTCCGGGACCGGTTCCGCTGGCTGGTGGTGGACGTGGTCGACCGGATCCCCCGACCCCGCTCCCCTGCCCGACCCCGCCGGCCCCACGCCCATCCGGCCCGTCCCCCGGGAACCGTGCTGATCGCCTGGCTGCCCTTCACCCGGGACGACGACGAGGGGCCGGGCAAGCACCGTCCCTGCGTGGTGCTCCGCTCGACCGACCCCGACGTGATCCGGGCCCGCCCCCTCTACGACCCGGGCAGCGCGGTGGCCCGGGACGCCGGGGGCGTGCAGCTCCAGGCGTGGCGGGCGGCGGGGTTGGACAAGGCCAGCCTCGCGGTCGATCCGGTCGAGATCCCCGTCGCCCGGTGCGAGCAGACCCTCGGCCACCTCGCCCCCGTCGACCTCGCCGCGCTCGGCATCACCGGCCGCCGGCGGCGCTGACCGCGACACCAGCACTGCCAGTTC
>DMTU01000313.1:4089-4323 GCA_003476595.1 Acidimicrobiaceae bacterium | reverse complement strand
TCAGGGGGCGATGAGCACGGCGAAGGTCTCGTCGATGCGGTCGGCCCACCGCCGCTTGTAGGGCATGTCCATGCCGAGGTCGTAGACGTCGATCCCGGTCCCCTCGAGGGCCTCGAGCTGGTGGATCTGCAGCAGGTGGCCGATGCCGAGGTCGCGGGCCCCGGCGTCGTGGGACAGCTGGAGTCCCCGGTAGGTCCGGCCCCGCACGCCGCCGAGCACGTAGCCGATGTCCCG
>DMTU01000313.1:3617-3881 GCA_003476595.1 Acidimicrobiaceae bacterium | reverse complement strand
CCGAGCACGTAGCCGATGTCCCGCTCCCCCTGGCGGGCGAAGAGCAGGCGCAGCGCTTCGCCGGCGGCCAGGCGCCAGGCCATGCGCCGGTAGAACTCGGCCAGGCTCGCGCTGGCCAGGCCCGTGCCCTCCTCCCCCTTCCAGCTCCGGGCCTCGACCGCGAGCACGCGGTCCATGGCCTCGTCGGGTGCGAGCGCCGAGCAGTCGACGACCGCCACGCCGGCGTCCTCGGCTCGACGGCGGACCTGGCGCAGGCGCTGGCGG
>DMTU01000313.1:2878-3381 GCA_003476595.1 Acidimicrobiaceae bacterium | reverse complement strand
ACACTGCAGCCCGACGCCGTCGAGGCGCTGGCCGGTGACCACGGCGACGTCGTGGTCGTCGAGGCGCAGGCGGGCGGCGAGCAGGCGTGCGGCCTGCACGGGGTGGCCGACCATCGGCGTGGCGAAGCCCCACACCGGATCCAGCCCGAGCAGCAGTCGGCTGCCGTCCTCGGCCGTGGCCCGCCGCAGCCCGGCGAACGAGGAGCCGTCACCGAGGACGACCGGCGGACCGTGCTCGGGGAACGACGCCGCGGCCGAGAACGACCAGGTGCTCGAGGCGCAGAACTCGTCCGCATCCGGGGTCCGGTCGACCGCCGCGTCCCACGCCGGGGCCACCAGGTCGAGCTGGTCGGCCTCGATGCGCACGGCGGACCCGGTCACGGCGGACACGGCTGCACAGTAGGGCCGAGGCCCGGGTCTACGATGAGCGGTGCTGACGACCCCCGACGGGAGAGTCCCGCCCCGCCGCCAGCGGGGAGGGCGCCGAAGGAGCAACCGCCCCG
>DMTU01000313.1:447-2747 GCA_003476595.1 Acidimicrobiaceae bacterium | reverse complement strand
GCCGAAGGAGCAACCGCCCCGGAACCTCTCAGGCCACCGGACCGCCGGGACGAGGCACCTCTGGAGAGCAGCCCGCGGGCTCACCGAAGGAGCAAGCCCGGCCTCCGCCGGGGGAATCTCTCAGGTCACGGAACAGAAGGGGCTCCACGCCGACGCGCACCAGGGAGCCCGCCACCCATGACCAGCACCGCACCGATCCCGAGCCCGGGCTTCCCGAGCCGCCACATCGGCCCCCGAGGTGACGACATCGCCACGATGCTCGACGTCGTCGGCGCCGGTTCCCTCGACGAGCTCATCGACCAGGCCGTTCCGTCGTCGATCCGCTCGACCGCAGCCCTCGACCTGCCCGAGGCCGCGTCGGAGGAGGACGCCCTCGCCGAGCTGCGGGCCCTGGCCGAGACCAACGTCGTGCGCACCGCCATGATCGGCCTCGGCTACCACGGCACCCACACGCCGCCGGTCATCCGCCGCAACGTGCTGGAGGATCCCGCCTGGTACACCGCCTACACCCCGTACCAGCCCGAGATCTCCCAGGGCCGCCTCGAGGCGCTGCTGAACTTCCAGACCGTCATCACCGACCTCACCGGGACCGAGCTGGCGAACTCCTCGCTGCTCGACGAGGGCACCGCCGCGGCCGAGGCCATGGCCATGTGCGGCCGGTTGGTGAAGGGCGACCGCCCCCGCTTCGTCGTCGCCGCCGACACCTTCCCCCAGACCATCGCCGTGCTCGAGGCCCGGGCCGATGCCATCGGCGTCACCGTCGACGTGGTGGACGACGTGGCCGCCGCCGACCTCTCCGACGCCGCCGGTGTGCTGGTCCAGTACCCCGCGGCGTCCGGCGCGGTGGTGGACCCCTCCCCCGCCATCGACGCCGCCCACGCCGCCGGCGCCCTCGCCGTCGTGGCCACCGACCTACTGGCCTGCACCGTCCTGACGCCGCCCGGCGAGCTCGGCGCCGACATCGTCGTCGGCTCCTCCCAGCGCTTCGGTGTGCCCCTCGGCTTCGGCGGGCCCCACGCCGGCTTCATGGGCTGCCGGGAGGAGTACAAGCGGACCCTGCCCGGCCGCCTCGTCGGCGTCTCGGTCGACGCCGCCGGCCGGCCCGCCACCCGCCTGGCGCTGCAGACCCGCGAGCAGCACATCCGCCGCGAGAAGGCCACCTCCAACATCTGCACCGCCCAGGTGCTCCTGGCCGTGATCGCCTCGATGTACGCCGTGTACCACGGCCCCGAGGGCCTGCGGGCCATCGCCGAGCGGGTCCACGGCCTCACCGGCGCGTTCGCTGCGATGCTCATCGAGGGTGGGCGCACCATCCGGAACGAGGGCTGGTTCGACACCCTCACCGTCGAGGTGCCCGGCGAGGCCCAGACCGTCGTCGACCAGGCGGCAGCGAACGGCATCGACATCCGCTTCGTCGACGCTGACACGGTCTCGCTCGCCTTCGACGAGACCTGCACCGACGCCACGCTCGCCGGCCTCGCCCGGGCCTTCGGTGTGACGGGAGCACTGCCAGAGCAGGAGGGGCCAGCACGGGAGGGGGTGCTGCCCGAGGCGCTCCGCCGCACGACGGACTACCTCACCCACCCCACCTTCCACTCGTACCGCTCCGAGACCGAGATGCTGCGCTACCTGCGCCGCCTGTCGAACAAGGACGTGGCCCTGGACCGGGCCATGATCCCGCTCGGCTCCTGCACCATGAAGCTCAACGCCACCGCGGAGATGGAGCCCATCTCCTGGCCCGGCTTCGCCAACCTGCACCCGTTCGTGCCGGCGTCCAGCAGCCAGGGCTACCGCACGCTCATCGACCAGCTCGAGGCCTGGCTCGTCGAGGTCACCGGCTACGACGCGGTCAGCTTCCAGCCCAACGCCGGCTCCCAGGGCGAGCTGGCCGGCCTCCTCGCCATCCGGACGTTCCACGACGCCAACGGGGACACCGGCCGTCGGGTCTGCCTCATCCCGTCCTCCGCCCACGGCACCAACGCCGCCTCCGCCGTGATGGCCGGCATGCGGGTCGTCGTGGTGGCCTGCGACGACGACGGCAACGTCGACGTGGACGACCTGAAGGCCAAGGTCACCGAGCACGCCGACACCCTCGCCGGGTTGATGGTCACCTACCCCTCCACCCACGGCGTGTTCGAGACCCGCATCCGCGAGATCTGCGACCTCGTCCACGACCACGGCGGCCAGGTGTACCTCGACGGCGCCAACCTGAACGCCCTCGTCGGGGTGGCCAAGCCGGGCGAGTTCGGCGCCGACGTGAGCCACCTGAACCTGCACAAGACGTTCTGCATCCCCCACGG
>DMTU01000313.1:0-228 GCA_003476595.1 Acidimicrobiaceae bacterium | reverse complement strand
GGCGGCGGCCCCGGCGTCGGCCCCGTCGCCGTGCGATCGCACCTGGCCCCGTACCTGCCGAACCACCCGCTCGACGACGCGGCCGGACCGGCCAGCGGCCCGGGACCCGTGTCGGCGGCGCCGTACGGCTCGGCCGGCATCCTGCCCATCTCGTGGGCCTACGTGCGGATGATGGGCGGCCCCGGCCTGACCGAAGCCACCCACCTGGCGATCCTCAACGCCAACTAC
>DMTU01000345.1:11540-11952 GCA_003476595.1 Acidimicrobiaceae bacterium | reverse complement strand
CCATCGCCCGGTAGAACGACTCTGCCCACGACCCACCGAGCAACGGCCCGGTGAACAGGACGACGACGACCAGGACGAGCACGGCGGGCACGAAGATCCGCTCGAACCGGTCGGTGAACCGCTGGGTCGGCGACGTCTGGGTCTCGGCCTCGCGAACCATCGTGGCCAGCTTCGACAGCGTCGACTCGCTCGACAGCCGGGTGACCTGGAGGTCGAGCCCCCCGGCGCCGTTGATCGTGCCCGAGAAGAGGCGTGACGTCGCAGGCACCTTGTCGGGCGCTGCGGCTGCGTCCGCCGGGTCGGCGACGGGCATCTTGTCGACGGGGATGCTCTCACCGGTGAGGGGCGCCTGGTTCACGCTGCTGGTGCCCGCCAGCACGAAGCCGTCGGCGGGGATCCGCTCGTTCGGCTT
>DMTU01000345.1:7575-11397 GCA_003476595.1 Acidimicrobiaceae bacterium | reverse complement strand
CCGCCACCGCGCCGGACGACAGCGGTGTCGGGAGCGAGCGCGGCGAGCGCCTCGATCGCCCGGCGGGCCCGACCCATGGCGTAGCCCTCGAGGGCATGACCGGTGCTGAACAAGGCCAGCAGGAGCGCCCCCTCCTCCCACTTCCCCAACCCCCACGCCCCGGCGGCCGCCACCAACATGAGGAAGTCGATCTCGAAGCGACGGTTCCGCACGCTCTCGTACGCCTCGCGCAGTGTGAAGTAGCCGCCGAACAAGCCCGAGGCGATGAACAGCGGCGTGAGGTCGCCATTGCCGACATCGGTGGTGAGCTCGAGGACGAACCCAGTGGTCCACAGCACGGCGGAGGTGATCGCGAAGATCAGCTCGCTGCGCTCGCCGAAGGGGCCGCCGTGGTCATGCGCTCCGCTGCCGTGGTCGTGACCGGCGTGGGTGTCATCGTCTGGCGACGACGCGTGCACCCCGTGTTCGGCGAGAGTCTTCCGCAGCCGGTCTTCTTCCACCTGGCGACGGTCGAACTCCACGCGCACCAGCCCGCCGGTGACCTCGGCCTCGACGACGCCGGCGAGCCGACGAAGCGACTCAGCCACCGTTCGTGCCTTGCGGGCGTGGCCGATGCCGGTCACCGTCCACAGCACGTGGCCGAACTGCTCGGTGAGCCGTGCGCCGCCGGACTCGGCCAGCCTGCGGATCCGTGCGACGTCGGTCGTGCCGGGGTCGTAGTGCAGGCAGAGCCGGGCTGGGGCGCCGTCGGCTGCCTCAAGCACGTGGACCTCGTCCAAGCCGGGGGCGCCGCTCAGGGTTTCGGTGAGCCGCTCGACACACCGATCCCGCCCGTCGAGGGCATCGGGGAGGAGCAGCGGCAGGTCGAGCACCACGTTGTCGCTCATCCTCCGTCCCGCCCGTGACCCACGTGCTCGACGCTCAGCTCGAGCAGGAGGCGGACGTGGTCGTCGTCCAGCCGGTAGAAGACCTGCCGCCCTGCCCGCCGCGGACGCACCACGCCGGCGTTGCGCAGCAGGCGCAGCGAGTGGGAGACGGGCGACTCGGCCATGTCCACCACTGCCGCAAGATCGCACACACAGAGCTCACCGGCATGGACCAGTGCGTCGAGCATCCGCACCCTGCCGGGATCACCCAGCAACTTGAACAGGCTGGCAACATCGCCAGCCGCACCGGCGTCGACGCCTCGGGCGCGAGTCGCCGCGACGCGTTCAGCGTCGATCACACGGGTCTGGCAGCTGTGGTCTTCGGCAGCGGCAAGCGCCGTCTCCTGGGTCGACTCGAGTGTCATCTGCACGACTGTACCGACGACGTGGTGTCCGGCACCTGGTCGACCTGGGTTCCTGTCCTTTCGTGGCTCACGTCGGACTGCCCGCCCGGCATCTGAACTGCCGCAACCAATCCCCCGCCACTCACCATTGACGTCAACCACCGCCCACCGCCACCGCTTACCGCCAGCGACGGCCGCCCCTGTAACCTCGCTCCGCCATGGGTAAGGCCTCCTCCAACAAGAAGGTCGCACGGGCCGCCAAGGCCGGTGGCGGCCGCGCTCGCGCTGCGGGCGAACGCAACATCCTCTTCCCGTCGATGCTCGCCGTCGTCGTGGTACTGGGCACGCTGCTCGTCGTGTACGCCCGGGACGAGCGTTCCGCCGAGGCCCTCGCTGCACCCTTGTCCAATGAGGATCACTGGCACGCCGCGTACGGCGTCTACGTGTGCGACGACCTGGTCCCGGACCTGCCCGAGTTCACCGCCCCGCAGAACGGCGGCAACCACACCCACGGCGACGGTCTCTTCCACATCCACCCGTTCTCGCCCGCCCGGGCCGGTGAGAACGCCACGCTCGTGAACTGGTTCGAGGATGCCGGCGCCGTGCTGGGCGGCGGCGAACAGCTCGAAGACGACCGGCTCGGCGTGCCCGGCGGCGAGACGTACGTCGAGGGAGAGAGCAGCTGCGACGGTGTCGAGGGCGACCCGATCGTCCAAGTCGCGGTCTGGGACACGGCGTTCGCAGCCGCGCAGGACGAGGAGCCGGACCGCGTCGTGACGGAGGACTTCGGGTCCATCCGCTTCGAAGACGACGGCATGGCGTTCACGATCGCCTTCGCGCCCGAGGGCGCAGACCTGCCGGCCCCCACCAGTTTGGAGGACCTTGCCGGGGTCGGCTCCGACCTGGGCGTGGATCCTGCCGACGTCCCCGAGGACACCCCGCCGGAGCCGGGCGACGAGAGCACGACGGAGACAGAGGGCACCATCGAGCATGGAGAAACGGAGGGCGACGAGACCACGAGCTCGTCGGCCCTTGCCCCCGAACCCGACTCGTGAAGACTGAGCTCACGTGCAGCCCAGGGGACGCCATGCTCGAGCGCAGCCTTGCATGGAGCTACAAGGAGTGAGGTCGGGTTCCAGTCAGCCGTGACTCGACGGTCGGCATCGGCCGCCTTCTGGACCTATCGCCGAGTAGCAGCCCACGATCCGGGCGCCGACCACCAACAGGCGGTTGCGGCTGAAGCCTCACCTCCGACTTCCGCCGGGTGGGGATGCTCGTCGACATCATCGACAGCAGGCTCGTCTACGTCGTATCCGTCGGGCTCACCACCGACATCCCCGTCCCGCAGGGCACCCACGAGTGACACCGGACCGCCAAAGAGAGCGGAGCCGCCCCCTGCACGACATCGAGCGACACTTCTTCCGCCCGCTTCGTCCCGTCCGTCGCAGCGTTGGCCTGCGGTTCAGCCGCCCAGCAGTGCTGAGGCGAAGACGAACAAGGTGAACCCGGCGATCAGTGCGAGCGTCGAGCGGCGGTTGTCCGAGGTCGATTCGTGGGCCTCGTGGATGATGTCCTCGAACGCGGCGATGGTGTATAGGCCGGCTGCGGCGGTGAGGGCGCTGTACTGCCACGCTTCGGGGCGGGTGCGCAGGACGAGGAAGCCGATCAGTGCGGCGCCGACAGCGGGGATGATGAACGCGGCGGTGAGCCAGAGCCGGGTGGACCGGGGGGTGTCGTTGGCTCGGAACGTGGACAGGGATGCGAATCCTTCTGGGATGTTGGCCATGATCTGGCCGATGGCGAGGGTGATGCCGAGGTCGGCGGAGACGGCGGCGCCGGCGCCGATGAGCAGGCCGTCGCCGAACAGGTCGGTGGCTGCGGCCAGGTAGATCATCCATACTCGCCCGGATCCTTCGGTGCGCTTCTCGATCAAGCTCTGCGCGGCCAGGTAGGCGAGCCCGCCGATGGCGAAGGCGATGCCGACGGTCCAGCGGGACACGCTGTCGAGCGCTTCGGGGAAGACCTCGATCGCTGCGATGGCGATGACGATCCCGGCGGCGGCGTGCAGGGACCAGTTCAGCCACTTCTTCGAGTTGGGTGCGAGCTCGGCGATGAGGCCACCGGTGGCCACACCGACGCCCGGGAGCAGGGCCAGGAGGAGCACGGTCGACAGTTCAGGCACGCGTCGCCCCGTCCGCCGGTTCGTCTCTGATCGCCGGCTGCTCCCGCAGAGTCGAGATCAGGGTGAGGGCGATGCCGACAGTGAGGGCGACATCGGCGAGGTTGAAGACCGGCCACCAGCCCAGGTCGAACAGGTCGACGACGCTGCCGCCGACGATGCGGTCGGCGAGGTTGGCGGTACCGCCGCCGACGAGGAGTCCGGCGCCGACCGGTCCGCCGAAGTCGCCGCGCCACGCTCCGACGGCGAGCCCGGCGACGACGAGGCCGGTGAGCGCAGCGACGACGGCGAAGGGCTGATCGGCGCCGATGCCGAAGGCGACGCCGGAGTTCTCGGTCGCCCGCACGGTGATGACGGCGAGATCGACCGGCTC
>DMTU01000345.1:319-7369 GCA_003476595.1 Acidimicrobiaceae bacterium | reverse complement strand
CCGGCTCGGTCAGCCACCGCACCGCGGCTGCCTTCACGGCCAGATCGGCGGCGATCGTCACGGCTGCGACGAGGACCAGGCGGCGGTGCGCGGGGCTCATCGGGCCATGCGGGTGCCGTTGAGGATGACGGCGAGCTCGGACAGCTCGTGGGCGAGGACGGCGACGGGTAGGGCGATGATCCCGAACAACGCGGTGGGGACCAGGATGGCGAGGATCACCAGGGACAGGGCGAGGTTCTGGGTGACGATACGTCGGGTGCGTCGGCCGGTCCGGATGGCGGTGGTGAGCTTGGCGAGGTCGTCGGCCATGAGGGCGACGTCTGCGGTCTCGAGGGCGATGTCGCTGCCGGCCGTTCCCATGGCGATCCCTACGGAGGCGGCGGCGAGGGGTGGGGCGTCGTTGATTCCGTCGCCGAGCATGGCGACATGGTCGTAGCGTTCGACCAGGTCTCGGATGCGGCTGGCCTTGTCCTCGGGGCTGAGGCCGGCGCCGATGTCGTCGATGCCGGCCTGGGCGGCGATCGCGGCGGCGGTGCGGGGGTTGTCGCCGGTGAGCATGACGATGTGCTCGATCCCGAGGCGACGAAGC
Organism: Acidimicrobiaceae bacterium; assembly: GCA_003476595.1. GTDB lineage: Bacteria > Actinomycetota > Acidimicrobiia > Acidimicrobiales > Salinilacustritrichaceae > Salinilacustrithrix. Next base: position 6,780 of record DMTU01000345.1, on the reverse strand, counting down.
TCGGCGATCGACTCGGTGGCCTGGGGGCGGAGGGTGTCGGCGACGCCGAGCACGCCGAGCGGCCCGTCGGGTCCGGCGAGCACGACGGTGGTGTTCCCGGCCGCCTCGAGCCGTTCGACCATTTCGCTGATGCCGCTCAGGTCGTGGCCCTGGCCGGTCAGGTAGGAGGGGCTGCCGATCGTGAGGTCGGTGCCGTTCACGCTGGCGTGGACGCCGCCGCCGACGGCGGCGGTGAATCTGTCGGGTTCGAGAACGGTGAGGTTGCGCTGGTCGGCGGCGGTGACGATGGCCCGGGCGATGGGGTGCTCGGACCGCCGCTCGGCTGCGGCGGCCAGGGCGAGGAGCTCGTCGTCGGTGAGGGTGCCGGTCGGGTGCAGCTCTGTGAGCTCGGGCTTGCCTCGGGTGAGGGTGCCGGTCTTGTCGAGGGCGACGGCCCGGAGGCGGCCGAGCTCCTCGAGGTACACGCCGCCCTTGATGAGCACCCCCGAGCGGCTGGAGCGGCCCATGGCGGCGACGTAGGTGACCGGGATGGAGATGACGAGGGCACACGGGGCGGCAGCGACGAGCACGGTCGCCGCTCGCAGCGCCCAGTCACCCCACTCCCCGGTCAGTGCACCACCGGCGACCAGGATCAGCGCGCCGGCGGCCAGCACCGCCGGCGAGTACACGCCGGTGAAGCGCTCCATGAACTGCTGGCCCTGGCCCTTGCTTTCCTGGGCTTCGGTGACAAGCTCCACCACGCGAGCAAGCGTGTTCGTCGCCGATGTGGCCGTCGCCTCAACCACCAGCGCACCGTGACCGTTGGCAGTGCCGGCGAACACCTTGTCGCCCACGGTCTTGTCCACAGGGATGGACTCACCCGTCACCGCGGCCTCATCGACCGCAGAGGTGCCTTCGATCACCACGCCATCGGTGGCGACGTTCTGGCCGGGGCGGACCAGGAACCGGTCACCGACCACCACCTCGTCGACATCCACTTCACGCTCGGTGCCCTGAGCGTCGACGACGGTCACCCGTCGGGGTGCGAGGTCCAACAGCTTGGCGATGGCGTCGCGGGTTCGGTCCTCGGTGAACTCCTCGAGGGACTCCGAGATCGAGTACAGGAACGCGAGTGCAGCGGCTTCGGACCAAGCGCCGAGCGCGCCGGCGACGACGGCGGCGACGGTCATCAACAGCTCGATGCCGATCTCTCGCTCGGTGACCAGCTCCTCGATCGCCTCGGCCGCGAAGAACCGGGCGCCGACCAGTGCTGCGACGATGAACAGCACCGTCGACACCACACCCGACGCGCCGAGCGGCCCGGCCAGGTAGCCGGCGGCGATCAACAGACCGCTGGCCGCCGACCACCGGACCTCCCGTGAGCGCCACAGCGCCGGCAGCAAAGCGTCAGCGCCGGAAGGAACCTCTCCCGGTGTCAGGTCCTCGGCCAGATCAGCGGTCATCGGTCGTCCCCTTCCGGTAGTTGTCGCACAACGCCACCTGCTGGCCGACATCAGCGAGGAGCTGTTCGGCCTGGCGAAGGAGGTCGACGACAGCTGACGTGGCGAGCCGGTAGCGCACTGCCCGGCCTTCGGGGCGGTCGGCAACCAGGCCGCACTCCTTCAAGCACGCCAGATGCCCGGACACGTTCGACTGCGAACAACCCAGCGCCTCGACGAGATCCACGACCCGGCGCTCGCCCGCAAGGAGCTCGGTCAGGATCGCCAACCGAGTCGGGTCACCGAACCCCCGGAAGAGCTGCGCCGCCACCGCCACATCGGACCTCTGAGCAACCGTCATGCCACCACCCTATCCATCGGCAACAACCGATGATAGCCTCCGCTACCGATTATCCAGATGAGAGCGGAGGTCACGTCATGCCGGTGATGTCGAGGGTCGAGGCCGCGTTCTGCCGCAGTGCCCCGTGGCGAGCCTTCACCGGACGGATCGTCGTGCCGTGGGTCCTGCGGGGTGAAGACCTCGCCGGCGAGGTGCTCGAGATCGGCTCCGGAGCCGGAGCGAACGCCGCCGTAATCGCCGAGACACAACCGCAGGCCTCGATCACGGCCACCGACCTCGACCCGACGATGGTCACCGCAGCGCGAGCACGGCTGGCGAAGTACGGGACCCGGGCCACAGTCGCCGAAGCCGACAGCACTCGGCTGCCCTTCGACGACGACCACTTCGACGCCGCCGTCAGCCTCCTCATGCTTCACCACGTCATCGACTGGGAAGCGGCCATACGCGAGCTGGCCCGAGTCGTACGTCCCGGTGGACGAGTCGTCGGCTACGACCTCATCGCCACTCGGGGCGCCCGCCTGATCCACCTCGCCGACCGCTCACCCCATCGGCTCCTCAGCCCGAACGAACTGTGCGGCAGCCTCATCGCCAGCGGGTTCCACGACGTGGACGTGAACCCAGCGCTCGGCGGCCTCGTCGCCCGCTTCCACGCCACTGCGGGGCCCGCGCTGTGATCCCTGGAGGCAGCGAGTTGGATCCGGTCGAGATGGAGTCGTTCTTTGCCATGCTGGCCGGGGTACATGGCTGGCGATAGGGATGGCGCCCAGTGCCACCTCGCTCGTCGGTCTGCTCACGTATGCCATCCCGAATGTGCCGTAGGCACTGCCGGCGGCAGGCGCCCCCGACCATCGCCCCCAATTCCCCTCGAGGCCTCACCCGGCCGCCGTGCGCCGACCGCCTCGGAGATCGTCGTAGGTATCGAGGAGGGCGGGATCCACCTCGTCGATGTCGAGCTTCTGAAGAGCGTTGACGTGGCTGCTGAAGACCTGCTCGATCGCCCGCCGGTCACCCGCCGCGTGATGGGCTCGCATGAGAACCTCGGTGAGACGACTGTGCGTCGGTGCCGCCTTCAGGCCAACGCTCGCCGCCCAGACCGCCCCGTCGTGATCCCCAGCCACGAGATAGAGGCAAGCCAGACGTTCGGCAGTGCAGGTGACCTTCAGCTCGGTCGAGCTGATCCAGTTCTCGTGGTCGACCCACACGTAGGAGGTGCGATCGGAGTTCCGGTACGTGAACACGGGCCCTGATACGAGTTCCAGCGCGCCGCGCAATGTCTCCATCGCCAGCTCGGCTGGCTGCTCAGCGGCGTGGGTGACTCGCGACTCGAACAGCTCGAGGTCGGTCTTCACCCCTGGTCCGACCCGGTACTTGCCGTCACTGGCTGGTGGAAGCTGATCCGGGCCGATGGACGGTCGGATCTCGGAGATCGTGTTGGCGAGCCGCTTCTTGCGATTCTCGGTCGGCATGGTCCAGATGGCGTCCTGGATCGTCTCCGAGGCCACCGGGCTGTGGAGCGCCAGGTAGACGAAGACCGACGTCTGCATCGGAGTGAGCGGGTGCTCGGCCCCGAGCACCTCGATCTCACCGAGCACCCGGACGAGGACGTCGAAAGGAGGGTCGAGGTAGGGCTCGCCGACCCTCGGCTGTTCCCGTGGAGGCTCGTTTGCCGTCTCCTCGACGAGTTCGAGCTGTTCAGGGATGCGTTCGGAATCGTCGAGCAGCTCAACGACCTGCTCGGCCGTCTCGGCGGAGATGGTTTGAGCGGCGCACGTCAGGCCGAGCCTCGGGATCGACAGATGGCCGTCCGCTACGAGAACGTCGGTTGCGGCGTCGATTTCGGTGCCGACGCCGACCACGACGACCGGGACGATGGCGTCAGCGATCGCCGTGCACAGCGCAGCGAACCGCTCGTCGTCAGGCTCGCCGTCGAGGACGACGACCATCGGCGCGAGATCATCGGATCTGTCGCCGTCCGAGCGGCCGATCGCCGGCGTGGGCCAGCGATGTGCCGCGAGCACATCTGTCGTCTGGTGTGCCCAGGCGAGCACGGTGTCGGCCACGCGATCCCAGGAGCCGAATCTGTGGACGCGGTCAAGGTCGTTGGTCGCGCTCCCATGGCAGTCGCCCACGAGGAAGACCGTGGCGGTTCCTGCGAAGGGCGAGACCGAGAGCTCGTGGATCATCGAGCGCACGAAACCAGCGACCTCGTCATCGTCGCCACGGACGTTGACCAGGCCCTCGGCCTCGAGGTCGATGTAGAGCTGACCGTTGGCGTCTGGCTGGCCGAGGCTGACCAGCAGCGGGTGGGTCGGCGTACCTGCGTCGTCCACCATCTCCGGGAAGTGTTCGGCGTCGAGGACCCAAGCGTTCCCGGATGCGTCGGTGCGCCAGCCGACTGGAGCGGGGTTGAGAGGTTCTGAAAGGAACACGTCGATTCGCTCGTCGCTGGCTTGGATGATCCGCAGCAACGCGTGGCTGCGACGAGTGGCGAGCTCGCTGGCGACCGTCGATGTCGCGTGTGCGAGTACGTCGACGAGGTCGAGGTCGGCCTGGCGGACGATTTCGGCTCGCAGCTCGTCGAGCTGCTCGGGAGGGTCGGGGGCGATCGCTCCCGGCGGCAGGAGGATCTCCCGACGGCGCCGACGGCGGGCCATCGCCGCGGCAAGCCCAGCGGCCAAGAGCGCGCCAGCAGTGCCGAGCAGGCCGACGGTGTGGGCTTCGACACGCTCCTCCTGGTCAGGTTCGTGTGGGCCGGCTGTCGCTTCCTCGGCAGGGTTCTCCACCGGTCCTGGCGCGCGCGGTGTCGTGGCCGGTGGGACCGTGGGCTCTGTGGTTGAGGACGTCGATGTGTTGGACGTCGTCGGTGGCAGGATCGCCGGATCCTGCTCGCCGGCCCTTGGTGGGAGATCATCCGAAGGCGCGGTGGTCTCGGCGGCTGACGTCGGTTCGCCTCTGCCGGGGAGGTGGACGACCTGGTCGGGATGGATGAGGTTCGGGTCGCCGAGTCCGGGCTGGTTGGCGCTGATGACCTCTTGCCAGTACGAGGCGATCTCGGCGTCGGCCGCTTCGCGTTCGATGCTGGCCTCGAGGTGCTCCTCGGAGAGGTCCCAGAGGTTGTCGCCCCGCTCCACGATCACGTCTTCGGCGGGGACGATCTCGCTCGCGCCGAGTGGGACTCCCTCCCCAGCCGGGACCCAGATCGTCCAACCGTCGTTCATTGCCTCGGTCGTCCCGGTGATGACGTAGCCGTCGTTCATCGCTCGGCCGACGTTCAGGTCGCGTAATTCGCGCCAGCGGGTGCCGTCGCCGAACAGTGCCTCGGCGACTCCCCACCACGAGTCGTGTCGCTGGACCTCGTAGGTGTGCTGGGACACCTTCTCGGAGGTGGCTCCCGAGCTTGCGGCTCGGTGCGCCGTAGCGGTTGTGGCTGGTGACTGAGCGGGTTCGGGTTCGAAGACCAGAGCGATCGGCTCGACCGCAGTCGGGCCGGGGACAGCGGCCAGGGGGGTCGGTGTACTCCGGTTGGTGAGTCCTCCGAGCAGCAACGCAGCAGTGACCAGCAGCCGACCGGTCCCGAACTGCACCCCGGGGAGGCCCGGGAGTGCCGGTGCGCTCACGTTGCGCAACACGGCGACGGCCTCGATGATCACCGTGAGAGCAAGCTGCATCCAGGCGAGCCATCCGAGGATCGCCAGCGTGTTGATGAGCACCTCGTCGGGCACACCGCTACGGGCGCCTTCGGTGATGGCGGTGAGGCTGGGAATGCTCTCGGGCAGGGGCCAGCCGACGAAGGTGACGAGCCCGGCTGGTGGCCCGAGCAGCAGCACGATCAGGAACACGAGGGCGCCGACCGCGCGTGCGATGTCACGGAGTCGCCTACCCAACGTTCGCCTCCGGTCCGGTCTGCGCGGTAGCGGTGTCAGTGGCGGTCACGGTGCGGTCGGGCAAAGGCAGGATCAGCATCGGCTGCACGACGTGGACCGACACCGTGATGGACGGGCCGTTCACGGTGACGGTCCCCCGGTGTCCAGTGCGTGCGAGGTAGTCCTCGGCGGCCTGGGTGGCGGCGTCGATGTCGAGGGCAGCCCGGCCAGTGGCCCGCAGCTCGTCGAGGTCGACCTCTTGTGCGCCGGCGCGGGCGGCGTTGGCGGCAAGGTCCCGGGCGGTCGCCTGGGCCGTGACGATCTGACCGCCGTCGTAGGCGAGACCGGCGACCATGACGAGTCCGGTCGCCACCACCGCGACGAGGGCGCTGACGCTCCCCTGTTCCGATCTCGTTCGCCGGGTCACGGTGTCGCCTCGCCGCGGTATCTGTCGATCACCTCGAGGCTCTCGGCCACGAAGTTGCGCTCGCCCGGAACGCCGAGGAGGGTTACGTCTTCCATGGAGGCGGTGCATCGAACGGTGACAGAGACGGATCCGCCGGGTGAGAACGCGGACGTATCGACGTCGACGTCGAGGGTCCCGCAGACCACTCCGCTGGCAGACAGGTTGGCGGTGACAACCCGTTCGGCCTCGGACGTAGCTGCATCCGGGAGCTGCTCGAGAGACGCGGCCCGGGCGGCTTCGGACGCGGCGCGGCGGACATCGCCCTCGGCCTGTGCAACCCGCCCGGCGAACACGACCAAGAGCAGGAGGAAGACCAGCGCCGGGGCGATGACGGCCGTCTCGACGGCCACGGG
>DMTU01000345.1:0-186 GCA_003476595.1 Acidimicrobiaceae bacterium | reverse complement strand
ACGGCCACGGAGCCTCGATCGTCGCTCGCGCTCATCGGTCCGGTTGCTCCACGAAGCGCTCGACCGGCGACTCGGCCCGGGCGGTGACCGACCACGAGATGCCGGGGACGAGCTGCGGTGCCCGGCCGGTGATCTCGACGCTCACCGTCTCGGCTGTGCGGTCGACGTCGATTCGCAGCTCGTCGA
>DMTU01000048.1:2590-2727 GCA_003476595.1 Acidimicrobiaceae bacterium | reverse complement strand
GCCAAGGTCGGCATCAGCCTCAACTACGACAAGCCCGGCGAGAGCAAGACCCGCGCCGAGCGCAAGCGCCTCGCCGAGGTCGTCGCCGCCGCGGAGGACTGGTACCACGAACGGCTCCTGTCGGCGCCCGACGCGGC
>DMTU01000048.1:1923-2340 GCA_003476595.1 Acidimicrobiaceae bacterium | reverse complement strand
ACGACTGGGACCAGCTGGCCAAGGCGCTGCGCCTGTCGAAGCAGGATGCCGAGGGGACCGGGATCGGACGGGTCAACTCCCGGGGCCGGGTGAACGACTTCTTCCGGGGACGGGTCCTGTTCCCCATCCACGACGCCGACGGGACCCCCCTCGGCTTCGGCGGCCGGATCATGCCGGGCGCCGAGGGCTCGAAGTACGTCAACACGTCGCAGACCCGGCTCTACGACAAGTCGCGGGTGCTGTTCGCGCTCGACCGCGCCAAGGTCGGCATCGTCGCCGCCGACGAGGTCGTGGTCTGCGAGGGCTACACCGACGTGACCGCCTTCTTCCGGGTCGGGATCCCCCGGGCCGTGGCCACGTGCGGCACCGCACTGACCGACGACCACGTGCAGCTGCTGCGCCGCTTCGCCCGCCGCA
>DMTU01000048.1:1281-1767 GCA_003476595.1 Acidimicrobiaceae bacterium | reverse complement strand
GCTGCGCCGCTTCGCCCGCCGCATCGTGCTGGCCTTCGACGCCGACACCGCCGGCCAGGCCGCCGCCGACCGCTTCTACCAGTGGGAGTCCAGGTTCGACATGGACGTGGTGGTGGCGGCGATGCCGCCGGGCGTCGACCCGGCCGACCTCGCGATGGAGGACCCCGCCGCGCTGGTGGCCGCGGTCGAGGGGGCCCGCCCGTTCCTCGAGTTCCGCCTCAGTCGCATCCTCGACGCCGCGGACCTGGACTCGGCCGAGCACCGGGCCCGCGCGGCCGAGGAGGCGCTGGGCGTCATCGTCGAGCACCCCAACGACCTCGTGCGCGACCAGTACCTCATGCAGGTGGCCGACCGGTGCCGCCTCGACGTCGACCGGCTCCGCCAGCGGGTGGCCTCCGGCGACGTCCGCCGGCCGGCGCCACCCGAACCCGCCCGTCGCCGGCGTGACGATGCCGATGGGGCACGGGACCAGGATCCCGGACCCCG
>DMTU01000048.1:486-1155 GCA_003476595.1 Acidimicrobiaceae bacterium | reverse complement strand
CGGGACCAGGATCCCGGACCCCGGCCGCCCGGCCACGATCCCGAGGATCTCGGGCACCAGGAGCCGACGCGGGGCCGGGGCGGCCAGGACCGACCGGGCGACGACCCCAGCCGCCGCCCCGGCGGGTCCCGGGACGACTCGCCTGCCGTCGAGGTCCTGCGCCTCGCGGTCAACCGGCCCGAGGAGGTCGTCGACTGGCTCGACGAGTGCCTCTTCGAGGAGGCACTGCACCTCGAGACCTACCGGGTCCTGGTCGCCTCGGCGACGATCCACGAGGCCATCGAGTCCTCGCCGCCCGAGGTCGCCTCGTTCCTGTCCCGGCTGTCGGTCGAGGAGCCGGTCGACGACGCCCTCGACCCGGTGCTGCTGCAGGTCCGGGCCACGGGGAGGCGGCTGCTGGCCGTCGAGCGCTCGGCTCCGGACTCCGACCTCGAGCGGCTGACGCGGCTCGCCGGCCTCGTCGGGCGCATCGCGCCGACAGAAGACGGGGTCGCCGCCGCGAGGGAGTTGCTAACGTTCGCTTCGCAACGGGGGGCAGCCCATGAGTGATGTGGTCGAGGAGCCAGCGGTAGCAGACGAGTTGCTCGAGGCGTTGGTCGACGCGGCTCGACCGGCCGGCGAGCTCCACCTGGACGCGGCCCTCGTCGAGCTCCGCGTCGAGCTCACCGC
>DMTU01000048.1:0-281 GCA_003476595.1 Acidimicrobiaceae bacterium | reverse complement strand
GAGCTCCGCGTCGAGCTCACCGCCGACCTGCTCACCCGGCTCAAGGCGGCGTGCGCGAGCGCCGGCATCCGCCTCGACGAGGACGTGCACCTCGACGACGACGCTGTCCAGGAGTCCGGGGACGAATCGCTCTCGCCGGCCGACGAGGTCACCCGTGCTCGCCGGCGTCGCGTCGCCTCCCGCAACCTGAAGGCCGTCAAGCCCGCCGCCGGGGGCAGCAGCGACTCGGTGCGGCTCTACCTCCGCGAGATCGGCCGCGTCCCGCTGCTGAACGCGGCCGA
>DMTU01000270.1 GCA_003476595.1 Acidimicrobiaceae bacterium | reverse complement strand
GACGGCGCCGACCGAGGCGACGACCACCTCGTCCACATCTCCGACCTCCACCGCACCGGAACCCGGCCCCGAGCTCACCGTCACCGGCCCGGTGGCGGGCACCCCGCAGACGTCGGCCACGATCGGGCTCGAGGAGGCCGGCTACGTCGAGGAGGAGTTCTTCGTCAGCGGCACGGCGCAGGCCTTCGATGCCGACGGGGAGCTGGGCGACGACGGCCGCTGGTCCGTCTCCGTGCGGGACGAGGCCCCCTACACGACCCGAATCCTGGTGAAGCGCCCGGCCGACGCCGCGGATGCGAGCGGCGTCGTGGTGGTGGAGTGGAACAACGTGTCGGTCGGCACCGACGGCACCCCGGACTGGACCTTCACCGCCGCCGAGCTGCTCCGGGCCGGGCACGCGCACGTCGCGGTCTCCGCCCAGGCCGCCGGCGTGGATGACGCCGGCGAGGGCGGGATCCTCGGCGGCACGGGCAACCCGCTCACCGTCGCCGACCCCGAGCGCTACCGCGAGCTGGCGCACCCCGGCGACGACCACTCCTACGACCTGTTCGCCCAGATCGGCGCGCTCGTGTCCGACGTGCCCGCCGACGGCGTGGACCCCCTGGCCGGGCTCCCCCGGGACCACGTCCTCGCCATCGGGGAGTCCCAGTCGGCGTTCCGCCTCACCACCTTCGTCAACGGCATCCACCCGCTGCGCCCCGTCTTCGACGGCTTCCTCGTGCACAGCCGCGGCGGGGGTGCTGCACCGCTCGACGGATCGGCCGAGGAGGGGCTGGCGTCGTCGATCGCCGGCGAGGTCCGCATCCGCGACGACCTCGACGTGCCGGTGCTGGTGTTCTCGACCGAGACCGACCTCACCCTCCTCGGCTACGCGCCGGCCCGCCAGCCCGACAGCGACCACGTGCGGTCCTGGGAGGTCGCCGGCACCGCCCACGCCGATGCCTTCCTGCTCGGCGGCGACCCGGTGGCGGCCGGCGAGGCGCTGGGCTGCGCCGCACCGGTCAACGACGGACCCCAGCACCTGGCGCTGAAGGCGGCGCTCGCCCACCTCGTCGACTGGGTCGCCGACGGCACCGAGCCGCCGACCGGTACGCCCATCGAGGTCGGCGACGACCGCGAGATCGCGCGTGACGGGGACGGCAACGCCCTCGGCGGCATCCGCCTCCCCCCGGTGGAGGTCCCGGCGGCCACGCTGTCCGGCGACGCGGCCGGGGGCAGCGTGCTCTGCCAGCTCTTCGGCTCCACCGACCCGTTCCCGACCGAGGTGCTCGTCGAGCGCTACGGCGGTCGGGACGGCTACCTCGACCAGTACGAGGCCGCGCTCGACCGTGCCATCGACGCCGGTTTCGTCGTCGAAGCGGACCGGGCCACCGCCCTCGCCGAGGCCGAGCAGGTCGACTTCGGCTAGATGCGCTCGAGCGCGCCGCCGTCGAAGATGGCCTCGATCCCGTGGTCGTCGATGTCGGCCTCGAGCTCGGCGTCGGTGGGCACCTCGAAGGGCCGGTCGAGGCGCGAGGCGGCGTCGAGGACCAGCGGGAGCAGCGTGGCGTCGCTCGTCGTGTTGAGGAACAGGTCCGGCTCGGCGAGCACGAAGCGCACGGCCCGGTCGATGGCGTCCGGATCGCGGAGCGGCTCGTACCACGAGAGCCGACGGCTCTGGTCGTCCTCCCGCCACCGCCGCCGGGCGATGGCCTTGATCGTCTGCACGGCGACGCCGCGCGCCCGGCAGGTGGACCGCAGGACCTCGACGTCCTCGCGGTAGCCCGGGTCCCGCAGCAGGACCGCGCTGTAGGGCAGCAGCACCGAGTCGAAGGGGAACGCCTCGAGGCTGCGCTGGTGCATGCCGGCGATGCGCAGCCCGTGCCCGGTGACCCCGATGTGGCGCACGAGGCCCTCGTCCCGCGCCGCGGCCATCGCCTCGACCACGCCGGCGGGGGCGAAGGCCGTCTGCCACTCGTCCTCCTCGACCAGGTTGTGGAGCTGGATGAGGTCCACGTGGTCGACCCCCAGCCGGGTGAGGGAGCGCTCCAGCTCGTCTCGGGCTGCGGAGCCGGTGCGCTCGCCGGTCTTGGTGGCGAGGAACACCCCGGCGCGGTGGTCGACGAGCCAGGGCGCCAGCCGCAGCTCGGACTCGCCGTAGCTGGCGGCGGTGTCGATGTGGTTCACGCCGTGCCCGGTGATGAGCTCCAAGGTGGCGTCGGCGCGCTGCTGGCTCATGGACCCGAGGGCCGCCGCCCCGAAGAGCACCCGGGTGCTGTCGTGCCCGGTCCGGCCGAAGGGCATCGTCGGGATCATGCCCCTGTTGTAGCCCAGTGCACCGGCCGCCGCGCCGGGACCGGACCGCTGACGCCGCTCAGCGCTCGAGGCCCTCGGTGCGCTCCCAGCGCAGGAAGGCCTCCATGAACCGGTCGAGGTCACCGTCGAGGACGGTGTCGACCTGGCCGACCTCGAAGTCGGACCGCAGGTCCTTGACCATCTGGTACGGCTGCAGCACGTAGGACCGGATCTGGGAGCCGAAGCCCACGCTGCGCTGCTCGCCCTTGATCGACGCCAGCTCGTCCACCCGCTTCTGGCGCTCGAGCTCGGCCAGCTTGGCCTTGAGCATGGTCATGGCCCGGTCCTTGTTCTGGTGCTGGCTGCGCTCGTTCTGGCAGGCCACCACGATGCCGGTGGGCAGGTGGGTGAGGCGCACCGCCGAGTCGGTCTTGTTGACGTGCTGGCCGCCGGCGCCCGAGGAGCGGTACACGTCGATGCGCAGCTCCTTGTCGTCGATCTCCACGTCGGTCTCGGCCTCGTCCAGCAGCGGCACGACCTCGAGCGCGGCGAAGGCGGTCTGGCGCTTGCCCTGGGAGTTGAACGGGCTGATCCGCACCAACCGGTGCACGCCGTGCTCGGAGCGCAGCCAGCCGTAGGCCCACCGGCCCTTGATGATGAAGGTGGCCGAGGAGATGCCGGCCTCGGTGCCCTCGGTGACCGCCTCCATCTCGACCTCGAAGCCGTGGTTGGCCGCCCAGCGCTGGTACATGCGCAGGAGCATCTCGGCCCAGTCGGACGCGTCGGCCCCGCCCTCGCCGGAGTGCAGCTCGCAGATGGCGTCGCGCTCGTCGTGCTCGCCGGAGAACAGCGAGCGCAGCTCGATCCGGTCGAAGTCGCCTTCGATCTCGGTGATGGCCTGGGCGATCTCGGGCTCGAGGCTCTCGTCGCCCTCCTCGCGGGCCATCTCGGCCAGCGTCTCGGCGTCCTCGATGCGACCGGCGAGGGCGTCGAACGCGTCCAGGTCGTCGGTGGTGGCCGACAGCTCGGCGTTGACCTCCTTGGCTCGCTCCTGGTCGTCCCAGAGGTCGGGGCGACCGGCCTCGGTCTCGAGCTGGGGCAGCCGGGCCCGCAGCTCCTCGATCCGCAGGTAGGTCGCGGCCTCCTCGAGGCGGCGCCGCAGGTCGGTGAGGTCGTCGGAGAAGTCGCGCATGGGAGACGTGCAGCCTATTGGGCACGGGTCCGGGGCCCGGATCTCGCCACACCGGGACGTTCTGCCCTGGCCCCCACGGCTCGCGCTGCGCACCATTCGGGGAGCCGCTGCCGAGACCGGGAGGTCATCGTGGTCACCGACCGCTTCATGGAGCCCACGGACGCCTGGATCTGGTACCTCGAGCAGGACCCCCTCCTCCGGTTCACCGTCACCGCCGTCACCGTGCTCGACCGCGCCCCCGACTGGGACCGGCTGGTCGATCGCTTCGAGAAGGCCACCCGGGTCGCGCCGCACTTCCGCGACCGGGTCGTCTCCACCCCCTTCCGCCTGGCCCCGCCCCGATGGGTCACCGACCAGGACTTCGACCTCGGCTACCACCTGCGCCGCCTGCGGGCCCCCGCCCCCGGGACGCTCGACTCGGTGCTGGAGATCGCCCGCACGACGGCGATGGCCGGGCTCGACCGGAGCCGACCGCTGTGGGAGGCGACCCTGGTCGAGGGCGTCGACGGCGACGGCGCTGCCCTGGTCATCAAGGCCCACCACTCGCTGACCGACGGTGTCGGCGGCATGCAGCTCGCCCTCGTCCTGTTCGACCTCGAGCCCGATGCCGAACCCGCGGACTGGCCCGAGGCGCCGACGCCCGAGCGGCTGACGTCCGCCGATCTCGCCCGGCAGGCGGTGGCCCACCACGCCAGGCGCGCCGCCCACCTCGGGGCTCGCACCGCCGGGGCGGCGTTGCCCACCCTGGGTCAGCTGGCGCGCGACCCGGTCGCCACGACCCGCGGCTGGCTCCGATCGGGCGGCTCGATCGCCCGGATGGTGCGCCCGGTCGGAGAGACCCTCTCCCCGGTGATGGCCGACCGGGGGCTCTCGTGGCGGTTCCGGGTGCTCGACGTGCCGTTCGCGGAGCTGCGGGGTGCAGCGAAGGCGACGGGCACGACCCTGAACGACGCCTTCCTCGCCGGCATCACCGGCGGCATGCGCCGCTACCACGAGCAGCTCGGCCACCCCGTCGCCGAGCTCCGCGTGAGCATGCCGATCAGCACCCGCACCGCCGGCGACCCCGTCGGCGGGAACCGGGTCGCCATCGTGCGGTACCCGGTGCCGGTCGACATCGCGGACCCCGAAGCGCGCCTGCACGCCCTCCACGACGCCGCCGCTCGTGCTCGCAACGAGCCAGCGGTCCCGCACACCGACGCGATCCTCGAAGTCGTCTCACCGGTGACGCCGCTCGCCGTCCGGGCGATGGCTGTGCACATGGACTTCGGGGCGAGCAACGTCCCGGGGCCGGCCTTCCCGGTGCACCTCGCCGGGGCCGAGGCGCTCCGCTTCTACCCCTTCG
>DMTU01000161.1:27244-27500 GCA_003476595.1 Acidimicrobiaceae bacterium | reverse complement strand
GGTCCATCTCGCGGACGACGACCTTCCAGTCGCCGTGGTCGAAGGCGTCGCCCTCCTCCGGGACCCGGCCGAGGGTGTCGAGCACGAACCCGGCGAGGGTCTCGAAGGGGCCGTCGGGCAGCTCGAGGCCGCAGGCGTCGAACACCTCGTCGCGGTGCAGCCCGCCGCCGAGCACCCACTCCCCCGGGCGCTGGACCCTGGTGAGCGGCGGCGCCGCCCGGTCGTGCTCGTCGTCGATCTCGCCGACGATCTCCTC
>DMTU01000161.1:23665-27066 GCA_003476595.1 Acidimicrobiaceae bacterium | reverse complement strand
CACGAGCAGCATCGACAGCTGCATCGTCTCGGGCACGACGAGGGGGTCGGCCATGACGGCGCGGACCGACGTGGTGCCCCGCTGCTCGTAGGGGACGGCGAAGGCGTCCTTGACGTGGCTGACCCCGACGATGTCGTCGAGGTCGCCGTCGTAGACCGGGAAGCGGCTGAAGCCGGTGGTGACGGCGCGGGCGGTGAGGTCGGCGACGGTCTCGTCCACGGCGACCCCGACCGTCTCCAGGCGCGGCACGAGCGCATCCACGGCGGACTTCTCCGAGAAGCGCACCGCCCGGGTGAGCAGGTTCACCGAGTCCTCGTCGATCGTGCCCTCCTCCCCCGAGGATCGGAACAGCAGGTCCAGCTCATCCAGGCCCCGCACCGAGCGGAGCTCCTCCTGCGGCTCGATGCCGAGGCGGTGGACGACCCAGTTGGCGCACCCGTTGAAGAGGGCGACCACGGGCTTGACGACGATGCCGTAGACCCGCATGACCGGGGCGAGGAAGTAGGCGGTGCCGGTCGGGTAGGCGATGGCGAGCGACTTCGGGACGAGCTCGCCGAGCACCATCTGCACCGTGGTGGCCAGGGCCAGGGCCACGGCGATGGACACGCCACGCCCGCTGCTCTCGCCGACGACCGCGGCGACGGCCGGCTCGATGACGGCCGCGACCGTCGGCTCGGCGATGAAGCCGAGCACGAGGGAGGTGATGGTGATGCCGAGCTGGGCGCCGGAGAGGTGGTACGAGAGCCGGCGGAGCAGCTTCTCGGTGACCCGCGCCGCGCTGCGACCCTCCTTGGCGTGCCGGCTGACCCGGCCACGGTCCACGGCCACGAGCGCGAACTCGTTCGCCACGAACGCGGCGTTGGCGGTGATGAGGACGGCGACAGCCACCAGGCCGAGTGCGGTTCCGATGGGGCACAGGGTACAAAGGCCCGATGCCCACCGAGCCACCGTCCGACGCGCTGGCCGACGCGCCGGCCGAGGCACCGGAGGCGGTGGTCGAGCTCGACGCCGTCGACGTCGCCGTCGACGGCGTGCCGGTCCTCACCGGACTGGACTGGACCATCCGCGCCGGCGAGCGTTGGGTGATCGTGGGACCGAACGGCTCGGGCAAGACCACGCTGCTCCGGCTGCTCTCGTCCTGGCTCCGGCCGTGGTCCGGTCGAGCGGTCGTGCTCGGCGAGACGCTGGGGCGCACGGACATGCGGGCGCTGCGCCGGCGGGTGGGCTACACGAGCCAGGCGCTCACCGACCTGCTCCGCCCGACGATGACCCCGCACGAGGTGGTGCTGGCCGCGCCGAACGGGGCGCTGGAGACGTGGTGGCACGCCTACGGCGACGACCAGCACGCCGACGCCTCGGCCCAGCTCCGGCTGTTCGGCATCGACGAGGAGACCGAGCACCGCCCGCTGCGCACCCTGTCCTCGGGCGAGCGCCAGCGGGTGCTGCTCGCCCGGGCCTTCACCGGCCGTCCCGGCATCGTCGTCCTCGACGAGCCGACGGCGGGACTCGACGTGGGCGGGCGCGAGGATCTGCTGCGGCGGCTCGACGCCGCCGCGGACACCACGGCCGCCCCGCTCGTGCTGGTCACCCATCACCTCGAGGAGATCCCGGCAGCCTTCGACCGCGTCGTGCTCCTGGACCGCGGCCGCATCAGCGGGCTCGGCCCGGCGGCGTCCCTGCTCACCAGCCAGCGGCTGAGCGACCTCTACGGCGTCGCCCTCGACGTGGCCTGCCGCGACGGGCGCTGGTCGGCCGTCGCTGCAGGTTGACGCTCAGGTCTCGACGAGCGCCCGGAGCCGCTGGCGCGACGCCTCGATCTCGCTGGTCAGGACGCGGTCGAGCAACGGCACCCACAGCGAGCCGCCGTAGTGCAGGTCCATCACGAGGCAGCTGCCGGTCGGGGTCGGCTCCACCGTCGCGGTGAGCCGCCACGTCGCGTGCTCCCGACCGTCGGTCTCACGCCGTTCGAACACGGCGCACCCCGGGACCTCGCCCACCGGTCGCGTGTGCTCGGTGCGCACCATGCGCAGCCGCTTGGACCGGGCCAGCGGCCCGAGCCGCCCGCGCAGCGTGACGTGCCAGGCCGGTCCGGGGTCGCCGTCGATGGGCTCGGCGTCGGTGGTGCGGGGCACGATCTCGAGCCAGCGGTCGTAGGTGTCGAGCCCACCGACCCACTCGAAGAGGGTGTCCGGGGTGCAGTCGGCTTCGAGGCTGGCGCGCAGGTCCACGGCGTGCAGGTCTACCGGCGCGACAGGTCGGCGACCACGCGCAGCAGGCCGTAGGGGTTCACGGCCTCGCCGCCGCCGGGGTGGACCTGGAAGTGGAGGTGCGGGGCCCCGCCCTGGGCGTTGCCGGTGTCGCCGACGAAGCCCACCACATCGCCGGCGCTGACGACCGCGCCCTCGGCCATGTCCTCGGCGTAGGACGCGAGGTGGGCGTAGTAGTAGTACGTGCCGGACTGGCCCTTGAGCCACAGCTTCGTGCCGCCGAGGACGTCGGTGCCGAGCCGGGTGACGATGCCCCGCTCCACCGCGTAGAGGGGGGTGTCGAAGGGCGCCATGATGTCGACGCCCTGGTGGCCGTGCTCGTACTCGGTGCCCATCATGCGGGGGTAGCCCCAGGAGTCGATGAAGCTGAAGGGCTCCCCCACCGGGAACACGAAGCCACGGATCACGATCTCGGAGCCGGCGCTGAACACGGCGAGCTGGAACTTGCGCTCGGTGTTGATCCGCAGCGAGTCCTGGAGCGCCTGGCGGGCCGCGCGCAGCTCGCGCCGGGTCCGGGCCACCGCGTCGACGGCGTCGAGGACGCCCTGGTCGATGACGGCCTTGGCCTGCACCAGGTCGGCGACCGAGCGGCTGTCCGCCTCGGACACCGAGGCGAGGAACACCTTGCGCATCTCCAGCACGGTGCCGTCCTGTGAGGTCATCACCGTGTCCAGCTCGGCGGCGTTGCCCCGCACCACGGCGTTGGCGATGCGCTCCCGGAACCGGACCTGGGCGTCCTCGAGCTCCTGGACCTTCAGCTGCTGGGCGACGTCGAGGTGGGCCAGCTCCTGCTGGAGCGCGGCGAGGCGGTCCGCCAGCTCGTCGACGAGGGTGGCGGCCGCCTCGACCTCGGCCGCGCTCTGCAGGACCTCGGCCTGGGCGACCCGCAGCTCCCGGCGGATCAGGCGCTCGGCGGCGAGGGGGTCGACGGGCTCACCCGGAGGCGGTGGGATGGTCTCCTCCGACAGCGGCACCGACTCCGGTGGCGAATCCTGGTCGCCGGCGTGCTCAGGGGGCACCGTGTCCTCGGGAGGCGTCGAACCTTCCGTCTCCCCCGGTGGCGGGGGCGGCGGGGGCAGCGGGCTCGACGGCGGCGCGGTCGTCGTGGTCGTGGTGGTCGTCGCGCACGGGTCC
>DMTU01000161.1:22698-23414 GCA_003476595.1 Acidimicrobiaceae bacterium | reverse complement strand
GCAGTCGGGGTTGCTGGTGGTCGAGGTGTCGTCCTGGGCCAGCGCCGGTGTGGTGAACGCGCCGAGGGCGACGACGAGCGCGGCGGCGAGGAGGCTGCGGCGGGTGGACAGGGTGCGTGGCATCGACACGGGGGTGCTCGTTCCAGGGCCCGCCCTGGGACCTTCGGCTTCGGACTGCGCATCGTAGGGCTCCGGGTAGCGTCGCCCCCCATGGAGCGCACCCTGTTCGACGAAGAGCACGAGCTGTTCCGGGACAGCTTCCGGCGGTTCGTCGCCGATGAGATCACCCCGAACCTGGAGCGGTGGGAGGCCGAGGGCATCGCCGACCGCTCGCTGTTCGCGAAGGCCGGGTCCCACGGCTTCCTGGGGATGGCGGTGCCCGAGGAGCACGGCGGTGGCGGCGTCGACGACTTCCGCTACAACCAGGTCGTCATCGAGGAGGTCCAGGCCGCCGGCGCCGGTGGAGCCGGCCTCGGCATCACCCTGCACAACGACATCTGCCTGCCGTACTTCCTCACCCTCACCACCGAGGAGCAGAAGGCCCGCTGGCTGCCGGGCATCGCTTCGGGCGAGCTGATCACCGCCATCGCCATGACCGAGCCGGCCATCGGCTCGGACCTGGCCTCGATGACCACCAGCGCCGTTCGAGACGGCGACGACTGGATCGTCAACGGCTCCAAGACCTTCATCACCAACGGCATCAACGCCGACCTGGT
>DMTU01000161.1:2474-22415 GCA_003476595.1 Acidimicrobiaceae bacterium | reverse complement strand
AGCCAGGACACCGCCGAGCTGTTCTTCAACGACGTGCGCGTGCCCGCCGCCAACCTCATCGGCGACGAGGGCAAGGGATTCCTGCACCTGGTCGACAAGCTCCCCCAGGAGCGGCTGTCCATCGCGGTCGCCGGCGTCGCCGCGGCCAAGGCCGGCCTCGACTGGACCCTGGACTACGTCAAGGAGCGCACCGCGTTCGGCCAGCCGATCGGGAAGTTCCAGAACACCCGGTTCACGCTGGCCGAGGTCGCCACCGAGGTCGAGATCGGCCAGGCCTACATCGACAAGTGCGTGCTCGCCCTCAACGAGGGCACCCTCACCGCCGAGGAGGCCTCGATGGCCAAGTGGTGGTGCACCGAGCTCCAGCACCGGGCCCTGCACGAGTGCCTGCAGCTCTTCGGCGGCTACGGCTTCATGACCGAGTACCCCATCGCCCGGGCCTACGCCGATGCCCGGGTCACCACGATCTACGGCGGCACCACCGAGATCATGAAGGAGATCATCTCCAAGCGGCACCTGGGCCTGTAGCTCAGAGCTCCCGGCGCCAGGGCGGGTCGGCCCCCACGCGGCTGCACGCGATGCCGGCGGCCTCGACGGCGAACGTCAGCGCCGTGTGCCACCAGTGCTCGTCGAGGCCCGCCAGCGCGCTGCGATCCGTGACGCCGTGGGCGGCGAAGGCCGCGAGCATGGCGCCGGCGAAGGTGTCGCCGGCACCGACGGTGTCCACCACGTCCACCTGACCGGTCGGCACGACCTCGACCACGCCGGCGGCGCACACCACGGCCGCGCCCCTGGCCCCGCGCGTGATCACGATCGCGCCCGGCACGTCATGCCCCTCCTGCCCCGGCTCGCCGGTGGGGCGCTGCAGCCAGCGGTGCGCCAGGTCGATGGGGTCGACGCCAGGCTCCAGCCACTCGATGTCGGCCGCGCTGACCTTCACGACGTCGGCCAGCCCGAGCCACCGGTCGAGCCGGGCCAGGTAGCGCTGCCGCCCGCCTGCGACCGAGGGGCGCGGGTTCGGGTCGAGGTGCACGAGGGTGCGGTGGCGGGCCGCGGCCAGGAGCGCTTCGATCCGCGAGGCCGCCGGCTCGAGCACGAGGGCCATCGAACCGCTCACGTGCAGCACGCCCGTGTCTGCGGGCAGGTGCAGGTCGATCGTGCGCGCCGACACGGTGGTGGTGCCGGCGACGTGGAAGGCGAAGGCGGGCTCGGCGTCGTCGGGACCCTGCGTGACCACGGCGAGGGTGGTCGGCTCGGTCGTGATCGGGCAGGTCCGCCAGGACACGTGGGACGCGTCGAGGTGCTCACGGAGCAGCTGGCCGAACCGGTCGTCGGAGAGGACCCCGAGGAAGCTGGTCGGCGCACCGAGGCGGCCGGCGGCCACGGCCGCGTTGTAGGGCGACCCGCCCGGCGCGGCGTGCCAGGTGCGACCGGAGTCGTCGGCGCCGATGAGATCGACGAGGGCTTCGCCGCAGCAGACGACGCGTGGTGAGGTCACCGGCTCAGGGTGCCAGACTCGAATTGACTGGTCGGTCAAGTAGCAGCCAGCGTTGTTGACACACTGTCAACAACAAGAGGAATGCTGTGACGAACACGACTTCGACGCGGGGGTGGCTCCGGGCGCTCGCGCTCGTGCTGGGCCTCGCGATGGTCGCCGCCGCCTGCGGCGGCGGGGACGAGACCTCGACCGACGCCGGCGACGGCACGACCGGTACCGGCGGCGTGGAGGACTCGGTGCCCGACGCACCCGAGGGCGACCCCACCCCCGGCGGCGAGCTCACCTACGCCCTCGAGGCCGAGACCAACGGCGGGTTCTGCCTCGCCGAGGCCCAGCTGGCCATCTCGGGCATGCAGGTCGCCGCGACCATCTACGACACCCTCACCAAGCCCGACGCCGACGGCCAGATCCAGCCCCACCTGGCCGAGTCGGTCGAGCCCAACGAGGACTTCACCCCCTGGACCATCACGCTCCCCGAGGGCGTGACCTTCCACGACGGCACCCCGCTCGACGCGCAGGTCGTCGCCAACAACATCGACGCGTACCGCGGCGCCTACGAGAACCGCAGCCCGCTGCTGTTCCGCTTCGTGTTCCAGGACGTGGCCTCGGTCCAGGTCGTGGACCCCCTGACCGTCCAGGTCGACATGACCCGTCCGTGGTCCGCCTTCGACTGGGCGCTCTACGGCTCGAACCGCATCGGCATCATGGGCCAGGCCCAGCTCGACAGCGACGACTGCGGCAACGAGCTCGTCGGCACCGGCCCGTTCCAGCTCGAGAGCTGGACCGTCGGCGAGGAGCTCGTCACCGTCAAGAACGCGGACTACTGGCGCACGGATGCCGACGGCACCCAGCTGCCCTACCTCGACCGGCTCACGTACCAGCCGATCCCCGAGGTCGCCAGCCGCGTGAACGCCCTCGAGGCCGGCCAGGTGGACGTGATCCACACCTCCGACACCGAGCAGATCGCCCAGCGCCTGCAGCCCCTCGCCGAGGGCGACCAGATCGAGCTGCTCGCGACCGATGACTACAGCGAGGTCAACTACCTAATGCTGAACGTCGACGCGGCGCCCTTCGACAACAAGGATGCTCGCTTGGCCCTGGCCCACGCGCTCGACCGCCAGCTGCTGATCGACGTGCGCGGCTCGGGCCTCGGCTCCGTGGCCAACGGCCCGTTCCCCGAGGACGTCCCCGGCCACGTCGCCGACCCCGGCTTCCCCGAGTACGACCTGGCCAAGGCCCAGGAGCACGCCGCCGCCTACGAGGAGGCCACGGGTGAGCAGCTGTCGTTCTCGTACACCTTCGTGTCCACCGAGTCCGGCCAGCTGACGGCCCAGGAGATCCAGACCCAGCTGGCCGACGCCGGCATCGACATCAGCCTCTCCCCCGCCGGCGACCACCATCAACAAGGCGCTGGCCGGTGACTTCCAGGCCATGGCCTTCCGCAACCACCCCGGCACCGACCCGGACCGGGAGAACAACTGGTGGTACACGGGCTCGCCCGTGAACTTCGGTCGCATGGCCGATCCCGAGATCGATCGCCTGCTCGACGAGGGCCGCGAGACTGCTCCGGGCGAGGCGCGCGACGCCATCTTCCAGGACCTGACCCGGCGCTTCGCCGAGGAGGTCTACAACGTGTGGCTGTCCACCGCCGTGTGGGCGATCGCCACCCAGCCCGACGTGCACAACATCCTCGGCTACGGCCCCGAGGCCGGCAGCGACGCCTTCCCCGGCGTGGCCACCGGCCACGACGTCGCCGGCATCTGGGTGAGCCGGTGATCGGTGGCGGGCGGCTGCTCCCCCGGCCGCCCGCCACCCCATCTCCCTGGGGCGCCCAGCCCGCTGCTCGCTAGCGTCGCCTGGTGCTCCCCTCGCCCCGCCTGACCCGGCTCGTCCGGTGCGTCCTCGGACTGGTGCTGCTCGGCGTCGGCCTCGGGCTGGTGGTCGCCGCCGATCTCGGTGCCGCCCCGTGGGACGTCCTGCACCAGGGCCTGTCCGAGCGGCTCGGCATCACGATCGGCACGGCCAGCATCGGCGTCGGCATCGTGGTCCTGCTGGCGTGGATCCCCCTGCGGGAGCGGCCCGGCGTGGGCACGGTGCTGAACGTGTTCGTGATCGGGGCCACCATGGACCTCACGCTGGCGGTCGTCGACCGCCCCGACCGGTTGTGGGCGCAGGCGGCGTTCCTGCTCCTCGGCGTGTGGCTGTGGGGTCCCGGCTCCGGCCTCTACATCGGCTCCGGCCTCGGCTCCGGCCCCCGCGACGGGGTCATGACCGGACTCGCCCGGCGCGGTCTGCGCGTCGGACGGGTCCGGTCGGCCATCGAGGTCGTCGCCCTCGGCACCGGGTTCCTGCTCGGCGGCACCGTGGGCGTCGGGACGCTGGTGTTCGCCGTCGGCGTCGGTCCCAACGTGGCGTGGTGGCTGCCCCGCCTGGACATGCGCCGGTCTAGGCCAGCAGCGCTCGCGCGATGTGGGTGATCTGGATCTCGTCGGTGCCGGCGTAGATCTGCAGCACCTTGGCGTCACGGGCCAGCTGCTCGACCTGGTACTCGGACATGTAGCCGTTGCCACCGAAGATCTGGACCGCCTCGAGGGCGACCTCGGTGGCCGCCCGGGCCGAGTACAGCTTCATGGCCGACGCCTCGGCCAGCGTCATGGCCATCTCCTCGCCCCGGGCCGCGGCGGCCTGTGACTCGATGGTCCGGAACACCAGGTTCTGGACGTTGAGGCGAGCCACCTCCATGCGGGCCAGCTTCTCCTGGATCAGCTGGAACTGGCCGATGGGCTGGCCGAACTGGACGCGGTCCTTGGCGTACTCGACCGACAGCTCGAGGCACTTCTCGATCATGCCGAGCGCCATGGCGGCCACGCCGGCGCGCTCCATGAGGAACGTGGCCTTCGCGCCCTCGCGGCCGCCCTTGGGCATGTCCTCGGTCTCGCCGATGAGGCGGTCGATGCCGACGCGCACGTCGTCGAGGAACAGCTCGCCCGTGGGGCTGGAGTGCATGCCCATCTTGCGCAGCGGCTTCGACTGCTCGAGGCCCGGCATGCCCGAGTCGAGGACGAAGGACAGGACCTTGCGCTCCTCGGGCGGGTTGCCCTCGTCGAGCTTGCAGATGAAGACGATGGTGTCGGCGTAGGGCCCGTTGGTGATGAAGGTCTTGGACCCGTTGAGCACGTACTCGTCCCCGTCGCGCCGGGCCGTGGCCTTCATCGAGCCGAAGGCGTCGGAGCCCGAGCCGGGCTCGGTGATCGCCCACGCGCCGATCTTGTCCAGCGTCAGCAGGTCGAGCGCCCAGCGCTCCTTCTGGCGGATCGTGCCCTTGGACGTGATGGCCGAGGCCGTGAGGCCGGTGGACACGCCCATGGCGGTGACCAGGCCCGGGCTGTAGCGGCACAGCTCGATGATCGGGATCATCGTGATCGAGCCGTCACCACCCCCGGACGATTCCTTGGTCGGGGGCTCCTCGCCCTTGGCGATGGCCTCCTCGACCGACTTCTCGAACTCGATCTGGCGCTTGAACCGCTCCCTCGCCATCGTGTCCATGCCGAACGTGCTGTAGAGCTTGCGCAGCACGTCGTAGGGCGGGGTGTCGCCGAACTCGAGCTCGTCGCGCCGGGGTGCGACCTCGGCCTCGACGAACTGACGGACGGCGTCTCGCACCATCTGCTGCTCTTCGGTCCACTGGATCATGTCGGGGGGATCTCCTCGGGGGTGTGGTCTGGATCTGTGAGCAGCGCCTCGAGCGCGGCCACCCGCTCCTCCAGTTCGGCGACGCGGGCCGCCAACCCTTCCCCTCCTGCCGCTGCCGGTGCGGGCGTGACAGCCGTCGGAGCCGGCAGACGTTCGTCGGGCCCGTCGCCGAGCAGGTGGGCCCAGCGGGTCTCCTTCTGGCCGGGCTGGCGGGGCAGGTGGACCACGACGGGGTCGGTGCGGGCGGCGAGGCCCTCGAGCGTGGTGGCCACCTCGTCGTTGGAGGCGAAGGCGTGGGCCCGCTCGGTGCGGGTGCGCAGCTCGTTCAGGGTCTGCGGCCCCCGCAGCAGCAGGGCGGTGACGAGGGCGAGCTCGCCCGCCTCGAGGCCGAGGCGCTCGTCGAGCACGTGGCGGAACTTGGTGCTGCGCGCCCCGTGGCTGGCGTAGACGAAGCGCACGAGGTGGCGGGCCTTCAGCTCGTCCAGCGCGGCCTGGATCTCGCCCTCGGTGTGGTCGGTGACCGGCTCGCGGTTGTTCTTCTGGTTGCAGGCCGTCTGCAGACCCCGCAGCGTCATCGGGTACGTGTCGGGCACGGTGGCGGCCTTCTCGGCCAGGGCGCCGAGCACCCGTTGCTGGATCGGGGTGAGGGGACCCTCGAGCGCCTCGGCCATGGGCCGACCCTAGGTCGATGGCGCTGTGGTTCACTGGTGCACGGGGACGACGGGCGGAGGTCCGACATGACGAACGACGCCGAGCAGGTCATCGATCTCGCACTGGCCGGTGCCGCCATCGGGGACGAGGCGCCGCGCAGCCGGGCCGTGCTGGGCGCCCTCGCCGTGGTCGCCGCGCTCGCCGCGGCGGTGCTGCTGCTGGTGCCGAGCGGGGACGCCGAGGTCGCCGTCGACGAGGACGCGACCACCACCACCACGACCACCGAGCCCGATGCCGACCGGCGCGACGACCCATCCGTCCCCGATGCCTTCCCGGCGCCGCTCGCCCTCGGCGCGCCCGACGACGGCAAGGCGTCCATCGGCCTGCCGGTGAAGGCCGAGCCCGCCACCGGCCTGGTCGACGGCCAGACCGTCCAGGTCACCGGCACCGGCTTCCCACCCGGTGAGTCCGTCGGGGTCGTCATGTGCACCAGGGAGGCGGGCCAGGACCACGGTGCCCGCGGCGTCGACGCCTGCAACATCGGCCGCTTCGCGCAGACGACGGCCGACGCCGACGGCGTGGCCACGGTGGGGTTCGAGGTCCGACGCCTGGTCGTGCTCGACGGCCAGGAGATCGACTGCGCGTCCGAGGCCCAGCGGTGCCTCATCGGCATGGGGATGCTCTCGGACTACGACCAGTCGGGCGGCGTGCTGGTCGACTTCGATCCGTCCGCTCCCCTGCCCGATCCGCCGACGGCCGCGCTCGTCGGCGACGGGCCCTTCGATGACGGGGAGGCGGTCACGGTCCGGGTCGACGGGCTCCGCCCGGGCACCGGCGTCGGGGCCGCCGTGTGCACCGCGGATGGCGGCTTCTGCACCGACGCCCCGTCGAACGGCATCGTCGGCGACGACGGGACCGCGACCTTCCAGGTCCGGCTGTGGCGGGTCTTCTCGGCGCCGGTGTGGGATGCCGCGACCACCGGGCAGGACATCGACTGCGCCGCCGTGGCCTGCCGCCTGCAGGTCTGGGGGGATGCGGTGGCCGGGCGCGCCGTCCCCATGATCGATCTGTCCTTCACCGACGGTCCCATCGATCGGGACCGGCCGGTGCTGGAGGTCCGGTCCGAGGGCCCGTACCGGCCCGGCGACCACGTCGAGGTCTTCGTGCCCGACGTCGGACCCAACAGCGGGCTCGAGCTGATGCTGTGCGGGCCGACTGCGTGCAACGGCGCCATGGTCGAGCTCGACTGGGTCTTCGGCGGGATCCAGGCCCGCCTCATCGTCCCCACCGCCCTGGAGGGCAACCCGTGCATCGGGGAGCCGTGCCGGCTCGCGGCCCAGGTCTGGACCGAGCCCGCACCCGACGCACCACCCCCGCTGGCGCCGCTGCCGGTCGAGATCGTGATCGAGGCCTGAGACCGCGGATGAACCGGCGGTGGCTGGACTCCGGCGACCACCCAATAGGATCCGCAACTCGGTTCCGCCTCCCGGCGACGGCTTTCTAGGAGTGCCAGCGTGACGTTCAAGGTCGGCGACAAGGTCGTGTACCCCCACCACGGGGCCGCCGTCATCGAGAAGACCGAGGTGATGGAGAGCTTCGGGGAGGAGAAGGAGTTCTTCGTCCTGCGCATGACGCACGGCGAGCTCACCTTGAAGGTGCCCTCCGACCGCGCCGAGGAGATCGGCATGCGCTACCCGATCTCGGACGAGGATGTCGAGGATGTCTTCGAGGTGCTGGCCAAGAAGGACGTCCGAGAGCCCACCAACTGGTCGCGGCGGTTCAAGAACCACCAGGAGAAGCTGAAGTCCGGCGACGTCTACCAGGTGGCCGAGGTGGTGCGGAACCTGGCGCTGCGCGAGGCCGACAAGGGCCTGTCCGCCGGCGAGAAGTCCATGTTCGTCAAGGCCCGCCAGGTCCTGGTGTCCGAGCTCGCGTTCGCGCTGGACATCGAGGAGGAGGACGCGCTGGCGCGGTTGGAGACCACCCTCTCGTAGGGACCGATGGCGGGCGACGAGGAGACGGAGGCGACGGGCCCGTCGGACGAGACCATCGCCCGGCTCCGCTCCCGCGCCGAGCAGCTGCAGGCGGCACGTCGCATGCGCCAGCACGAGACCGAGGCTGAGGCAGCGACCGGGACCGGGACCGAGGAAGAGACCGGGGCCGACGTCGAGGACGAGGACGAGGATCCCTTCGCCGCGATGCTCGCGGCGGGTGCCCCGCTCGCCCACGCCGAGGACCTCGTCGGTGGCGCGGACCCCTTCACCGAGCACGGCGCCGACCCGGAGGCCGAGCGCCTCCTGGACCGGTGGGCCGGGGAGGAGCGCGACGAGGCGGTCGAGCCCAAGCGGAACTGGTCCCCGCTCATCGCCGTGGTCGTGGTCGCGATCGTCGCCGCCCTCGCCTTCGTCGGCGGCCGGGCGCTGATCACGAGCTCGGCGGACGACGACACCGCGTCGGGTGACCTGCTCGACCTCGGCGACGACGGGTCGTCGGTCCTGGACGAGGACACGCCGAGCCTGGAGGACCTCACCTCCGACGTCACCCTGCCGCCCGGGCCCGACTCCGGGCTGCAGGTCGCCGACCAGGGCATCACCGTCGTCCCCGACCGCTTCGACGAGTCGCGCCGGGAGGGCACGTTCGCCATCATCGTGCAGAACCCGCACGACGACTGGCTCGCCCAGGGCGTGCAGGTGTCGGCCACCTTCCTCGACGAGGCCGGCGCCCCGCTCGGCGCCGACGACGGCTTCGTGGAGGTCGTCCTGCCCGGCCAGTCCGTTGCCGTCGCCGCGCTCTTCTTCGACGCGCCGACCGTGCCGGTCGCCGGCATGGACGTGCAGGTCGAGGTCGCTCGCTGGCGCGAGACGGGCCCGATGGAGGGTGGCTTCACGATCACCGAGGTGCAGACGAACGAGGCCGAGTTCAGCGGGGTCCGCACGACCTTCCTCATCCAGTCGGACTTCGAAGAGCCGCTCACCGACGTCGGGGTGACCGCCGTGTACCGGGCCGCGGACGGCCGCATCATCGGCGGCTACGACACCTTCGTCGAGCGCCTCGACCCGGGCGTGCCGACGCCGGCCGAGATCGACCTGCTGGGCAACGTCGACCCGGCCCAGATCGCCTCGACCGAGCTGTACCCCACCGCCGCGTTCGGCTCGGTCCCGGAGTAGGCCCCCGGACGCGACCGATCCCCGCCGGAGCGGGGATCGTCGCCGGAGTCGTGAGGCGAAGCCGAACAACTCCAAGGAACCCGGAGGGTTCCCGTGGGCGTAACAGGACTTGAACTTCCAAGGAAGCACGTGTCGCCCTGTGTCGCTGCATGCCATTCAGTACCTTGACCTGCGCTTTCAGGAAATGCAGATGACACTCCCGTGTCGGCTGGTACCCCTCTGTGACGAATGGTTCGTGACCACTTCGTGACCAGTTCGGACCTCGAACGTGCGTCTCGACCGGTCAGCGCCGGACGCCCAACTCCGCACTGCGGACTCCCACCGAGCCCGTGCTCTACGTCGACACTGGCGCGATGAACCAAGGCGAGGTGTCGCCACTCTGGGTGACGCGCACTGGGTCTGACACCTCGCCGAAGACCCGTTCTCAAGCGGCTGTCCAGAACGCCTCCCCTCGAGCAGTCGCGAGAGAGGGTCGACGTCACCACGAGCACTGGCCGCACGCTGGAATGCTTGACCACCGTCCGGGTTGCCGAAGGGGAGTCTACGGCGGTGGACGGGACCGCCGGTGGCCGCCTCTTCGGCGTGGAAGGACTGGTCTGCACGCCCGCGGTCAGCGCTTACGCTCGCCTTGTGGACCGTACGCCGCTGCAGGATGCCCTCGATGGCTGGCTCGCCGCTGGGCCGTTGTCGGTCGAGGAGCTGGCCCGCCGCGCGGTCGAAGCCGGGCTCGTGCCGGACGGTGTGGATGACGAGGGTATGGAGCCCGAGGACCACATCGACGCGGTCATCGAGCGGTCGGATGGCTACTGGACGATCGACAACCGTCCTGACGACGGCCTGGTGGTCTCGGTACGCACGTTCATCGAGACCGGGATGACGTTCACGCATCGGGTCACCGCAGCCGAGCTCGATGCTGAGGCGCTCGACGAGATGCCGGACCTGTCGGTGGTGTTGTGGGAATCCGGCCGCGAAGGACTCCCACTCGACGACGGCAGCGGTTCGATCGGGATGGACTACGAGGAGATGTCCAACCCGCGGATCGACGGTCCGCTCGGTTGGATCGAGGCGGTCCACCCGGGCGACATCCTGGTCTTCACACGAACCGACCGGGTCTTGTCGGTCGAGGTCATTGACGAGGACGAGCTCGGCGACGGCCTGGCCGAGAAGGAGGCGCTGTCCGATGCCGCGTCGGGCTGGATCGGTGACGGCCGCGGATCGGAGGAGCTACCGGTCGTGATGGGGGCGATGGCCCGGAACCCGAGGCTGTTCCGTAGCCCGGTCCCGCCGGTCGGTGAGCTGTTGTCGGCGATCGGGCTGGAGCGGCGGGGGATCGAGTGGGGCTGGGCGGCCGAGGAGTGGCAGACCCGCCAGGAGCGGGCGACCGACCATGACCACGGGATCCGCCGGCTCTACGGCTTCGACCCGTGCTGTGACCGCGCCTACAACCGGGTCTCCGACGCCTTCGGAGCTTTCACCCGGGGAGAGGAGGTCGACGGCCGGACGCTGGCCGACCACCTCGCCCATGGCGCCGTCATCGCCGCGTTCGTGCAGAGCCACGCCCGGACGCCGATGTATCTCGAGCGATTCGCCACGGCGCTGGCCGAGACCACCTCGGGTCGGCATCGCGCTCCCGCACTGACGTTGCTCGGGCTCGCCCTGCTCCGTGGTCGCGAGCCCGAACGGGCGTACCAGTCGCTCGACACCGCCGTTCGAGCCGATGCCGACTTCCCGGCTGCGGCAGGGGCGCTGGCCCTTCTGGAGTTGGACCGGGGCAATCTGTCCCGCGCCCACACGCTGGCGGTCCGAGACGGCATCGACCCCGGGCTGGTCGAGTGGATCGCCGACGAGAAGGCCCGCCAGTCCGAGCTCCGACCGGCCGCCGGGCGGAACGATCCGTGTCCTTGCGGGTCGGGCAAGAAGTTCAAGCGGTGCTGCGCCAACCCATTACGCCACCGGCCCGGACGGCCACGACACGATGTTCGGGCTGGCACTGTCGGCCGCAGGCGACCGGGACGATGTCGTCGAAGCGATCCGCCAGTTCCTCGACGATCCGTTCCTCGTCGATGTCGCTGTCCACGAGGGCGGTCTCGGTGAGGGGTACGGCGACCAGCGGGGTCCGCTACTCGCTGCTGACGAGGTCGGCCTGCTCGAGCAGGTGCTCGACGAACCCCGGCGGCTGTGGGAGATCACCGGTGTCGTCGAGGGCGAGTCGTTGACGCTGCGTGACACCGGCTCGGGTGATGAGCTGACCGTGACCGAGCATTCCGGCAGCGAGGGACGCGAGGTGGGTGAACTACTCCTGGCCAGGGCGACGGTCGTCGATGACGAGGCGATGCTGTTCGGC
The DNA here is from genome assembly GCA_003476595.1 of Acidimicrobiaceae bacterium. GTDB lineage: Bacteria > Actinomycetota > Acidimicrobiia > Acidimicrobiales > Salinilacustritrichaceae > Salinilacustrithrix. Next base: position 11,062 of record DMTU01000161.1, on the reverse strand, counting down.
GTTCCACTGCTCGTCCCGCTCCGGGAACGAAAGCGGGTGCTACGGCTGCTCGATGACTGGGTCGACGCCGACAGCCTCGCCATGTGGTTCGGATCCCTGTTCCTGCCGCCCCGGATGGCGAACCGGGAGGGTGAGCAGCTGGTCCTGCGCCGCACCGTGTGCGAGTTGCGTGACGACCCAGGCGAGGTGATCGCATCACTGGATGCGACCTTCGAACGCCAGGACGACACGCCGGTCTGGCACGAGATGTTCGTCATCGACGCCATCGACCGGGTCGTTCGCGGCGTCCTGCGCCTCGACGGGCTGCTGCTGACCGTCGAATCGAACTCGGAGGAGCGTCAGGAACGGCTGCTCCAGACGCTCGACGACCTCTTCGACTACACGGTGATCGAGGACCGGGAGCTGAACGAGTTCGACCTCGATGATCTCGACCCTGACGCCGGGCACATGGATCTCGAAGACATGCCCGACGAGGTCCGGGAACTGGTCGACCAGAAGATGCGCGAGTACGAGCAACGGTGGGTCGACGAGTCCATCCCTGCCCTTGGCGGTCTCACCCCTCGCCAGGCCCTCGACGACCCCACCCGCCGCGAGGACTTGCTGGCGCTCCTCCGGGAGATGCGCGACGAGACGCCCCTCGACGCGCTCGGTATGTCCGCCGAACGGATCGAAGTGCTGCTCGGCATCGAGCGCAGCTGACGGGAAGCGGGCTCTGCCTCCGGGTGCTCACACGGCCCGCAGCGCGTTTCCTACCATGGTAGGATTGGCGTATGGCTGTGACGAAGTGGTCCGTCAGCGTCGAGGAGAACCTTGCGTCCCGGGTGGAGTCCCGTGTGGGCGATCGCGGGTTGAGTGGCTTCGTGTCCCGTGCTGTGGAGCACGAGCTCGAGCGTGACCTGCTCGATGAGTACCTCGGGGAGCTCGACGACGACTACGGCCCCCTGCCCGACGGGCTCATGGAGCAGATCGACGGCGCGTGGCCGTCCTGATCCTGGACGCGGAGGCCGTTTCGGCACTGGCGCGTCCCCGGGAGAACACCCACCGCCATCAGCGCGTGCGCGCCGCCATGCGAAGTGCCCACCGCCGCAACGCTCCGGTCCGGATCCCGTCGGCCGTGCTCGTCGAGCTCTACCGCGGGCACGGCACCGACGAGCCCATCGATGCCCTCCTGGGCCGTGGCTTCGCTCAAGTCGTCACCACCGGCACCCGGATCGCTCGCATCGCCGGACACCTCCTCGCCGATGCCGGAGCCGGAAGCGAGCTGGCGATCGACGCACTCGCCGTGGCAACCGCGATCAGGCTCGGTGGGGGCATCGTGGCAACTCACGACCCGGACGACCTGCGCCGCCTCGCCACTGGGCACGCCAACGTGTCGATCCTCGAGATCTGAACGGACATCCGGGCCACCCGAATCTGCGCCTCGACCGGCACGCAGCCCCCGTCGGCCCCACCAGCAACAGTCGCTCGTTGGTGGGCGCTGCTCGCCGTGATTTCGGGACGGTCCGAGCGCTACAGCGCTGTCACTCAGCCGGCGTTGGGCGGCACCCTATGAAGCGGGGGTCTCCGAGCCATAGGGGGCACCTGGCTTCACGACCATCCCCGGTTACACGCACCACACAGCAGTCCTGATCCTCCGGGGTCAGATCCTCGGTGCTCATTGAAGAGAGCACCGCCAACTGCTGGTCAGGCTTGCCGCGCACGCACGCGGTCTACCGAAGCCCACAACCGATCGCGAGCACCTACAAAGACCTCTTCAGCACCCATTCAACGGCCACATGGTCCTCACCTCGGGCGTGCTACTCGGGTGTGTCAACCGCCATGGCACCAGTCGGGGCCGTCACCGAGGTGTCCGAGGCTACGGGTGCAATTGTGATGTCGGTAGATGAATTGGCCGTTGCGACAGCCGATCTTAGCGAGAGCTACTCTCATCCAGTGCAGCAGATGCACGCCGGAACGCGCGGCTATTTCGATCGATCCGGCCCTTGTCAGCCAGTGAGCCCATCAGATCTCTTGTCTCGGTGAGCCATTCGTCTTCAATTCCGCGGTCTTTCGACTCTGCTATCCCCGTCGACACCGAGTCGTCAATGGCAGCATCGTCTTCCTCCTTTGCGATGGCGAGGACGACGCGGGAGGAGAGCCCAAACCTCAGGCTTGAGTATGTTCCTTCGGGTTCAAGTTGACGCCACTCGCCATTGCGTTCTGCCCAAAAGGAGCCATCTGCACGCTCCTGGGCGGGGACGCTCTTACCGCCATTCATGAATTCTCCTCACTGATCGCGAACACCGTGACCTTGTCACGAACCCTACCAAGCGAGATCGCTGTCAGAATCGTAGGTACTGTACGGACCCCAGCACTGGACACGAAAGATGAACGGCGGGCCTGAACACCAAAGCTGCTGATGCTTGTTGAACGACGTGTCCAGATACTCGTATTGATCGGCCCAGAACGGATAGTTGTCGCCGCTCCTGTACGCCTCAAAGCGAACTGTAAGGTAGCCGTATGGCCAACTCGATCCATATCCGTGCATGTAGAGGACATCATTAAAATAGGTCGCCTCTGCCTGACACATCATCCCTGATTTGGACCCTCATGCCGGCATGAGGCATGCCGCCGAGGTGCCGGAGTGTCGCGCTCGGCCGAGGTTCCCCCATACCGTCCCGGATTGCTCCGCCCGACCATCCGAGTAGCTGGCGTCGAGGACCACCTCTTGCGCTATGGAGAACCGGCACGACTTGGCCGCTACACAATCAGCCACATAGGTCGCCAATCGAAGGTGCGATACTGGCGGATGTGTGGCTCCGCAGAGAGGACGAAGAGGGCCGAATGTGGGACTGGCCGGCTTGGACCGGCCCAGGGGCAGGAGCCCTGCTGGCGATTGGCCTCGCGGTGCGCGTCGATGACAGGACCGTCGGTGTGCTGGGCGGGCTTGCCGTCTTCGCGCTGTTCATCGCGTCTGACCTGGCTGCCCGTCGGAGTAGCGCGCGGGCGGCCGACCGCATCGAGACGACCCAGCCCGAGGAAGCCGATTCCGACCCGGACTTGCGCTGACCTCAGGGCGACCCAGCCGTAATGGTTGATCGCATCTGCAACCGGGTCCTGTGCCGAGCCGAAGTCAACAGCTCATGTGGCGACGCGGGCGTCAGCGGGCCTATCTGACGGATTCGCAAGACCGGCTGCGGCGAACTGGCGCAGCCGGGGGCATGGCGGCTCTACGGAACGACTGCGATGGGAGCGGGCGGCAGCGGTGGCGCTCCGACACGCTGCCACCGGCGACGACCGTCATCGCGTATCGGCGGGTCGTGACCAACCACCTACTGGCCCAGAAGCTCGGCGACGCGCCTGATCCCAGGCAGTGGCCCACGATCGCCCGCACCCGCCTGGATCTGCTGACGGCGCGCCAGCTCGACGAGCTCTACGCCGGCCTCCTCACTGCCGGGCGCCGGGACGGGAAGGAAGGCGGCCTGTCTCGACGCAGCGTCCGCTTCCTGGCCTCGGTCCTCGGCAAAGCGCTCAAGGACGCTGCCCGCAAGGGGCTCGTGCGAACGAACGTCGCCCTCAACGCCGACCCGCCGTCGGAGAAGGCGAGCCAGGCACCGGAAACGAAGGTGTGGACCCCGGAGCAGGCGCGCCGGTTCCTCTCATCGGTCGCCGAGGACCCGGACGCACTGCTGTGGCGCTTCTACCTGGCGACCGGATGCCGGCGGGGTGAGGCGCTCGGCGTGCGCTGGTCCGACGTCGACCTCGACGCGGGGCGGATCTCGATCGCCCAGCAGTACACGATGGTGGGTGCCGTCCCGACGATGCTTCCGGTGAAGTCGGACCGCTCCCGGCGTGTCGTCGATCTCGCCCCAGCCACGATCGACTCCCTGCGCCGCCACCGAGTCCAGCAAGCCGAGCACAAGCTGGCGCTCGGAGAGTCCTATGACCCCGACGCGCTCGGCCTCGTCTTCGCGAAGCCCGACGGTTCTCCGCACCATCCCAAGCGAGTGTCGGCGCGGTTCAAGGTACGGGTGGAACGGGCCGGGGTCCCGATGCTTCGGCTCCACGACCTGCGCCACACGGCTGCGTCGATCATGCTCGCCTCCGGGGAGCAAGCTCGTGTCGTCCAGGAGCGCCTCGGTCACTCCACGGTCGCCTTCACGCTGGCCCGCTACCAGAAGGTGCTGCCCGGAGCGCAGGCCGAGGCGGCAACCCGCTACGCACGCCTGCTCGACGGCTCCGACGGATGACCGATCGTCCCCCTGTCGGAGCCTCGCCGCTCGGAGGCACAATGGATCGCGTGACCACTGGTGAGGATCTGCTCGAGGAGCGTCGACGCCGTCGGCGCGCCGGCGATCCGCACATCTCCCCGGAAGGCCGCGAGATCCTGCTTCGTCTCACGACCGGCGACCTCATGGACGACTTCCAGGCCGCGCTGGACGCCGATCTCGAAGCGGACCCGGTCCTCGGTGGTCACGACACCGACGACGAAGCTTGAGAGCGCTCGGCGGAGCCGCTGAACGTTGCTGGTGATCGATGAGTACCTGGCGGTGCGCGTTCTCGTCGGCGCGCCGCCACCGGAACTGGATCTCGACGAGACCCTGGCGCTCCCCGCCTACCGCCACTACCGGCTGCTCCAGCGGATCCACTCCCCTGGCACCGGCCAGCTGTCGCAGCTGTTGAGCGACGCCGACCAGCAGGCCATCCGGCGGCCGCATCCCGAGGTGCTCCAGGTGCTCGATCCACGACCGCTGCTCGACGAGGCCGTAGCGATCGGCGCCGCCTACGGCTCACCCGGGCTGCTGGTCGGAGAAACGCTCGCCGCCGGCCTCGTCCACGGCCGCCGGCTCTGGTTCGGAACCGCACGCAACGTAGGGAAGCGGCTGACCGAGATCGCCGCCGACCTCGGCATCAGCCTGCACGTCAGCGAGCCCGACGGCGGGCGTTGAACCCCGCCCCGTCGGTGCCGGATCGTGCTCGTTCGGGCCCTCGGATGCCGGCCGGTGCTGATCCGTTCGTGACCATTTCGTGACCAACCGGCCCCATTTCGGGGCCCGGCAAGCCTGTGACCTGGGCAAACAGGAGTGGGCGTAACAGGACTTGAACCTGTGACCTCACGCGTGTGAAGCGTGCGCTCTAGCCAGCTGAGCTATACGCCCGTAGGAGCGGGAGACTGTAGCACTCAGCGCGGGTAGCGACGGAGCTCGACGAGGTTCCCGTCGGGGTCCCGCAGGTAGATCGAGCGGGCGGTGCCCTGGGCTCCCCAGCGCTCCCCGGGTCCGTCTTCGATGACCAGGTCGCCGCGTGCCGCCAGCTCGTCGACGTCGTCGTCGACGACCAGGCAGAGGTGGTCCATGTTCTGCCCGGACCGCTCGAGCTGCATGATGTCGATGACCGTCGTGGCATCGACCCGCACGCTGGGGAAGAAGACCTCGCCCGCCTCCCACTCCTCCACGCGCTCGGGGGTCAGCCCGAGGGTGCCGACGTAGAAGTCGAGGGAGCGCCGGACGTCGGCGACGTTGAGCACGAGGTGGTCGAAGCCGATCACGGGCACGGCGACATCGTGCCACGGTACGGTCGATCCATGGCTGACGACGCCTCGAACCCGCTCGCCCAGGTGCTCGGCCGCCTCGGCCTGTCCGGGGACCAGCTCTCCTCGCTCCAGCAGCAGCTCGGGCGGGTGATGCCGAGCGAGCAGATGAAGCTCATGCGCGACCTGGTCGACACCTTCTCCCCGTCGGGCGACCAGCTCAGTGCCATCCGCCGCCAGCTCGAGGCCCAGCGGGTCCAGGTCGAGGCCATGCTCGTCCAGCTCCAGGACATCGAGACCACGGTCGATCGCCTGGCCTCAACCGCCGAGCAGCTGCGGGCCATGCAGGAGCCCTTCCAGCGCCTGACCCACCTGTTCTCCCCGGGCCAGGACCGGTCCCAGTAGCCGGTCAGTAGCCGGCGTCGACGTCGACGGGGCCGAGGAGCTCCTCCCCCGCCAGGTAGCGCCGCACGTTCTCCCGCACCCGCGCCGACAGCAGCGGCACGGCCATCTCCGGCGTGTTCCCCACGTGTGGGGTGATGAAGCAGTTGGGCAGCGTCCAGAGCGGGTGGCCGTCGGGCAGCGGCTCGGGGTCGACGACGTCGAGCCCGGCCCCGCCGATGGCGCCCTCGGCCAGGACCTCGACGAGGTCGTCGGTGACGATGTGGCGGCCGCGGGCCACGTTCACGAGCCAGGCGTGGGACGGCAGCAACCGGAGGCGTCGAGCATCGAGGAGGCCCTCGGTCTCCGGGGTGAGGGCGACGGCGAGCACGACCAGGTCGGCATCGGGGAGCTCGTCATCGAGGTGCTGCTGCGTGACGGTGCGGGTCGCGCCCGGGAAGGGCTGCTCGGTGCGACGCACGACCACGATCTCGCAGCGGAACGGCTCGAGCAGGCGCACCAGCGACTCGCTGATCCCACCGCCGCCGACGATCACCACGCGGGCACCGAGCAGGTTGCGACCGATCGGACCCTCCCAGGTCGTGGCCCGGGCGTAGGTGCCCATGCCCCGGAGGCCGGCGAGGGCGAGCATGAGCGCTTGCTCGGCGACGGGGTCGGCGTAGACGCCCTTGCCGCAGGTCCAGCGCCGGTCGTGGTCGAGCACGTCCACGAAGGGCTCGATGCCCGCCCACGGCAGCTGCACCCAGTCGATGGTGGGCTGGTCGTCCAGCAGCCGGCGCAGGCCGGCGGCATCCTTGGGATCGGTCCACACCACCGCATCGGCGCGCCCCTCGGTGACCGGCTCGGCCCCTCCGGCACGGACGGCGTCGGCCAGCCACGGGCGGCCGGGCACGACGAGGATGCGGGCAGCGTCGGTTGCCATGTCACCCATCCTCGCGGGTCAGTGACGTGTGGACGGATCGAACCCCGTGGGGCACCTGACGCCCACGGAACCCATCGTCCGGCCGACGTGTGGACGGATCAGGCCCTCGAGGCGACTTGCTCTCCACACGTCAGGCGGCACGGCGGTCGAACCGGCGCCCGTACCGGACGAGCTGGTCGACGATGCCCGGCCGATCGTCGCGGATGCGCAGGTAGGTGAACCGCATGACGTGGAGCCCATGGATGGCTGCCTCCGCGTCGCGCCAGCGGTCCTTCTCGAAGTCGGCGACGCGCTGGTGATAGCGACGGCCGTCGGCCTCCAGGATCAGCTTCCAGTCCGAAACGAGGGCGTCGACCATCGACCCCGATCCCGGCGACCAGGGCGCTGGCGCCTGCCGCTGCACCGACGGCATGCCCGGGACGTCACCGAGAACATCGAAGAGGCGTCGCTCCAGCTCGCTCTGCGTCGGCGGCTCCCCCTCGAGGTCGACCGCGAGCTCGAGCAATCCGCGCAGCCCAGGCAGCCGGGAGGTCGACAGCCGATCCACGTGACGGAGCACCCGGTCGAGGCGCCTGGGATCCTGGTTGACCCCGGCGTGCAGGGCGGCTCGCACGAGATCCGGTCGGGTGGCGGCGAGCTGAACGAGGACCTGCTCGAAGCGGGTGATCCGGAGCCCGTCGTGCGTGGCGTAGCGGTGGTGTCGGGACCGGTGCACCTGCACGGAGCGGCTGCGGTGGTCAGCGTCGAGTGGAACGGTGACCTGCAGCGGACGCATCCGGTCCACGTCCAGATCGCACTGGGCCGCTGCCGTCTCGTGGGACAGTGCCGCTCGAGGGTGGATCAGCGTCGCCGCCCAGCACGCTCGCAGCCAGGTGGCGGGAGCGCTGGTGAAGGCCCACACGTCGTCATCGAGCTGCTCGACCACCCCCGACCGGACTCGGGAGCGCAGCATCTTCGGGGTCACCGACGACGTGGTCGCCTGCTCCCGATTGAACGCGCCGGACTGCCGACGGGCGATGGTGGCGAGGCGGGCGTCGGGCGATCGGTCCATGCCCCGTGATGCTGGCGAGGGCCACCGACAAGAACGACGAGACCGGGACGTGTGGACCGCTCACGCCCAGATGGCCACGATCGGTCCACACGTCGGGCAGATCAGGGGTCGGGGACGGGATCCGGGAGGATCGGGACCTGGGCGCCCCGGCCCTGGCCGAGGAGCGACGCCCGGGTGACGGCGGCGCCGCCGAAGCGGTCCCGCACCGCGTCCAGCGTGTGGTCGAGGGTGCGGCGGTCGTGGCCGTCGAGGTCGAGGGTCAGCTGCACGGCGTCGGCGGGGGCGAGATCGGACACGGTGACGCCGATGAGGGAGCAGCCGGCCTCGCGCAGGTGCGGCCAGCGGGCGTCGAGCAGGTCCCGGGCGGCGGCGAGCACGAGGTCGGTGCGATCGGTGGCGGCCGGCAGGGTGCGGGACCGGGTCTCCCGGCTGAGGTCGGCGTGGCGCAGGCGCAGCGTCACGGTCCGGCCGACCCGGCGGCCGCTGCGGAGCCGTTCGGTGACCCGCTCGACCAGCGCGAGGAGCGCAGCATCGAGCTCGGCACGTGACCGCTGGCGACGGCCGCCGGCCAGAGAGAGGGCCCGCTGGGCGCCGATCGAGCTGCGACGCTTGCCCGGCGTGACCGAGCGGGGATCGACGTTGCGGGCCAGGGCGTGGAGGTGGCGACCAGCGGCGGGGCCGAGCATGGCCACGAGCACGGCCTC
>DMTU01000161.1:2089-2331 GCA_003476595.1 Acidimicrobiaceae bacterium | reverse complement strand
TCGGGCACGTCGGCGACGTCGCCGACGGTGCGCAGGCCCCGCTCCTCCAGCTTGCCGGCGGTCACCGGGCCGACGCCCCACAGCCGACGGACGTCGAGGGGGTGCAGGAACGCGAGCTCGCCGTCGGGCTCGACGACGAGGAGCCCGTCGGGCTTCGACACGGCGCTGGCCACCTTGGCCAGGAACTTGGTGCGGGCGACGCCGACGCTGATCGGGAGCCCGACCTCGTCGCGCACCCGCCG
>DMTU01000161.1:1416-1912 GCA_003476595.1 Acidimicrobiaceae bacterium | reverse complement strand
TCGAGGAACGCCTCGTCCACCGACAGCCCCTCCACGAGCGGGGTGGTCTCCCGGAAGATGGCGAACACGGCCCGGCTCGCCTCGGTGTAGGCCGCCATCCGGGAGGGCACCACGATGGCCGACGGGCACAGGGACCGGGCCCGGGACACCGGCATGGCGGTGCGGACCCCGTGGACCCGCGCCTCGTAGCTCGCCGTGAGGACCACACCCGCTCCCACGATCACCGGCTTGCCCCGCAGCCGGGGGTCGTCGCGCTGCTCGACCGCGGCGTAGAAGCAGTCGAGGTCGGCGTGCAGGATCCCGGAGACAGTCACCGAACACATGTTCACCCCTCTTGACCCGTTGGTCAAGGATCCACCCGGGCGGCAGACTGGTGCGGTGACAGCGGTCGACGAAGGACAGGAACGACCGCGCGAGGGCACGGCGATGGCGGTGCTGCGCCAGGACACGTTCCGGCGGGTCTACACGGGCGCGTTCCTCTCCAACATCGGCACCT
>DMTU01000161.1:552-1328 GCA_003476595.1 Acidimicrobiaceae bacterium | reverse complement strand
ACCTCACCGGTTCCTCGTCCTTCGTCGGCATCGTGCTCTTCGCCCAGCTCGGACCGATGCTGCTGTTCTCCATCGTCGGCGGCATGTTCGCCGACACCTTCGACCGGCGCCGCCTCCTCATCACGATCTCCGCCACGCAGGGCCTGCTCGCCCTCGCACTCGCCAGCGTCGTCCGGGCCGACGACCCCAGCAAGGCGTGGATCGTCGGCATCGTGTTCTGCATGGGGGTGGGCCAGTCCGTGTTCGGCCCGACGTACTCCGCCGTGCTCCCCGACCTCGTCGGACCGGGCAACCTGGCCGGCGCCATCTCGCTCAACTCGGCCCAGATGAACGGCTCCCGGGTCATCGGCCCGGCCATCGGCGGCATGCTGTTCGCGCAGTACGGGGCAGCGTGGGTCTTCTCGCTCAACGCCATCACGTACCTGTTCGTCATCGGCGCCCTCCTGTCGGTGCGCCTGCCCGACGTGGAGGCGAGCGGTGCGGACGAGTCGCGGCTGCACCGCCTGGCCCTCGGGTTCCGCATCGCCCGCAACCGGTTCCCCGTCGGCCGCTGCCTGGTGACGATGGTGGTCTTCTCGTTCCTGTGCCTGCCCTTCATCGGTCAGATGCCGGTGCTCGCCGACCGCAACCTGGACATCGCGGCCCGCTCCACGGCCTACGGCTGGCTGTACGCCTGCTTCGGCCTCGGTGCCATGCTCGGCGCCCTGTCGGTGGGCACCGTCTTCGCCCAGACGCCCAAGGAGACCCTGGTCCGGGTCGGCATGATCTCCTTCGGC
>DMTU01000161.1:0-240 GCA_003476595.1 Acidimicrobiaceae bacterium | reverse complement strand
CTTCGTGGTCATCGTCGTGGTCGGCTTCTGCTACTTCGCCACCGTCACCGCGCTGTCCACCGTGCTGCAGCTCCACCTCGCGGGCAACGAGCGGGGACGCGTGATGGCGCTGTGGATGATGGCCTTCGGTGGCACGGTGCCGCTCGGGAACCTGGTGGCCGGCCCGCTCATCGACGCCACCTCGGTCACCACGGTGGTCTTCCCGGGTGCGATCATCGCCCTCGGGCTCGGCTGGTGGGC
>DMTU01000133.1:12126-12664 GCA_003476595.1 Acidimicrobiaceae bacterium | reverse complement strand
CGTCGCGGGCCACGCCTGCCTGGAACGTGAGCACGGCCTCCTCCACCGCGCCGGCGACCTCGTCGGCCCGCTGACCGGCGCACGACGACAGCAGGTCGCGGAGGCGGTCCTCGCCGTACTCCTCGCGGCCCCGGCGCGCCTCGGTGACGCCGTCGGTGTAGAGCACGAGCACGTCGCCGGGGGCGAGGCGGGCGTCGCCGGTGGTGAACGTGGCCTCGTCGAAGACGCCGAGGAGCGGCCCGCGACACGCGACCTCCTCCACGGTCCCGTCGGCCCGGACCACGAGGGGTGGTGGGTGCCCGCCCGATCCGGACCGGACGGTCACGCTGTCCCCGTCGGTCTCGAAGCGGATGGCGGTGGCGGTGGCGAAGCGGTGCTGACCGCGCGCTCGGTCGAGGTCGTACTGGCGGTTCAGCGCCGTGTTCAGGTCCCGGAGGTTCGTGGCGAGGTGCTTCGTCCGGACGGTGGCGGCCCGCAGGCTGTAGCGGCTGAGCGCGGTCAGGCGGGCCGCGCCGGCGCCCTTGCCGCAGACGTCGCC
>DMTU01000133.1:6676-11892 GCA_003476595.1 Acidimicrobiaceae bacterium | reverse complement strand
AACACGTCGTAGAAGTCGCCGCCGATCTCGGAGCCGTCCCCGGCCGGGTGGTAGCGGGTGCCGAGGTGGACGCCCTCGATGGCGGGCAGGTCCGGGGGCAGCAGGCTCTCCTGCAGCGTCCAGGCCAGCTCGGCGTAGCGCTCGGCGTCGGCCTCGGCGGCTTGGCGGGCGCGCTGTGCGGCCTCCAGCGCCCGGATGCGCTCGGACTCGTCCCGCAGCAGCACGAAGACGCCGAGGTCCCAGTGGTCGGGGTCGACCGGAGCCACCGTGACCTCGAGGTGCTGGGTGGTCCCGTCGGGACCGGTCCGGGTGATGGTGGCCTCGTTCGGCCCGCCGGAGCCGACGCTCTCCCGGAGCAGGCCGGAAGCGACGTCGGCGGCCTCGCCGCTGAACATGTCGGTGAGCGACGTGCCGATGGCGTGGCGGGGCTTCCAGCCCAGCACCTCGCCGCTGCAGGGGTTGGCCGCCCGCACGACGCCGTCGAGGTCGGCGAGCAGGATGCCCACCGGGGCGTGCTCGAAGAGCTGGCCGAGGTAGACCGACAGGGTCTCGGGGGCTGCGCCCTCGAACGCGCTGATGTCGTCGCGCACGCGCTCGAGCGTGCGACGGTGCTGCAGGCGCAGCTGGGCCCGCTCGACCTCGTCGGCGATCCGGTCGAGGGTGTCGGGCTCCTGGAGCACGACGCACGTGGCGTGGCGGCCGATGCCGGGCGTCACCGTCAGCGTGGCGCGGACCTCGTTGCCCTCGGCGACGTCGCCGGCCACGAGCACGACCGCGACCTCCGGGGCGACGTCGTGGACCGCCTGGGCGAGGGTGACCCCGCCGTCGGGGGCGCCGACGACGACGAGGGTGGTGTCGTCGATGGCGGTGCCGAGGTCGTCGGCGTGCGCGCGGCGTGGGATGCGACCGGTGCGGGCGCCGATCTGGCGCACGACGGCGTCGGGCAGGTCGACGACCACGATGTCGGTCACGGCGGCGGCCTCAGTCGGCCAGGATGTGCTCGTCGAGGATGGCGCGTCCGGTCCAGAGGCGCAGCAGGTCCGTGGTGGGCGCCATCACGTGCGCGGCCCGGGCGTCGCGCATGCGCCGCCCGAGGCTGCCGTGCTCGCGGTAGCCGATGCCGCCGACGAGGGTCATGGCCCCGTTGACCACGCTGGTGGCGCACTCGGCCACCTCGGCCTTGGCCGAGGCCAGGGCCGGGAGCGCCCACGGTTCGCCCCGGTCGGCCCCGCTGGCGGCGTGGCGGACGAGCTGGCGGGTGCGCTCGAGCTCGGCCCAGAGCTCACCGACGCGGTGCTGGATGACCGGCTGCTCGGCCAGGCGGCTGCCGTCGTGGGAGTAGCGGCGCTGGGTCACGTGGAGGCGCATGTCCTCGAACGCGCCCGCGGCCACGCCCAGGTAGCTGCCGGACATGGCCATGAGGAAGTACGGGGCGATGACGTTGAAGACGTACCAGATCTGGTCGCCGGGTTCGCCGAGCAGCGCGGCCTCCGGCAGTCGGACGTCGCGCAGCTCCACGGAGCGGCTGCTGTTGCCGCGCATGCCGAGGCCGTCCCAGGACGGTCCCCACTCGAGGCCCGGGTTGGTCGCGTCGACGACGACGCAGGAGAACTCGCCGATCGGGGACGCGGCGTCGGCGTCGACGGCGGAGACGACGTAGGAGTCGGCGTGGGAGCCGCTGGTCACGAACGTCTTGGTGCCGGACACGACGAAGCCGTCGTCGGTCCGGTGCAGCTGGGACTGGGGGAGCCAGAAGTGCGAGCCCGTCCCGGGCTCGCTGAGGGTGAGCGTGGTGAGGTGCCGGCCGGCGACGATGGGCTCGAGGTAGCGGTCCTGCTGCTCCTCGGTGGCCTTGGCGGCGATGACCGCTGACCCGACGCCGTGCATGCCGAAGCACATCGCCGTCGAGGCGCAGGCCGCGCCCAGGATCTCGCACACCTGGGCGAGGGCGGCGAGGCCGTAGCCGAGCCCGCCGTCACGCTCGGGGACGACGAGGCCGCCGAGGCCGGCCTCCTGCAGGGCGCTCAGGGACGCCTCCGGCCAGCGTGCCTCGGCGTCGACCGCCTCGGCGGCGGGGCCCGCGACCTCGTGCGCGACCTCGGTCGCTCGATCGAGCACCTTCTCCATCGAGAGACTCGTCAAGGGTTCTCCACCCGGTTCGGCCCGCCGCCATCACTGTGTGCGCCCGCGAATGTACGCCACGCGAGGTCGTGGCGTGCACCCTGGCAGATGTCAGGTGGTGTAGTCCGCGTTGATGCGCACGTAGCCGTCGGTGAGGTCGCAGCCGTAGACCGTGGCGCTGGCGCCGTCCCCGCCCGCCGCGACCCCGAGCGAGACGTGGATGGCGACCTCGTCGCCCCGGAGGTGCTCGACCAGGGCATCGAGGTCGGCCTCGCTGGCCGGCTTCGGGTAGAGCTCCCGACCGCCGATGCGGATGGTCACGTTCCGCTGGTCGATGTCGGTGTCGTCGCTGCACTTGCCCACCGCCATGGCGATCCGACCCCAGTTGGGGTCAGCGCCGTGCACCGCCGTCTTCACGAGCGGGGAGTTGACGATCGCCTTGGCCACCCGCTTGGCCTGGGCGTGGTCGCGGGCCTCGTCGACCGTGACGACCACGAGGGTCTCGGCGCCCTCGCCGTCGGCTGCGAGCTGCCGGGTGAGATCGAGGCAGACCTCGTCGAGGGCGGCTTCCAGCGCGGCCTCGTCCACCGGCCCGGTGACGCCGCTGGCCAGCACGGCCGCGGTGTCGGAGGTCGAGGTGTCGGTGTCCACGGACAGGGCGTTGAACGTCCGCTCCACGACCGCCCGGAAGGTGCGGTCGAGCACGGTGGCGTCGACCTCGGCGTCGGTGAGCACGAAGGCGAGCATCGTGGCCATGTCCGGCTCGATCATGCCGACCCCCTTGGCGATGCCGACCACGCTCGCCTCGCCACCGGTCGTGGTCGGGAGGGTGGCCCGGGCCGTCTTCGGGTGGGTGTCGGTGGTCATGATCGCCTCGGCGACGCCATCGGCATCCGTCGACCGGGGCGCGGGCATCGACGCCAGGTGCTGGCGGATCCGGTCCATCGGGTACCGACGGCCGATCACCCCGGTGGAGGCGACGAGCACGTCGGTCGGTTCGCAGCCGAGGGCGTGGGCGACCCCCTCGACCAGCTCGAGCGCGTCGGCATCGCCGTCGGGCCCGGTGGCCACGTTCGCGTTCTTGGACACGACCACCACGGCTTGGAGGCGCCCGTCGGCTGCGTGCCCCCGGGACAGCGTGACGCTCGGTCCGGAGAAGCGCGAGCGGGTGAACACCGCGGCCGCCGCGCACGGTCGCTCGGCGGCGATGACGGCGAAGTCGGTGGTGTCGTCCTTGATCCCGACGTTGGCGATGTGGGTCCGGAAGCCGGCGGGGAGCTGCACGGCGCCGAGTCTGGCACCACCCGTGGCGGGAGCCCCCAGGCCTAGCCGCCGCAGGCGGAGAGGGCTCCGAACAAGACGTCCTGGGCCTCGAGTGACGGTTCGTACTCGAACTCGTAGGCGTCGGCGAGCTCGAAGAGCTGCTCGGTGCTCGCCTGGAGCCGGAGCTGCTCGAGCGTGCACGCGGCCACGTCCGGATCGCCGGTGAAGACGGCGACCATGTCGGTGAGCGTGGCGTCGAGGGCGTTCCCGCCGATCGGGTCGCCGGGCTCCTCGAAGGTCTCGACCTCGGCCTCCCCGAAGCCGAACTCGTCGTCGAAGTCGTCGAACGCCTCGTCGTCGAACTCGTCGATCATCCCGGGTGGGACGAAGCCGCCGCCGAGCATGTCGCCACCGAAGAAGCCGCTGCCGAAGAACTCCTCGAGGCCGTCGACCATGGCGTCGAGGTCCTCGCGATCGATGGTCTCGAGCACGGCGAGCCCGAGGTCGGCCCAGGTCCCGATGGGGGCGACGAACCAGCCGCCGTCGATGCGCACGACGGTGATGCCGAGCTCGGGCGTCTCGCCCTCACCCATCATGAGACCCTCCATCCCACCGAACCCGAAGATGTTCGCGCTGCCCATGTCGCCGGCGGCGTCCTCGAGGATGGCGTCGACGTCCTCCGCGCAGATCGGGCCGTCGGGCAGCTCCAGCTCGGCGGCCTCCAGCTCCTCGCGGATGTCGCCCCGGACCTCGACGCAGCCGTCGGCGATGGTGGCCCCGCCCACGAAGTCCTCGGTGGTCACGTCGACGCCGATGCTGTCGATGAAGACCTGGCCCCGATCGCCGTCGGTGGAGGACCGCAGCGACAGGTCGACGAGCTCGATGTCGGCGGGGACGTCCGCTGCAGTCGGCAGCTCGGCGCCACCGACCAGCACCGGCCAGTAGTCGTGCACGGCGCGCAGCTCGCCGGGGGAGAGCCGGGCGATGACGCCCTCGATGTCGATGCCGGCCGCCGCCTGCAGGAAGCCCTCGACGGCCTCCTCGGGGGTGTCGGCGCCGATGGCGGTGAGCCCGGCGCCGGCGGCGGGCACGGGCGCGCCCTGCGCGACCCGGGCGGCCTCCATCGCGGTGTACCCCAGGCTGACCCGCCATCCGTCGCCGGTGTCGCGTGCGACCAGGAACGTGTCGCCGGCCTCGGCGGGGTCGAGGGTGTCGGAGTCGGACTCCTGGACGCCGCGGTACTCGATGCCGAAGCGGTCGAAGGTGTCGGTGAGGAACTCGCCGACGGGGATCTCGTCGGTGTCGACCGCGAAGGTCGCCGTGCCCCCGGTGAGGTAGACGCGGGTGAGGTCGTCGCGCACGGGTTCGGTGCGGAAGGTCAGGTCCTCGAACCCGAGGTCGATGCCGGCGACCCCGCTGAGCTCGAAGGAGTCGTCGAGCACCGCGAGGCGCTCGAGCTCGCCGAAGAACCGCTCGACCGGCTGGGACAGCGCATCGCGCTCGCCGGGGTCCAGCGTGGCGAGCACGCCGAGGACGTCCTCGTCGGCGATGGCGTCGAACAGCTCGGCGACGGCAGCCTCGGGATCGCCCGCCCCGTCGTCGCTGCCCATCTGGGTGGCGGCGAAGGCCACGCCGCCGATCAGCAGCACCAGGCCCACGGCGCCGGCGGCGATGCGGCCACCGATGCCGCCGGAGCGGACCTGCGTCTCGGAGTCGAGGGTGACCGTCCCGGCCGGGGGTGGCGGCGGGGGCGGCGGCTCCGTGGGGGGTCCGCCCGGCATGCCCAGGTCCTCGGGTCGATCGGTCATCCCGCCGTCTCCTTCCGTGCCGTG
>DMTU01000133.1:5982-6584 GCA_003476595.1 Acidimicrobiaceae bacterium | reverse complement strand
CCGTGACGAGCACGGCGACACCACTCAGAGCCGTGGCCCAACCCAACCCGACGGCCACCCCGACCGCCGGTTCGGCGACGAGTGGTGACCGGTCGACCAGGATCGCACCCGTGCCCACCAGCGCACCCAGCGTAGTCATGAGCGCACCGGCGATGGCGTGTCGGTGGGCGGCGAGGACGACCAGTGCGGTCCCGCAGACCGCGGGCACGAGGAACCACAGCGGCGCGGCCCACGCCACGTCGTCGTCGAGGACACCGGCCCGGCCGGCGACCTCGACCAGCTCGTAGCTCGTGCGGGTGCGCTGCCCGGACCGGCCCCAGCCCAGGAAGGTGGTGGCGGTCGTGACGAGGGCGAGGACGCCGGCCACCCACCCCGCGAGGTCCCGTCGCCGCGCCGCCGTCATCGGCCGTAGTCGACCACGCTCGGCGGTGGGGGGACGGCGACCGCGAGGTCGTCCGGTTCGGGCTCACCGAACGCCGTCCGCACGGGGATCACGCCGGCCCACACGTCGACCAGGTCGAGATCGGCGTCGTCGTCGATCGGGCCGCCCGTGCGGATCTTGGTGGACGCCTCGTCGAGGCGGAGGCGCACGACGAGGGTGC
>DMTU01000133.1:0-5902 GCA_003476595.1 Acidimicrobiaceae bacterium | reverse complement strand
GTGCTGCGGATCTCGTCGTCGCGCATCGGGCGGACCTCGGCGGTGCGGCCCGGCACGATGTGCTCGACGATGGCGTCGAGCGCGGCCGCCTTCTCGTCGTGGTCGGTGATGGGCTCGGCCTGACCGAACACGACGACGGACCGGTAGTTCATCGAGTGGTGGAAGGTGCTGCGGGCCAGCACGAGGCCGTCGACCATGGTGACGGTGACGCACACCGGGGTCCCCTTGCCGGTGGCCCGGAGCCAGCTCGCCGCCGGTGATCCGTGGATCAGCAGCTCGTCCCCCCGGCGGGCGTAGGTGGTCGGGATGACGACGGGGCCGTGGTCGGTGGTCAGCCCGACGTGGCACAGGACGCCCTCGTCGAGGATGGCCTCGGCGACGCGCCGATCGCGCGTGCCGCGGTCGGGGCTGCGGCCGATCGTGGTCCGCTCGGTGGCGGGGAAGGGGGCGGCGTCGGGGGTCACGGCCGGGCAGCCAAGGCGATGCGGGGTGATCGGCGCACGTCGGTTTCAACCGAGCAGGGCGCGCACGACCCCGGTGACCGCCACCGCCACGGCGACGACCACGATGAACGGCGCCCGCAGGCGCAGCGCCACCCCGCCGGCGACGACGCCGGCGAGGCGGGCATCGACCACGAGCGCCCGGTCGCCCGCCACCGTGCTCACCACCACGAGCGACGCCAGCAGCGCGGCCGGGAGCAGCTGCGCGATCCGCTCGACCGCCGCCGGCTGGCGGCGGCCGCCGAGGAGCAGCGGCCCGGCCGCCTTCAGCGCGTACGTGCCGAGCCCGAGGCCGATGATGACGACGACGGAGGTGCTCACGACGGCACCCCGCGCGTGGTGCGGGCGGCCAGGACCCCGAGGCCGGCCAGCAGGATCGGGATGCCCGGCGGCGTCAGGGGCACCGCGGCGGCTGCGACGAGGCCGCCGGCGATCGCGATGCGCCGGCCCTCGCGCCCGCCGTCCCCGACCAGGCGTGGCCACAGGAGGGCGAGGAAGGCGGCAGGGGCGGCGGCGTCGAAGCCGAGGTCGGTGATGAACCCGTCGTCCACGGAGGCGAGCAGCACGCCGGCGACGGTCGTCAGGTTCCAGACGGCGAACACGGCGATCCCGCCGGCGAGGAAGCCGTAGCGCTGCCAGCGGGGCTCGTCCTGGACGGTGGCCACGGCGGTCGACTCGTCGATCACCAGCTGGGCGAGCAGGGCCCGGGTCCCGACCCGGCCGGTGAGCGAGGGCGCGAGGAGCACCCCGAACGCCAGGGACCGGATGTTGAGCAGGAGCCCGGCGCTGATCGCGGCGATGGCGCCCCCGCCGTCGCCGAGCACGCCGACGGCGGCGAACTGGGCCGAGCCGGTGAACACGATCGCCGAGAACCCGACCGCCTCGGCGATGCCGAGCCCGGCCTCGACGCAGGCCACGCCGAACACGATCCCGAAGGGAGCCAGGGCCAGCGAGATGGAGAGCGCCTGGCGGTGGATCCGGCGGCGCCGGGTTCGATCGTCCACGACGGTGCATCGTGCCCGTCGGGTCGGCGCCCGGCCCAACCCCCACTACCGTCGGGGCCATGTCGGACCTGCTGCTCGGAAGCCACGTCGCCCCCGATGACCCGCTCGGTGCGGCCGCCGCCGAGGGTGCCGAGTGCGTGCAGATCTTCCTCGGGGACCCGCAGTCGTGGAAGAAGCCCAAGCCCCGCGACGACGCCGACGCGCTGAAGGCCGCCGACATCCCGATCTACGTGCACGCCCCGTACCTGATCAACGTGGCGTCGCCGAACAACAAGGTCCGCATCCCGAGCCGCAAGATCCTCCAGCAGACCTGCGACGCCGCCACCGACATCGGCGCGAAGGCCGTCATCGTGCACGGCGGCCACATCACCGAGGACGACGACGAGGCCGACGGCTTCGTGCGCTGGCGCAAGGCGCTCGACAGCCTCGAGACCGACATGCCCGTCTACCTGGAGAACACCGCCGGCGGCGACCACGCTATGGCCCGCCACTTCGACACCATCGCCCGGCTGTGGGACCACATCGCCGACACCGGGATCGGCTTCTGCCTGGACACCTGCCACGCGTGGGCGGCGGGCGAGGAGCTGGTGGACTCGGTCGAGCGCATCATCGGCATCACCGGCCGGGTGGACCTGGTGCACTGCAACGACTCCAAGGACGAGTGCGGGTCCGGCCGGGACCGCCACGAGAACCTGACCAAGGGCCAGATCGACCCGGAGGCGATCCTCCACGTCGTGCGCACCGCCGGCGCGCCTGTGATCTGCGAGACCGCCGACGTGGGTCGCAAGGACGACCTGGCCTGGTTGCGCGACAACCTCTGATCGCACCGCAAGGATCGCGATCCGTCGTCGTTCCCCGTCCGATGCCGGCGCACCGGGTGCCGGCCGCGACAGGAGGGATCGACGATGCGTCGACGCCACGCCGCCTGGGGACGGCGGCCGACGTGTGGACCGATCCGGACCTCGCGGTACTGATCCGTCCACGCGTTGCCGTTCGAGCACGACGTGTGGTCCGCCAGCGCCAGGACGGGCTCGATCCGTCCTCACGTCGCGCCCGGGCTCAGGCGGAGGGGGCGGGCTCGCCCCGCACGAGCGTGCGGTAGAGGTCGGCGTAGAGGCCGCCGGACTCCACGAGCTCGTCGTGGCGGCCGGCCTCCACGACCCGTCCGCCGTCGACGACCAGGATCTGGTCGGCGGTCGTGATGGTGGACAGGCGGTGGGCGATGACCAGCGAGGTCCGGCCGACGAGCGCCTCGGCGAGGGCGGCCTGCACGGCGGCTTCGTTCTCGGAGTCGAGGTGGCTGGTGGCTTCGTCGAGGATGACGATGGCGGGATCCTTGAGCAGCATGCGCGCGATCGACAGCCGCTGCTTCTCGCCTCCGGACATGCGGTAGCCGCGGTCGCCGACGACGGTGTCGTAGCCCTCGGGGAGGGCGGCGATGACGTGGTCGATGCGGGCGGCCCGGCACACCGCTCGGAGCTCCTCGAGCGTCGCGTCGGGGCGGGCGTAGCGCAGGTTGCCGGCGATGGTGTCGTGGAAGAGGTGGGGGTCCTGGCTGACGACGCCGATGGCCCGCCGGAGGCTCTCCTGGGTCACTTCCCGGACGTCGTGGCCGTCGATGCGGACCGCGCCCGAGTCCACGTCGTACAGGCGGGGGAGCAGCGAGGTGAGGGTGGTCTTGCCGGCGCCGGACGGACCCACGATGGCGACCAGCTGGCCGGGCTCGACGTGCGCGTCGATGCCGCGCAGCACGGGTCCGGACGAGCCGTCGAGGTCGGGGACGGCGCCGTCGAGGGACGGCACGGAGACGTCCTGGGCCGTGGGGTAGGTGAACCAGACGTCGTCGAAGTCGACGCGGCCCCGCACGTCGGTGAGGTCCTCGGCGTCGGGGCGGTCCTCGATCGGGTTGCGGATGTCGAGCACCTCGAACACCCGGTCGAAGGAGACGAAGGCCGTCATGATGTCGATGCGGGCGTTCGTGAGCGCGGTGAGCGGCTGGTAGATCCGCTGCACCAGGGCGGCGAGGGCGACGAGCGTGCCGAGGGTGATGGCGCCGTCGATGACGAGGATGCCGCCCCACCAGTACACGGCGGCGATCCCGAGGGCCCCGACGAGGGCGATGGCGGAGAAGAAGACCCGGCTGAGCACGGCGCTGCGCACGCCGGCGTCGCGCACCCCGGCGGCGTCGTCGGCGAAGCGGTCGGACTCGTCGTCGTGGCGGCCGAAGAGCTTGACCAGCATCGCCCCGGCCACGCCGAAGCGCTCCGTCATGGTCGAGTTCATCCGGGCGTTGCGCTCCATCTGCTCCCGGCTGATGGCCTGCAGCCGCGTGCCGACCCGTCGGGCCGGGATGAGGAACGCCGGGAGCAGGGCGATGGTGAACAGGGTGAGGCGCCACTCGAGGGCGACCATCGCCGCGACCGTCGTGACGAGCACGACCACGTTGGACACCACCGAGCCGAGCGTGCCGGTGAGGGCGCGCTGGGCGCCGATCACGTCGTTGTTGAGCCGTGACACCAGCGCCCCGGTCTGGGCCCGCGTGAAGAAGGCGACCGGCAGGCGCTGGACGTGGTCGAAGACGCGCACCCGCAGGTCGAAGATGAGCCCCTCACCGATGCGGGACGAGAGCCACCGCTCCACCAGGGACAGGCCGGAGTCGGCCACCGCGGCGGCGACCGCCAGGCCGGCCAGGAGCGACAGACGCCCCTTGTCCCCGTCGGCGATGGCGTCGTCGAGGATCCACTTGAACAGCAGCGGCGGGGCGAGGCCGAGGATGGCCGCCGTGATGATCGCGGCCAGGAAGCCGATGATCTGGGCCCGATACGGGCGAGCGAACTCCATGACCCGGCGCACGATGGAGCGGTCGATCGACGCGCCGTCCACCGCGGACGCGTCGCTCGGCATCATCGAGTGGGGGCCTTGTCGCACGGGACGAGGGTATTGGCCTCGACCGGTTCCTCCTCCGCTGGCTCACCCCGTCCGTTCGGGGTCCCCCTCCTCGGCGTCGACGTCACGGCAGACCGATGCCCAGGTCCAGCCGACGGTGAGCGCGATGAACCAGCTGATGAGGATGGACACCAGGAGCAGCGGTCCCGCGTCAGGGACTTCAGTCCTGGGGCAGCGCGCCGCCGTTCCCCATTCGAGATGGACGGATGACGGAGAGGCTGCCGGTCGGTTCCATCACGATCGCCGCGACGTCGTCGAGGGATCCGGCACCGTGCTGGCGCGCTGCGGCGTGCAGGGCGCTCTCGGTGAGGCGGACGCGCCGCAGCGCCGCGGTCTGGATCTCCCCGCGGTGGTAGAGCAGCGTCGGGTCACCGGTCATCACCGACCGGAACCACGTGGATCGCATCTGCAGGTTGCTGACCACGACCTGCAGGGCGATGAGCATCGCGAAGGCCGCAGCCGCCTCGGCCAGCGGGACGGTGCGGGCGGTGAGCACGCGCCCGAACGACGCGCCGATCGCGACCGTGATGATGAAGTCGAACGAGCTCATCTGGGCCAGCGTGCGCGCCCCGGACGTCCGCAGCAGGGCGACCAGGGCGAGGTACCCCAGGCTGCCGACGACCACCACGCGCAGCACCGGCTCCCACCCGTCGAAGAAGAAGTTGACCATCGGGTCAGCATCGCGGACGTCCGACCCCGGAGACGGCGGCGGCCCGAACCCGTTCGTGGGTCCGGGCCGTGCCGATGTCTCACGACATCACGATGGCGGAGGGAGTGGGATTTGAACCCACGGAGACCCGAAGGCCTCAACGGTTTTCGAGACCGTCCCATTCGTCCGCTCTGGCATCCCTCCTGGGAGTTCTGGAGGGTAGCGAACGGGCCGCGGCCCCTCCCAAGGGGTCAGCGGCGCTCGGCGAAGAAGCCGGCGAGCAGCGCGCCGCACTCGTCGGCGCGCACGCCGGCGCGGACCTCGAGCTCGTGGGGCAGGCGGGGGTCGGCGCCGAGGTTGTAGAGCGAGCCGAGCGCGCCGGCCTTGGGGTCCGGCGCGCCGAAGACGACCCGGTCGACGCGGGCGGCCAGGAGGGCGCCGGCGCACATCGGGCAGGGCTCCAGGGTCACCACGACCTGCGCGCCGGGCAGCCGCCAGGAGCCGGCGGCCGCGCACGCGGCCCGCAGGGCGAGCAGCTCGGCGTGGGCGCTGGGGTCGTGGTCGGCCTGGCGGCGGTTGTGCGCCCGGGCCACGACCTCGCCGTCGACGACCACCACCGCGCCGACCGGGACCTCGCCCGCCTCGGCTGCGAGGCGGGCCTCGGCCAGCGCCAGCCCCATCAGCTCGTCGTCGGTGTGGTTCGCGGTGCCCGGCACGGCGGCGACGGTAACCGGCACCGGGAGGAAGCCCGACCACGGCCGTCGAAGGACCAGCGGCGGGCGGACGGACCGGACGGTGCTGGG
>DMTU01000327.1:2538-3377 GCA_003476595.1 Acidimicrobiaceae bacterium | reverse complement strand
GTAGCCGCGGTTCTCGTCGTGTCGCACCACGGTGATCGACAGGTGGCCGAAGGTCTCCCGATAGCCGACGCCGATCAGGAACGTGCTGTCGGTGGACGCGTCGTCGGCGACCATGACGTGGTCGATCGAGTCGCGGTAGTCCTCCGGGATCCGGTCGAGCACCGACGCGAGCGTGGACGCGGCGTTGTACGCGACCACGAACACGCCGATCCGGGGGGAGGAGACGTCTGCCACAGCGGCATCCTAGGAGTCGCCTCCGGGCGCATCGCAGAGGCCGGCGTCGGGTAGAACCCACCGCATGACCCAGACGGCTCCCGACGACCTCGAGGTCCTCCACGACGAGGAGGCCGACCGCTACCTGCTCCGCCGAGGTGGTGATCTCGTGGGCACGCTCGCCTACCGCAGCGTCGACCGGCCCGGGGCCGACACCGTCAACGTGTTCTCCACCACCATCTCCCCCGCCGTGCGGGGCCAGGGCCTCGGCGAGGTCCTCGTGCGCGGTGCCCTGGACGATCTGCGCACCCGGGGGACCAGCGTGATGGCCTCGTGCTGGTACGTCGCCGACTTCCTCGACGCCAACGCCGACTACCAGGACCTGCGCGCTGACGGGTGATCAGGCGCTGCGGCCCACCGGCACCCGGCGCCGCACGCCCCACCACGTCACCAGCACCAGGGCCTCCACCACGATCCGGCCCGACATCTTCGAGGTGCCCCGGGTGCGGTCGGTGAACGAGATCGGCACCTCGTCGATCCGACCGCCGTTGCGGGCCACCCGGTCGGCCATCTCGATCTGGAACCCGTAGCCGTCGGCCCGCACCGAGTCGAGGTCGATGTCGGCC
>DMTU01000327.1:0-2390 GCA_003476595.1 Acidimicrobiaceae bacterium | reverse complement strand
GAGGTCGATGTCGGCCAGCGCCGTCGCCCGGTAGGCCCGGTAGCCGGCGGTGGCGTCGGCCACCTCGAGCGACAGGACGGCACCGGCGTAGCGGTTGCCCCAGCGCGACAGCGCCTTGCGGTGCCACTTCCAGTCCGGGATGGACCCGCCGGGCACGTACCGCGACCCGATGGCCAGGTCGGCGCCGTCCTGGACGCGGGCGAGCAGGCTCGGCAGCGCGGCCGGGTCGTGGGACAGGTCGGCGTCCATCTCCACCATGACCTCGTAGCCCTCGGCCGCGCCCCAGGCGAAGCCGGCCCGGTACGCCGAGCCGAGGCCGGCCTTGCCGGCGCGGCGCAGCAGGTGCAGGTTGGCGTCGTCGCCGGCCATGGCCTCCACGAGGTCACCGGTGCCGTCGGGGCTGTTGTCGTCCACGACCAGGACGTGGGCGTCGGGGACGGCATCGTGGACGCGACCCACCACGTCGGCGATGTTCTCGGCCTCGTCGTAGGTCGGGATGATGACCAGGACCCGCATGGTCAGTACGGCCAGGTCTCGCCGTCGTGGCCGAGCTTGCGGGCCCAGTCGTGGCGGCCGGTGACCATCAGGACCTTGATCGCCACGTTCCGGGCGAACCACGGGAGCTGGGCCAGCTGGCGCAGCGCCGAGGTCGCCCGGGCCCCCGGGGACTGGTGGGTCCGGCGGTAGGAGGTGAGCGAGCCGGCCCGGCCGTCGTAGCGCCACTCGGGCGAGACCAGCAGCTCGACCAGGATGGCCAGGGTCACGCCGATCGAGGAGAACGAGTCGTGGATCAGCATCCGGCCTCCGGGCGCCACCCGGGCGCCCCAGTCCCGGATGTCGGCCCGGGCCGGGCCGAAGCGGTGGGCCCCGTCGATGAACAGCACGTCGATCGGGTCGGCGACGTCGCCGTGGGCGGCATCGGAGAAGGCCCGGACGTGGCGGACGCGCTCGGCCACCCCGGCGTCGGCCAGGTTCCGGTTGAAGACCTCGTGGTCGGTGGCCGCCTCGGCTTCGAAGCCCTCGATCTCCTGGGGGCCGCGGTCGTTACCGGCGTGGGGGTCGATGGCCACGATCTCGACGTCCGCCGGCGCCGAGCTGGCGAGCACCACCGTCGACCGCCCGCGGAACGAGCCGATCTCCACGATCCGTCCGCCGGGAGGGCACGCCCGGGCCGCCTCGTGCAGCGCCTGGATCTGGGCGTCGGTGAGCCAGCCCTCGACATCGGCGACCCGAGCCTGCACCTCGGCGAGGGTGGGGGTGGATCCGGGGTCGCTGGCGTCGCTCACGGCGCTGCAGCGTAGGGGTGGCGGTGCCTCCGGGCCGTGATCAGCCGATGGCGGGGGCCGCCCGGGCGGATCGGTAGGGTCGCGGTCCCCTGGCACCGGTCCGCGTGGTGCCGTCCGTGGAGTCCGCACGTGCCCGAACACCCCACCACCGACGCCAAGATCGGCGACCTCGCCGCGGCCGCCGGCATCCGTCGGGTCCACGTCCTCGCCTGGCGCGACCTCGACGACGTCGAGGCCGGGGGCTCCGAGCTCCACGCCCACGAGGTGTGCCGGGAGTGGGCCGCCGCCGGGCTCGAGGTCACGTGCCGCACGTCCTTTGCGCAGGGGCACCCGCCCGAGATCATGCGCGACGGCTACCGGGTGCTGCGCAAGGCCGGCCGCTACCTGGTGTTCCCCCGCTCGGTGGCCGCCGAGCTGGCCGGGCGCAACGGCGAGCGCGATGCGCTGGTGGAGATCTGGAACGGCATGCCCTTCCTCTCCCCCATCTGGGCTCGCGGGCCCCGCATCACGTTCCTGCACCACGTCCACGGCGAGATGTGGAAGATGGTGCTCCCGCCGCGGCTGGCGAAGATGGGCGACCTGCTCGAGCGCCGGCTCGCGCCCCCGCTGTACCGGCACAGCCGGATCGTGACGCTGTCGGAGTCCTCCCGGGACGACATGCTGGCCCAGCTGCGCCCCCGCCCCGAGCGCGTCGACGTGGTGCCGCCGGGCATCGACCCGAAGTTCAGCCCCGGCACGGAATCGCCCACGCCGCTGGTGGTGGCGGTCGGCCGGCTGGTGCCCTCCAAGCACGTCGACCGACTGGTGCGCGCCGTGGCCCACGCCCGCCAGATCGTCCCGGACCTCCGCCTGGTCGTGGTCGGCGAGGGCTACGAGCGGCTCCACGTCGAAGCCACCGTCGAAGACGTCGGCGGCGAGGCCTGGGTCGACCTCCCGGGTCGGGTCAGCGACGAGGAGCTCATCGAGCTGTACCGCCGCGCCTGGCTGCTCGCCTCCGCGTCCTCGCACGAGGGATGGGGCATGTCCATCACCGAGGCGGCCGCCTGCGCGACCCCCGCGGTCGTCACCGACATCCCGGGCCACCGTGATGCGGTCGTCGACGGG
>DMTU01000258.1:12164-12298 GCA_003476595.1 Acidimicrobiaceae bacterium | reverse complement strand
CGCCTGTGGACCGAGCGCGCCCCCCGGTCGGGCCAGGTGCTGGCCGTGCTCGCCGGCGTCGTCATGGCCAGCGGCCTCGTCGGCGACGACCCCGCCGAGGCGCTCGCCCTCGCCGTCGCCGGCACCACCGTCGC
>DMTU01000258.1:10151-11838 GCA_003476595.1 Acidimicrobiaceae bacterium | reverse complement strand
CCTCGTCGTGGTCGCCGCGCTGGACCCTCGTCGTGGTCGCCGCGCTGGTGGTCGTCGCCGCGGTGGTGCTGCGCGCCGTGCGGTCCCGTCCGCTCACCGAGCGCCTCCCGCTGGCCGCCACGGTCGTGGCCGCGGCCCTCCTCGCCGGCGACGTCGCCGAGCTGCGCAGCGCCGGCGCGGTGCTCGGGGCGGGTGCGGTGCTGGCCCTGGCCGGCCGCCATCCGCTGGCCCTCCTCGCGCTCCTGCCCGGCACGGTCGCGGCGATCGACGTGATCGGCCTCGGGGACCAGCCGGCCCACGCCGCGGTCGGGGCCGCGATCGTCGTGGTCGTGGCCGTCGCATCGACCGGCACCGTCACGCCGGTCGGGGGACCGGCCCGCCCGGGTCCCGTGACGTCGGTGGCCCTCGCCTTCGCCGTCCTCCCGGCCTGGGGATGGGCCGGTGTCGACCTCGACGGCTACCGCACCGGCCTCGCCGTGGCGGTGGCGGTCGCCCTGCCGGTCCTCGTGCTGGGCACCCCCGCGTGGAGGGAACGCCGGGCACCCGGCGGTACCATCGGTGGCCGCCCGACCCCGGGCTTCTCCCATGGCACCACCCGCCACCCCGAGCCCGTCCCGGAAGCCCAAGGCCAAGCCGGCGCCCAAGCGCCGTAGCGTCCTCTGGCGGTTCCGCCGCAGCCTGTTCCTCGGCGCGCTCCTGTTCGTGGCCAGCATCGCCGGCGCCGGCTTCGTGCTCGCCCAGGTCGAGGTCCCGCGGACCGACCCGCTGCTGCAGTCCACGTTCGTGTGCGCGGCCGACGTCACCGACGGCTGCAGCGCCGACAACGCCATGGCCAAGCTCTCGGGCGAGGAGGACCGGGTCTCGGTGCCGCTCGAGGAGACGCCCCAGATCTTCATCGACGCGATCCTCGCCGCCGAGGACCGCCAGTTCTTCTCCCACTCCGGCATCGATCCGCTCGGCATCGCCCGCGCCGTCTACCGGGACTTCAAGGGCGACGGCGTGCAGCAGGGTGGCTCCACGATCACCCAGCAGTACGCCAAGAACGCGTTCCTCTCCTCCGAGCGCACGATCACCCGGAAGCTCAAGGAGGCCGTGCTCGCGGTGAAGCTCGAGCGGGAGCTCCCCAAGGAGGAGATCCTCGAGCGCTACCTCAACACCGTGTACTTCGGGCGGGGCGCCTACGGCGCGGAGGCTGCGGCCCGGGCGTACTTCGGCATCTCGATCCGCAACGTGAACCTGCCCCAGGCCGCCTACCTGGCCGGCCTCGTGCGGGCCCCCGAGAGCGCGGACGCCACCAGCGAGCCGGAGCGGGCCACCTTCCGACGCGACTCGGTGCTGGCCGGCATGGTCGCCACCGGCGCCATCACCCAGGCCGAGCAGGACGAAGCGGCCGCGGTACCGATCCAGGAGATGGTCCAGCCCCGCACGCCCCGCGACGGCGTCTCGATGATCAAGGGCGCCGACGTCGGGGCCACCTACTACGTCGAGTACGTCCGCCGGCTGCTCTACGAGGAGTACGGCGCAGAGGTGGTGAACGGCGGCGGCCTGCGGGTGTACACCGCGCTCGACCTCGGTCTGCAGGGCGAGGCGCACCGCGCCGTGTGGGACACGCTGAACGAGCCCGACGACCCTGCCGGCGCGCTCGTCTCCGTCGACGACGTCGGCCGGGTCGTGGCCATGGTCGGCG
>DMTU01000258.1:9607-10025 GCA_003476595.1 Acidimicrobiaceae bacterium | reverse complement strand
CCGGGTCGTGGCCATGGTCGGCGGGCGCGACTTCGACGCCTCCGAGGTCAACCTCGCGCTCGGCGCTGCGGCCGGCGGCTCCGGCCGCCAGCCCGGTTCGTCGTTCAAGCCGATCGTGCTCGCCACCGCCCTCGAGCAGGGCATCTCGCTGGACTCCCGGTTCCGCAACGTCTACGAGCGCACCTTCCCCGAGGCCAACGCCGGCGAGGACTGGGAGGTCACCAACTACGCCCGCGGCCGGGAGGACATCATCGATCTGGTCGAGGCGACCACGGTGTCGTCGAACACCGTCTTCGCCGACCTGATGATCGAGGTCGGCCCCGCCAACGCGGTGGACGTCGCCCGCAGGCTCGGCGTCTCGTCGGAGCTGCCGGCGGTGAACTCCCTCGTGCTCGGCTCCGGCGAGGTGTCCGTGCTC
>DMTU01000258.1:9235-9502 GCA_003476595.1 Acidimicrobiaceae bacterium | reverse complement strand
CGGCGAGGTGTCCGTGCTCGACATGGCCAGCGCCTACTCGACCTTCGTCCGAGAGGGCCAGGCCATCGAGCCGATCATGATCACCAAGGTCGAGCAGGTCGTCGACGGCGAGGTCCGGGTCCTGTCCACCAACACCGCCGAGCCCGAGCAGGCCATCTCGGAGTCCACCGCCGCCCAGGTCGCCTGGACGCTGCGCCAGAACGTGCTCCGCGGCACCGGCACCGGGGCGAGCATCAGCGTGCCCGCGGCCGGCAAGACCGGCACCAC
>DMTU01000258.1:0-9081 GCA_003476595.1 Acidimicrobiaceae bacterium | reverse complement strand
GCAAGACCGGCACCACCCAGGACTACCGCGACGCCTGGTTCGTCGGCTTCACCCCGCAGCTCACCACCGCGGTGTGGATGGGGTACCCCGACGTCGACGAGGCGGGCCGACCCCGGTTCATGCGCGACGTGCGCGGCCGCGACGTCACCGGCGGGTCGTTCCCCGCCCAGATCTGGCGCACCTTCATGGAGGCGGCCGTGGGCGGTGCGGACCACGGCGACTTCCCGCGGCCGACCTTCACCGGTGAGGCGCTGAACCCGGACCTCACCACGACCACCGAGCCGCCCACGACGCGCCAGACGACCACGACCGAACCGGACGAGACCACGACCACCGAGGCGGACGACGACGACCCCGACGAGGACGGCACGTCCACGACCACGACGACCCGACCGCGCACCACGACCACGACCGCCCCCTCGACGACCACGACCACGACGGCACCCACCACCACGGCGCCGACGACGACGACCACCAGCCCGGCTGGCGGGGTGATCGACGGCGGGTAGCGCCCGCGGCTCGCCTGGTCGGCCCCAGCGCCTCCCGGCGGGGCCTCAGATCTCCTGGTGCGGGTAGTGCGCCCGGCAGGCGTAGCACCACTGCTCGGTGCCGGGTTGGGGCTCGGCCTTGCCCTCGGTGTCCCAGTCCTCCGGGGTGACGTACACCCGGCGGACCTCGGTGACGTCCTCTTCGCTGCCGCAGCTCTCGCATGTCCCGATGGCCATGGCGGCGACGCTACCGGCACCCGGGGATCGTGCCGACAGGGGGTGGCCCCGGGGGCCGGACGGGGGTACGCTCGGATCACCGCCGGCAGGCATCCAGCCGCTGGACGGGAGCAGAGGAGATCCACATGCGCACGTCCTGGAACGCGCCCGCGATCCGCGCCGTCAAGACGACGGACGGCTCGTCGGCCCAGCCGCTGGTGATGGTCACCGCCTACGACGCCCCCGGCGCCAAGATGGCCCACGCCGCCGGCGTCGACCTCATCCTCGTCGGCGACTCCGTCGCCATGGTCGTGCTCGGTCACGACGACACCCTCTCCGTCACCGTCGACGACATCGCCCACCACACCGGCGCCGTGGCCCGGGGCCTCAAGGCCTCCACCGCCGAGGGCCGCCTGCCCATGGTCGTGGCCGACCTGCCGTGGATGAGCTACCACACCGACGCCCACGAGGCCGTCCGCAACGCCGCCGCCCTCGTGCGCGCCGGTGCGCACTCGGTGAAGCTCGAGGGCGGGCGCAAGCGCCTCCCCGTCATCGAGGCCATCCTCGACGCCGAGATCCCGGTGATGGGCCACCTCGGCCTCACCCCCCAGTCCGTGCACGCCATGGGCGGGTTCAAGGTCCAGGGCAAGCACCACGACGCCGCCATGGAGCTGGTGTCCGACGCCAAGGCGCTCGCCGCCACCGGCTGCTTCGCCATCGTCCTCGAGGGCGTGCCCGACGCCGTCGCCCGCATGGTCACCGACGCGGTCGACGTGCCCACCATCGGCATCGGTGCCGGCCGCGACTGCGACGGCCAGGTGCTCGTGTTCCACGACGTGCTCGGCATCGAGGACCGCATGGCCCCCAAGTTCGTGCGCCGCTACGCCGAGATCGGTTCGGCCTCGGTCGACGCCCTTTCGGCCTTCGCCGCCGACGTCCGCTCGGGTGCGTTCCCGAACGACGACGAGAGCTACCACCTCTCCGCCGAGGCCGCCGAGACGCTGGGCCTCTACGGGAGCTGACCGATCGCCGCCGATCGGCGGTGACGGGGCACATCCGGTCGCTTCGCCGCCGAACCTCGCCGGGGCACACTGATCCCGTGCCCGACCCCCTCCTCGACCCGCCGACGTGGGCGCCGGCCTGGCTTCCCACGGTCGACGACGTGCGCGGGGCGCGCCTGCTGCGCTGGCTGGTGACGGCGGTCTTCGTCGCCGGCGTGGCCGCCTGCGTGACGGTGGGCGCGAACTCGCCCGCCGATCCCGAGCTCGGACCCGTCGCCGCCGAGACCACCCCCTCGACGCCAGCCGGTGGCCTGGCCGAGCGGTTCGGCACCGTCGTCGCCCAGCTCGTCGCCGCGTCCGGGGAGGTGCTGGAGCTGTGCCTGCTGCACGCCGACACCGCCGAGGAGCGGGCCACCGGGCTGATGCAGGTCACCGACCTCGAGGGCCACGACGGGATGCTGTTCAGCATGGAGGAACCCCGCCAGGGTTCGTTCTACATGTACCGGACCCTGCTGCCGCTCACCATCGGGTGGTGGGACGCGGAGGGCGCCTTCGTCTCCCGGGCCGACATGGTCCCCTGCGAATCCGACGACGAGGCCGCCTGCGAGCGGTACCCGGCGGCCGGCCCGTTCCGGTTCGCGATCGAGGTGGTGCAGGGCGATCCCCTCGCCGCCCGCTTCGAGCCCGGAGCCCGCCTGCAGGTGGGCTCGGAGGCCTGCGCCGTCCCGGCCTGAGGCACCCCGACCGCCCCATCCCGCGCGTTCCTGTCACCCCCCACATGGATGCTGGGGGACGTGGATGTGCCCACGACCAGCTCCATCGATACGATGTGCAGTTCCCTTGTCCGTCCTGCTCCCGCGCCGCGGGGGCTCCGGCCCTGCCGGATCCACAGGAAGGTGTCCGTAGGCATGCGCGCCTATGAATTGATGGTCATCATCAACGGCGATCTCGACGAAGACCAGGCCAAGAGCCAGGTCGAGTCGATCGAAGGCCGTTGCAACGAAGCAGGCATGGTCGCCTCCACCGACTTCTGGGGTCGTCGTACGTTCGCGTACGAGATCGACCACCGGACCGAAGGGTCCTACGTGGTGTACGAGATCCTCGCCGAGCCGGGTGCGCTCGACGGCGTGGAGCGATCCCTGCGACTCGCGGACGAGATCGTCCGCCACAAGCTGCTCCGCCTCCCCGATGCCGAGGCCGAGCGCCGCGGCCTCATGGGGTCTGCGGCAGCAGACCAGTAGGAGGCACCAATGGCCAACGGAAACACCATCACCATCATCGGGAACGTCACCCGAGACCCCGAGCTGCGCTACCTCACCAGCGGCACCGCCCTCGCCCAGCTGGGCGTGGCCGTCAACCGCCGGTACATGCAGAACAACGAGTGGCAGGAGGAGACCTCCTTCTTCGACGTCGTCTGCTGGCGCGACCTCGCCGACAACGTGTCGGAGTCCATCTCCAAGGGTGACCGCATCATCGTCACCGGCCGCCTGGAGCAGCGCTCCTGGGAGACCCAGGACGGCGACAAGCGCTCCAAGGTCGAGATCGTGGCCGACGAGGTCGGCCCCTCGCTGCGCTGGGCCACCGCCCGCATCGAGAAGATCCGCCGCGACGGTCCCGCCGGCGGCAGCACCGGTGGCGGTGGCGGCGGCGGCAACTACGAGCCGCCCCGCGACGAACCCAAGTCCTACGACGACGCCGAGGAGCCCTTCTAGCCATGGCACGCCCCCGCACCACGAAGAACAAGGACAACTCGAGGCGCTCCAAGAAGCGCACGAGCATCCTCATCCAGGAGAAGGTCTCCTACGTCGACTACAAGGACGTGAACCTGCTCCGCCGGTTCCAGTCCGACCGGGCCAAGATCCGGGCCCGTCGCGTCACGGGCAACGACACCCAGCAGCAGGCCGACATCGCCGCGGCCATCAAGAACGCCCGCGAGATGGCGCTGCTGCCCTACACCAGCCGCGTCACCCAGCAGCGCGGCGGCGGCCGGGGCCGGGGCGACGACCGTCGTGGCCCGCGCCGCGACGAGCGCTCCGACGAGGAGTTCAACGACGAGGTGGATGACACCACCGAGGCCACCGAGTCGGCCGAGACGACCGACGAGGTCAGCGAGGACCAGGAGGTCGAGGCATGAGGGTGATCCTGCGCACCGACGTCGACATGGTCGGCAAGCGCGGCGACCTGGTCGACGTCAGCGACGGCCACGCCCGCAACCACCTCATCCCCAAGGGCCTGGCCATGCGGGCAACGGCCGACGCCGAGCTCCAGGCCGAGCAGATGCGCAAGGCGCGCGAGGTGCGCGACACCAAGGCCATCGACGCCGCGCAAGCGGTCGCCACCGCGCTCGTGCCCCAGACCATCCACATCTCCGCCAAGGCGGCCGAGACCGGCCACCTGTTCGGCGCTGTCCACGAGTCCGAGATCGCCGCGGCCGTCAAGGCCCAGACCGAGATCGAGCTCGACAAGAAGATCATCATCATCGATGAGCCGATCAAGACGGTCGGCACGCACTACGTGATGGCGAAGCTGCACCAAGAGGTGCAGTTCCCCATCACGATCGAGGTCGAGGCGCTCTAGCGCCGGTCGGGGTGCGGCCGGGGGGCCGCACCCCATCCCCTCGATCCAGCAAGACCACCTCTGCTTCGACGCGCCCGTTGACCAGGGCTTCTCCACAGAATCCACAGGCCTTTCCCCAGCGGACACCACTAGCAACCCACAGGGAGATGGCGCGACGGTGAACGCCGCCCGCCTCAGCCACGGAAGGTCCCCCGCTTGACCGACACGACCACTCGCAGCGATGCCCCCTCGAGGGGCCAGGCCTCGGGCCGCGGCAACGGCGGTGCTCCCCGGCCTGGCGGTGCGGGACGCGTCCCCCCGAGCGACCTGGTGGCCGAGCAGAACCTGCTCGGGGCGATGATGCTGTCCAAGGACGCCATCTCGGCGACGTCGACGATGCTGCGCCCCGCCGACTTCTACAAGCCGGCCCACGCCCACATCTTCGACGCCATCTTGAGCCTGGACTCCGCCGGGGAACCGGCCGACCCGGTCACGGTCGCGGACGAGCTGGCCCGCGCCGGCGTGCTCGAGGCCATCGGCGGGCGCGGCCTGCTCGCCGAGATCGTCTCCACCGCCCCTGCGGTGTCCAACGCGGCCCGCTACGCCCGGATCATCAGCGACCACGCCGTGCTCCGCAAGCTGATCGGCGTCGGCGGGGAGATCGCCGAGCTCGGCTACGACGTGCCCGACGACGTCGAGCGGGCGGTCGACCAGGCCGAGTCCCTCGTCTACGAGCTGGGCCAGCGCCGGGTCAGCGACTCGATGGTCCCGATCGAGTCCCTCCTCGGCGACACCCTGGACCGCCTCGAGGCCCTGGTCGAGCGGGGTGACGCCATCACCGGCCTGCCCACCGGCTTCGTTGACCTCGACCGCCTGCTGTCGGGCCTGCAGCCCAACGCCCTGATCATCGTCGGCGCCCGTCCCGCCATGGGCAAGACGTCGTTCGCCCTGAACCTCACCGCCAACGCCGCGTTCCAGTCCCGCCGGCCCGTGCTCTTCTTCAGCCTGGAGATGGGCAACCTCGAGCTCACCCAGCGCCTGCTGTGCGCCGAGGCCCAGATCGACTCCACCAAGGTGCGCGACGGTCGCCTCCAGGACGCCGAGTGGGATCGCATCGCCCTCGGCGTGTCCCGCCTGGCCGAGGCCCGCCTCTACCTGGACGACAACCCGAACGTGTCGGTGATGGAGATCCGGGCCAAGGCCCGCCGCCTCAAGTCCCAGCTCGGCGACCTCGGCCTCGTGGTCATCGACTACCTCCAGCTCATGCAGGGCCGGGGCCGGGCCGAGTCCCGCCAGATCGAGGTCTCGGAGATGTCCCGTGGCCTCAAGATCCTCGCCCGCGAGCTCGAGTGCCCGGTCATCGCCCTGTCCCAGCTGTCCCGCACGCTCGAGTCCCGCCAGGACAAGCGGCCGATGCTGTCGGACCTGCGCGAGTCCGGCTCGCTCGAGCAGGACGCCGACGTCGTGATGTTCCTGTACCGCGACGAGGTCTACAACCCGGACTCACCCGACCGCGGCATGGCCGAGGTCCTCGTGTCCAAGCACCGCAACGGCCCGACCGGCAAGATCAACCTCGCCTTCCGCAACCACCTCACCCGCTTCGACAACATGGCCCAGCTCTAGGCCCCATCCCGGAGAACTGGCAGCGGCTGCGGAACACGGCGACGCCGTCCGGCCCGGCGATCCTCCACCCAGCCGGCGATGAGGTCGGCGACGTCGTCGCGGCCCCCGTCCTCGAAGTAGTGCTCGCCGGGCACGAGCTCCAATGTCCTGTCGTCTGCGGCGAGCGCCTCGTGGATCG
This sequence comes from Acidimicrobiaceae bacterium, assembly GCA_003476595.1. Lineage (GTDB taxonomy): Bacteria > Actinomycetota > Acidimicrobiia > Acidimicrobiales > Salinilacustritrichaceae > Salinilacustrithrix. The sequence continues at coordinate 3,019 of DMTU01000258.1, read as the reverse complement.
CGTGAGCGTCGGAGGGGAACACGCCCCGGTCGGCGGTGGACTGCACCACCAGCGACGGCACCCGGATCTGGGCCAGGTGCGGTGCGCCGACGCACTGGGACTCGCGCAGGCTCCACATCGACAGCCAGGACCGCAGCGTGCTCGTCCGGCCGATGCCGTACGGCCCGAGGTTGGCGCGCTTCGGGTCGCCGGCGTAGCAACCAGCGCGGCGGTCGGACGGGTCCAGCGCCAGGTCGGTGAAGCGGAGATCGGCCCACACCCGGTGCACGTCGAAGAGCCGGTCCCACGCGCCGGCGGCCCGCAGTCGCTCGAGCTCGGCGACGGCCCAATCGGTGATGCGGTGGTTGCGCGCCTCCTGCGCCGATCGGAAGCTGGCGATGAAGTCGTCCGCGTACGGGGGTCCGTTGCGGTCGTCGAACATGTCGAGGTCCGGGTCGACGGACAGGGGATCGGCCTCGTCGGTGACGGAGGGGTCGAGCCAGGCGGTGAGCACGTCGGGCCGCCCGGGGTGGGCGTTGAGCGAGACGTAGAGGTCGGCCGCCGGCAGATCGAGGACCGCGTCGGGGAGCGGCAGGTCCCGCGCCGGCTCGATGATCGGGTCGGTCGCCTGCGACTGGTACGCCGCCATGAGCGACCCACCGCCGGAGTTCCCGAGGACCACGACGGTTTCGACGCCGGCGACGTCGCGCAGCCACCGGACGCCGGTGCCGATGTCGATCAGCGCGTGCTCGAGGAGGAAGTGCGCCTCATTGCCCCGGTAGCGGCTGTTCCAGCCGAGGAAGCCGAACCCCCGCTCGGCCAGGCGCGACGCCAGGTAGTGCTCCGAGAAGTCGACGTTGTAGTGCGTGGCGATGAACGCGCACCGTGGGTTCGTGCCGACCGGACGGTGGTACAGCCCCTGGCACGGGTGGCTGCCGTGCCCGGCACGTCCGGCGGTGGGCGACGGTGCCGCCACCCATGCACGGGTCACCTGCGCCATCGATCTCGCTCGCCCGGCCGATCCCCCCATCGCCCAGACCGTAACGGCACCCGTGTCGGGAGTGGCTGGACGCTCGCCGCTACGTTGCGGAGGCATGACCCCCGAGGACTGCGCAGCGAAGACCACCCCGGCCGTCAGCGGCATGGCGAGCTACTTCATGCTCGACGGCAACACGTACAAGGCCGGTGCCGAGCAGGGATATGCGGGGCTCGACTTCTACGCAGGCGGCCGGGCCGGTGTGCTGGGTGACGCGGATGCCGATCAGGTGGCCGGATGCTTCGGCTTCATGGAGCCGGGCACCGTGCGCGACTGGCTCGAGCAGGCCCGCGCCGTCGCACCGCCCGCCCAGACCGCAGCCGCCTTCATGGCCTGCGGGTACGCGTGGGCCGACGAGCACCTCGGCGACGACGTCGACTGGGCCCGCCTCGCCGACCTGCTCGGTCGGGTGAACACGGCTGCCGACGACGCCGGGCTGCCGCTGTTCGCCGCCTGGCGGTCCGCACCGGAGCCCGACGACCGGGGCGAGAAGGTCCTGGCCCTGCACCGGTTCCACGTGCTGCGCGAGCTGCGCAACGAGATCCACGTCGGCGCCGTGCGCGACGCCGGCCTGACCCCGGTCGAGGCGGTCGTCGTGAAGTCGCCGGCCATGGCCCCGATGTTCGGCTGGTCCGAGCTGCCGGAGGTCGACGACGCCACGCGAGCCCGCCACGACGAGGCCGAGGGCGAGACGAACCGGCGGATCGCCCCCGCCTACGCCGCGCTCGACGAGTCCGAGCGCGACGAGCTGGTGAGCCTGTGCGAGGCGGCGCTGGCCAGCGTCGGCTGAGCCAGCCCGGGGGCCGGCCTCAGCTGGCGAGCGTGGCCGGCTCGACCTCTGCCGCCGCCGTCGACGCCGGGTTCGAGAAGACCATGACGCCGTCGGTGACGTCGCTGCGCTTCAGCGCCCGGTAGTCGCGCAGGTAGCTCTGGTGCACCTGCCACGGCATGCGGGACCCCTGCTTGGGGAAGCGGTCGGCGGCGCGCTGGATGTAGCCCGACGACAGGCCGAGCAGGGGCGCGGGCGTGACCGAGGAATCGGCGTTCACCGGCGTGGCCTGGCGCAGCCCGCTGTCGTGCATGTGGTTGAGCATCCGGGTGATGTAGTCGCAGGTCAGGTCGCACTTCAGGGTCCACGACGCGTTCGTGTACCCGATGGCCAGCGCAAGGTTCGGCACGCCCTCGAGCATCATGCCCTTGTACGTGAGCTTGCTGGCGATGTCGACCGGCTCGCCGTCGACGCTCGCCTCGATGCCGCCGATGAACAGCAGCTCCAAGCCGGTGGCGGTGACGATGACGTCGGCCGCCAGCTCCCGGCCGGACTGCAGGCGGATGCCGGTCTCGGTGAAGGTGTCGATGTGGTCGGTGACCACCGAGACGCTGCCGTCGCGGATGGCCCGGAACAGGTCCCCGTCGGGCACGAGGCACACCCGCTGGTCCCACGGGTCGTAGCTCGGCGTGAAGTGGGTGTCGATGTCGTAGCCCTCGGGCAGCAGGCCCTCGAGGCGCTTGCGCAGCAGCTTCTTCACGAAGCCCGGGAAGCGCTGGCTCAGCTGGAAGAACCCCTGGGAGCCGAGGGCGTTCATCCACTTCACGATCGGACCGGACAGGCGCGTCGGGAGCAACCGCTGCAGCAGGCGGGCCAGCGGGTTCTTGGCCGGCATCGACACCACGTACGACGGTGAGCGCTGGAGCATGGTGACGTGCTCCGCGCCGGAGCCGTCGCCAGGATCGGCCATCGACGGGACGAGGGTCACGGCGGTGGCGCCGCTGCCGATCACCACGACCTGCTTGCCGGCGTAGTCGAGGTCGGCGGGCCAGTGCTGGGGGTGGACGATCTCGCCGGCGAAGTCGTCCATGCCGGGGAAGTCGGGCTGGTAGCCGTGGTCGTAGCGGTAGTAGCCGCTGCAGGAGAACACGAACCCGGCGGTGAGCTGGACGCGCTCGGGGGCGGCATCGGGCCGGTCGGGGTCGGTGCGCTCGGCGGTGATCTCCCAGCGGGCG
>DMTU01000347.1 GCA_003476595.1 Acidimicrobiaceae bacterium | reverse complement strand
CCACCAGACCCGGGGCGCTTCACTGCGACGCGATCGGGGCTCGACACTGGGTGAACGATGACGGCGTGCTCTGCAGGTTCGCCGTCCCAAACTCGCGGTCCGTTGGCGACGATCGATGAGCCTTGCGACCGTCTGATCAGGGATTGGCCGGCACTGCCGAAATCTCCCAGTCCGGCGGAAGCGGCGGGAACCCCGACGAGGTGGACTCCAAGATCTCCCAGGAGGTCGGCGAAGTTCTCGCTGAGGTAGTCCTTACATACAAGAGCAGCAACGCGAACATGGTTGCCGGTCGCAATTCGGAGCACCAGGCGCTGTCGCTCGATCGGTTCCACGTTGCCGTCGCGATCCTCAAAGGGGACCGCCTTCTCCTGCTCCCACGCAGGGGTCGCAGCGTCGGTGAGCAAGACGGATGCTCGGTTCCTGGGAGCGTCGGCGACGGTGACATGCTCAGATCCCGCGTACACGAGGCAGATATCGGGCGCATCCGAGATCAGTTGCTGGAGCACGGTGAGCGCCGGGTGAGGAGTCGCGAGTTCGGGGACGACGATCGCCGCAACGTGGTTTCGGAGAGCATGTTCGACAGCGGCCCGGATCCGGGCGATCTGCGCATCTTCGTCAGCGGCCCCGACCGGGAATGCATCGATGGGCGTTAGTTCAGACCAGTCTTCGTTTGGGAGAACGGCTGCGACTGTCAACGGGCTTTGTGCGATCAATGCATCAAGGAGCCGGCCCCATCTGGCATCGATCACAACGTCGACGTCGTCACGCCGAAGCTGTCGGACGTGAGGGAGCTCGCTCGGCGGCAAGAACAGCCGATGCGGCCGAGTGCTGTAGCCGGAAGTGCCCTTCAGGCTCATGTTCGACACCGGGTACAGTTGGCCCGGCTCAAGTAGGAACTGTTCGCCGCGTTCGTTGAGCCACTGGGCTGTGAACTTCCCTGCCGCTGCGCGATCGATCGCCATGCCCAGCGCATACGCCTGATGATTGGCAGAGAGCGGCGAAGTAAGTGCTGCGATCGGCTCCACGGCGATCGAGGCTTCGCCGATGTGGTCTAACGCTGCGGTTGCGAGTTGCTCGGCGTCTTCCCGCATCGTGTCGTCGTGCCACGGCGAAATCGAGTTCCCACTGTCGATCCATAGCCGTAGAAGCATTTCCGCGGCGCGCCAGTGCGAGTCGCTGGCGTCTCTGAGGATCTGGACGATGTTGTCTTCGAGTGCCATCTCGTGTGCCGGGCCTAGGGATACATCGAACTAAGGAATAGCGCAGCCTGGTGGTTCGCCGCCTCAGCGTGCATCCTTGGCGACACGTGGCGACCCGTTCAGCGTGAGGTTCGCCGTCGAGTGGCCGACGCGCTCCTGCAGCACGAGGAACGGTGCGCCGAGAGAGACGCGTTGGACCCTGTCGTTCGAGCGACAGTCGGGCCGGCTGATAATGGCGAGCTGCGATACGTCAGGCCGGGCTCCAGCAGGACGGAGTGGTCTGCGGTGGCTAGCCCCGTGACTGCGGCTGTGGTCGCTTGACATAGGTTCCTCACCGGGAGAACGGGGTCGCCCCAAGCGCCTCCACAACACCGAACACTGTGATGTTCGGTCCTTGACTCGGCGTGCTCAGGGTCAGTCATTCGGAGCCGGCCTCGGAATCGTCAGCACGACCGGGATGACCAGGAGCTCGCACTCAGCTCGGATCTCATCCGCCTGTTGCAAAAGTGCTTCGCCCAAGCCTTCGGCGCTCTTGTGCTTCTTCGCCTTCTTCCTCGGGCCGTCGTCGGTGGCCCACTGGTCGAGCGGGTACCAACCCACGATGTAGATGCCGACGCTTGTGTTCGACTCGGGCAGGTACCGGGCGGCCAGTTGGTCGCCCTGGGCCGCGAGAACCTCGTCGTTCCATGACCCCTTGAGCTCCACTGCTACGCGAAACGCGGTCGGCCCGTAGCTTGAACTCCTACTCGCTGTGGCTTCGATCAGGATGTCTGGCTGGTCGCCCGAACCCTTGGCGTCTGTGGGCTTGACGAGCACCTCCTGGTGGACTGCGAGTCCCCTACCGACTAGGCGAAGCCGGAGTTCATGCGCCACGAATGCCGAAAGCGCGGCCTCTGGCTTCGGCCGCCAGATTGGCGCCGCGCCCCTCTTGGCGACCTGGTCCCACAGCAGTTGACCGGTCCTTGGCAAGTCGTCCTGGAGTTCGTGCAAGGCATCGCGTATCAACGCGCTGAGTTCTTCCGCGCTGCGGACGAGGCGTCGACGGTGGTCGGCGATCAGAGCTTGCAGGTCGCCGGGAGTCGGAGGAGTCCATGCCGATCCGAAAACGGCGATTCGGGCTCGTACGAGGTTCGCGAGCACAACGGTTCGCGTCGGGTAGCGCTCCCTCAGTTGAGCCAGAACGAGAAGCCCGCGTTCCGTCCCGCGGTTGGCGATCGTTGATAGAACGCCGTCGCGCCAGCGGCTCGTCTGCGCCTCTGCTGAAACCCATCCGGCGCCCAGCGTGTCCGGAGGGTCGCTGTCAGGCGGGTACAGGGTCGCAAGCCACTCGTACAGAAGCATGAGTTCGGACTCGTCAGCCTCAGATTCGAGGGCGGAGCCGCAGCGCTGGTCGCTCAAGGCCAGGGCGATCGCTCGCCCGTTGTCGGCGGAAGCCTGAGCAATCGGACGCACCCTCTGCCAGGAGTTCGGATGCTTGGCGATCAACTGGGCGGCGGCGCTCGCGGCCAAGCCAAGGCTCTCGGTGCTGTCAGCACTGCGAAGCCATTCGAGGACGAGGCTCTCAGCCTCCACCGGGTCAGCCACGATGAGTCTTGAGACGAGCCGCTCGAGCGTGAAGCGTGCGTTGCCTCGAGCCCCCTCGTCCGTCGGGATTTGAACGGAGCCGGATCGATCGCCTTCGTCGTGATCTTGGCCTGCACGTGACAGGAGCGCATCTCGCGTCTCCTGCGTTATGTCGATCCATGTTGCTTTGATGCCGAGGACGGAAGGAGCGGGGAAGGACTCAACCTCGGAGGCGAGACCGCCCCTCCGAAGTTCCGTGCGTACAAACTGCCTCAACAGCGCGGCCATTCGTTCGCTGGCGAAGGCGGTGGCACGGGCGAGAAGTCGCGCCTTCAGGTCGGGGTCGCCGCCGTCGGTCTCAGACGTCCAGAACCAGAGGATCGCTCCGCACCATTGAGTCCAGCGCTCCGACGGCAGCAGCGGGAGTGCTCCAGCCTCGTCGAGTAGGGCCAATGCCAGGTAGCCAGCCCAAGCACGTCGGTCGTAGCGATCAGAACCGAGCCAGTCGTCGGCGTGGTCGTGCTCCTCGATGAGGAACTTCAGGGCCGCGTCCGTCAGGTGGCTGCGCGCGTCTGCAGGAAGGGCGGTAGCGCCTGGGAGTTCGAAGAGTCGGTCGGTGAACGAGTGTCCCCGCCGCCGGGTGGACTTCGGCTCGAACTGCAAGAGATATGCCAGTCGCCAGAAGTGGTCCGTCCCACCGGCAACTGCTGCTTCGTAGTGCTCGAGCACGTCGCTACGAAGGGCCACCACTTGCTCAGCCAGGTCCGGCTCGTCCAGGTCCTCGTCCGCAGTGAAGCTTGCGACCTCCCGGAGTCGTTCGGCCAGTGGGCTGTCGAGATCGATGGCGTCGAACCAATGACCGATGTGCGCCCACAGCGGTGTGTCGTGGGCGTTCCACGCTGTCTCGATGTGGTCAGGGTCCGAGGCGTCGAACAGGAACGCAGCAAGCTGAGCGAGGCCTTCTGCGAGCGGAGGATCTGCGTGGGCGAGGGCTCGCTGACGCTCCGCGGCCCACGGGAAGTCGGAGGAGTCGACCAGCCTTGACCTTGCCGCCTCGTCGTTAGGCATCCCGTTGCGCCGGCTGCGCCAGTAGCTGACCAGGTGCCACACATCGGCCTGGTCGAGATCAGCCGTGGGTCGTTCCCTAACCAGCGCCTCCACGAAGTCGTGCCGAAGCAGGACCGCCGTCTCGCCGCTTTGGTGCTCGTCCAGGGCTTCGGGGACATCGAGGTGGTCGTAGCGATCAAGACGGGGCCACGTGAGCCTTGCCGCTTCTCGCAGAAGCTGGTGGCCGACTGAGCTCTCCAGGGCGCGCCCCACGAGCGCCTCTGCGAGCATCGGATCGACAAGACCGATGGGTTCTTCGCTGATGTCAATCTCATCGCCTGGGCGTGAGGTGGGTTCGGCCTCGCTCGACGACTTCGCTGCCCAGCGCATGACTTCGGCGACGTCGCTATCGGTGAGGCGCGAAGGAAACTCTCGAAGGAACCTCCAGTAGGAGCCGAAGAGGGCGCTTTGGCGAGGCCGTAGCGACATCAGCACGTTGGGCAAGCTGATGCGGCTCGGCCAGAGCCCGTCGAGTAGGTGCCCGCGAACTTCGTCATCGCCGTCGCGCGCTCTTGCGTACTCCCCGTCGTCTAGCGCCCGGAGCAGGTCGCGGAGGCGGTCGTCGGTGCCGTCAGCCTTGAGGAGAGCCTCGACGGCAAGCGAACCGAGATGGGAGTTCCAGTTCGGACTTCGAGCGATCTCAAACAGGCGCTCAGTCAGCTCAAGAGATTGAGCGTGCTCGGCGAGCCGCAATGCCACGCGGCATCGAGCGAAGTCCGGGTAGTCGGTTGGCTGACAGTCGAAGGGTCCGAGCGTCTCGATGATCTGATCGGCCAACCCGGGATGAGCGAGGTCGAGGCCCCGGAACCCGTAGCGGTTCCCGAGTTCGAAGTCGGCAGCGCGGTCGAGGAGCGATTCCACGACGAGCGACCTGAGCTGCGGGCTGTCGAGGTAGGACTCGTGGCTGACCAGGCTCTCGGGGTCGATGCGAGCGAGCCAATCTCCGGCCGGCGGGCTCAGGGCTGCGAGCCACGCGGCGACCTCCCGGAGTGACGTGGGCACTGACTCGGCGCCGTCGGGGGCGGCTACGAGGAGGAGGCTCCGAAGCTGCTGTCGGGGTAGTGGGGGTTCCTGTCGGGCGAGAAAGCAGGCGGCAAGGAACGCCGCCTGCGAGGCATGGACGAACGCCACGCGATCGGGGCCGCGTCCGCTGAAGAGGGCAGTGGCAATGGTCTCCCTGACGTGCGAGGGAGTGACCTCGAACTGGCCACCGCCCGTTGTGGTCTCGGTGCCGTCTGCGACTTGTGAGTCTCTGAGATCGTGGGCAGCCGCGTCAGCACTTCTTCCGACGAAGATCGTCCTCTTTCCGGTGAGCAGCGCTATCGCAGCCATCCTTTCGGCAACTGCCCGACGCTGGTCGAGCGTCGAGATGGACGATGCCGATGTCGTTTCGAGAAGCTCACAAATTCCGCTTTCGAACAGCTCCCTTGGGGGTGCGTCGAGCCCGCTCTTCTGGGAATACTCCCGGACAAGCAGCCCGAGGGTCAGTGGTACCGCAGCCATCGATCCCACCCCGCGAGCAATGGCAGCTGTCACCAGACTCTCACCATCGACCCCAGCGCTTGCCGCCAGATCGACTGCATCTGAGCGTCGCAGCGGGGCAAGATCTGCAACCAAGGGCGTCCGATCGAACAGTTGGCGCAAGGTAGGGAGCAGGTCGGCAGGAACGTCAGCAGTTCGACAGCCGAGGATGAGCTGGAGCGACGGCAGGTCCGATGACTCGAGCAACCTTCGGAGACGACGGGCGAAGCGTAAGACCATCGGGCTCTCGTCTAGGGAGTCGACGATCAGGCTCATCGGGGGCGCTGCCGTCTCCCCAGCCGTACCGAGGTCAGAGAGAGCGTCTCGGATCTCCCGGTCAAATGACTCCTCGGTCAAATCGGCCCCGTCGACAGTGGCGACCGTACGGCTCATCGAGCGGAGAATCGCCTCAACTTCGCTGAGAAGCGTCGACTTGCCCAGACCAGGTTCGCCAAGGATGAGCACCACCTGTTCTTGGCAAGCTGCAGCGGTGGTCAGGAGATCTCCCGCCTTGGCAGCGTCGAGGGAGTCGTAGGTGCGAATTGCGTCGTCCAGGAATCCGTTGCCATCGAAAGGCATCGGAAGGTCCGTTTGCTCGTCCGATCGCATCCGAAGTGTTCGGTGGACGGTGATGGCGAACACATCAACACACTCGCGCGGCCGCCTCGCAAGACGTCGCACCGGATGACGTCGCGCTCACCTATCGACGCCCATCTCGGTCGATCTCAGGCACCGCTCCCCGCAGACGAACCGGCGTTAGGTCATCGCCGGCCTGCGAGACTTCGACCGTGGACCTGGCCGAGGGAGTCGCCGTCGACGACGTGCGACTTTGCGCGTTCTGCACGGCTCACGGCATTAGAAGCCTGCGGCTCTTCGGCTCGGCCGTCCATGGGACGCTCGAGCCAGACAGTGACATCGACCTGCTCGTCGAGTTTGAGCTCGGCCGCACGCCAGGCCTGCTCACCATCGCTCAGCTCGAGCTCGACCTCGGTGACGTGGTCGGGCGCGAGGTCGATCTCCGGACCATCCGGGACCTGAGTCGCCACTTTCGGGAACAGGTCATCGCGGAGGCTCGCTCGGTGTATGGCGCAACCTGGCGATCGCGTCCACGTTGAACGCTCCGGTGACCATCCGACCTTGGCGAAGGCGCCGTCCTTGGCAATCTCTTGGCAATCCACGGCCCGGATCTAGCGGGATTCGGACACCCTCACCGGACGGCCGCAAGGCTATGACCTGGTAGTTTGCCTCTCAACAACACCTGACGGACACGCTGTCGGTTCCTACGGATCAGAAGGTTCGAGGTTCGATTCCCTTCTGGCGCGCTGGCCAGAGCCAACCGGAACCCCAATCCTGCAGGGCCACCTCGGCGAACCCATCCGGTGCGCCGCCGCCGGTTTCGACGTCCTCGAGCGCCGCGTCACGCACCCCCCGTGCCGGTCGAGGAGATCGGTGGGTCGACCGGCAACAAGACGGTGGAGAGGATCCGGAGCCGACGCTCGGGAGACGCATCCCGGCCGAAGAAGCGCACGAGCACCGCGGACATCTCCTGCATCAGCTGGTCCAGCTCGGCATCTGAGAGGTGCAGCCCGACCTGCCGATAGCCGACGCGATCCTCCGCCGGATCGAGGTTCGGGCCGGCGAGGTAGCGGTCGAAGTCGGCGACGAGGGTGCTGACGAACCACAGGAACGCCTGGCGGTGCTCGGCGGGCGTGAGCACCCTGGCGTCCTCGGGGCCCACGACCGCGCTCCGCAGCTCGTAGGTCCGCTCGGTGCCCCCGCGCACCTGGCGTTCCTGCACCACGGCGAGGACATCGTGCTCGGCGAGCACGCGGACGTGGCGGTACAGCGAGGCGGTCGGCACGTCTGGCATCGCGTCCTGGAGATCGCGGGTCGTCAGGTGCCGGTCGCCGAGGAACTGCTGCACGACTCGCAGCCGCACCGGATGCAGCACCACATCGCTCAGCTCCACTGCCGGACCACCGTGACCGACACCACATCGACAACCGTTCTCACGCTTGATAACAATACGGCTCCCACCAGAAGGAGACAACGACATGGCACACCTGCACATCACCGACGACCACGTGGACGTGCGCCTCACCCGGGCCGAGAAGTTCTTCGCCCTCCGGGGCGACTACCGCTTCCCGCGCCACGCCATCGAGTCCGTCGAGGTCTTCGACGACGGGCTCGACGCGACCAAGGGCATCCGCGCCCCCGGACTCGGCATCCCGCGCGTCCGCCGCGTCGGCACGTGGCGCGGCCGCCATGGCAAGCAGCTCGTCAGCGTCCGCCGCAACCAACCCGCCGTGCGGATCACCCTCGAGGGCGAGCACTACCGGGCCGTGGTCGTGGGCGTCGACGACCCGGCTCCGGTCCGGGCCGCGCTCACGAGCTGACGCCCCTGAGCCCCCGTGCACCACCTCAGCGCGCGGGTGCTAGGAGATCAGCCGTTGCGTACCGTCTCGGCCGTGGCCCACCGGAGCAGGCTGTTCGTGGCGGTCATCGACGTCCCCGCCGGCGACCACGCGGAGGAGACCTCGTTCTGGGGCGCGGCCACCGGCCGGCCGATGCGCGAGCTCGACTCCCCCGAGTTCCACGGCGCCCGGCTCGGCGACCACTTCGCCCTCCTCGTGCACCGCCTGGGAGGGTGATCGCCGCGACCGAACGGTTCCTGCGGGGTCCTATGCGGATGAGCATCGCTCAGCTCGCCCCGGAGGCTCGTCCGCACGAACGTCGCGTCCTCGGACCCCTGACCGGGATCGACCGTCATCCCGAGATCCGCGTCGTCGCGCGCACGGGTCGGTAGCGCAGGGCCACCGCCCCCGACTGCAGCTCGCGGCGATCCACCAGCTCGAGCTCGATGCGTTCCCGCAGACCGGCGAGCAACGTCGGGCCGTGTCCGGCGAGGACCGGCTGCACGAGGAACTCGTACTCGTCGATCAGCCCGAGATCAGCCAGCGCCGACGGGAGCGTCACGCCACCCACCGACAAGCCCTCGCCCGCCTCCTGCTTCAGCCGACGCACCGCTTCGCCCACGTCGCCCCGCACCAGCTCTGCGTTCCAATCGACTGCGTCCAGCGTGCTGGACACGACGTACTTCTTCGTGGCGTCGATGGCCTCGGCGAAGGGGACCTCCCACTCGCCCATCCAGTCCGGCCACCTGCCCGAGACCGGCCGCCGCCACGCCGACTCCATCATCTCGCAGGTGACCCGGCCGAACAGCAGGGCGTCGGCTCGCTCCATCTCCGCGGTCCAGTAGCGCATCGACTCCTCGCCCGGGGCGAGCCCTGCCTCGTGATGGCAGCAACCGTCGAGCGTGACGTTGATCGAGTAGCGAAGCGGTCTCATCTGGGTTGTTCTCCCCTCGACGCGTCCCACGCGTTCACCGGACGGTACCCAGACGGCGAGCGGCGCCACTTCTCATCGGTGGCCCCACGCGTCGGACAGGGACGAGCGCGGCGGGAAGGACCCACAGGCAAGTGTTCGCTTGCATGCAAGCAGCCACTTGCCTATGGTTCCGGAGGTGGCTGATGTCTTCGACGCCCTCGCAGCGCCAGCCCGACGCGCGATCCTCGACGTGCTCTCCGATCGCGACGAACAGACCCTGTTCGAGCTCTGTGGCCGCCTCGCGGCGGAGCATGACGTCGATCTGACCCGGCAGGCGATCTCGCAGCACCTCGGCGTCCTCGAGGACGCCGGTCTGGTGTCGACCCGCCGAGATGGCCGCTACAAGTTCCATTCCATCGACGTCACACCGCTTCGCAGCGCGGTGTCCCGGTGGCTCGACAAGGAGGAGAACCCTTGAGCATTCGCCTGCACGTGACGAGCGTCTTCGTGGACGACCAGGAGCACGCGCTCCGCTTCTACACCGAGGTGCTCGGATTCGAGCCCCGCACCGACATCCCGATCGGGAACGGGGACCGCTGGCTGACGGTCGGAGCGCCGGGGCAAGACGTCGAGCTGCTGCTCGAACCGGCCGGACACCCCGCGGTCCCGCCGTACCGCGACGCACTCGCTGGCGACGGCATCCCGCTGGCGTCGTTCGCGGTCGACGACATCCACGGGGAGCACGATCGACTCGTGCAAGCCGGCGTGACCTTCACGCAGCCGCCGACCGAGATGGGGCCGGTGACCACCGCCGTGTTCGACGACACCTGCGGCAACCTGATCCAGCTGGTCACGCGCTGAGCTGAGCACCCTCGAACGCCGGGGCGTTGCGCTGGCGCAACGCAACAGCCACTGACGGACACCTCCGGCACCTCCGGATCAGGAGGTGCCGGAGGTCGGCTCCAGTGCCTGCGCCGTCGACCAGGGCGACCAGGTCAGTCCTCGGCGATCCGCGTGCGGTGTCGGTCCCAGACGTCGACGCCGCAGTGATCGGCGATCATCCCGTACGGGTAGTCGGGCACGCCGGGGGACGAGCGGACCGACAGCAGGTCGAGCTCCTCGTCACCGAGCACCAGGTCGGCGACACCGAGGTTGTCCTCGAGCTGACCGGAGGTGCGGGCGCCGAGGATCACCGACGTCACGCCGGGGCGCTGGTGCACCCAGGCGAGCGCCACCTGCGCCATCGAGCACCCTCGCTCGTCGGCGATCGCCTCGACGGCGTCGAGCACGTCCCACGTGCGCTCGGTGTTGCGCCGGTCGTAGGCCTCGACGCCGCGGCCGGGGTCCTCGCCGAGGCGGGTGGCGCCGGTGGGTCGCTGGTCCCGCCGGTACTTGCCGGTGAGCCAGCCGCCCCCCAACGGCCCCCAGGGCAGGACGCCGACGCCCTCCTCCAGGCACTGCGGCAGCAGCTCCCACTCGATCTCGCGTGCCAGCAGGTTGTACTGCGGCTGCAGCGAGATCGGGGCCGTCCAGCCGTGCTGATCTGCGAGGCGCAGCGCCTTCTGCAGCTGCCAGCCGGTGTAGTTCGACACCCCGACGTGGCGCACCGTGCCGGCCCGGACGAGGTCGTCGAGCGTGGAGAACGTCTCCTCCAGCGGGACGGTCGGATCCCACCCGTGGAGCTGGTAGAGGTCGATGGCGTCGACGCCGAGCCGGCGGAGGCTGGCCTCGACGGCCCGGTGCAGGTACCGGCGCCCGGCCCCCTGGTGCAGCGGGCCGTCGCCCATCGGGAAGCGGCCCTTCGTCGCGAGCACGACGTCGTCGGTGCGCCCGCGCCGCTGCAGCCACCGACCGACGATCGTCTCGGACGCACCCCGGGAGTACACGTCGGCGGTGTCGATCAGCGTCCCGCCCGCCTCGACGAACCGGTCGAGCTGGGCATGAGCGCCCTCCTCGTCGGTCTCGGCTCCGAAGGTCATGGTCCCGAGGGCGAGGCTGCTGACCACCAGGCCGCTGTCGCCGAGGCGTCGCTGCTGCATGGGGCCATGGTCGCTGCTGCCGGCAGGGGTCGCAACGTGACGACGTCGGGATCAGCGAGGTGGCCCCGAGACGCTCCAGCGGCGCAGCGCCTCGAACGGATAGAGCCCGGTCCGATGGCCGTCGTTCCACGTGATCTGCAGGGCATACGCGCCATGGAACTGCGCGTCGGTGATGCGCAACGGGTCTGGAGCTCCGGGCCGTGGCCACCCGTCCTCTCCACGCTCCCGCAGCGCGCGACACGTCGCGCACGGACATCCCTGCCGCAGCTCCATCAGCCCGATCCGTGCGACGTGGCCATCGGCGAACCGAACCGTGATGCCCTCCTCACGCTTGATCTCGAGATCCACCGGCTCGTTGCTGTCGTCCACACCCCCAGGCTGCCCGATCCCCAGGCGCAGACCACCCGAGCGGGAAGGACATCCCAAGAAAGCTGGTGCGAGCTGTCCGAGCCCCGGGCCGAGCGCCGTCCGGCGACCACAACGACAGATCAGCCGCCGGAACTCCCCGCGTACGCTCGGACCTCACCCGACCCATGACCTCGGAGGTCGTGGCCACGGCGACCTCCCGTCGCGAGGATGGTCGGATGACCGCAACCCCAGCCCATGACGCCGACGCACTCGGTCGGACGATGCCGCTGACCGAGCTGCTCGGCGTCCGGGTCACCGCAGCGAGCGACAAGGCCGTCGAAGGATCGCTCGCCTGGCGTCCGGACCTGTGCACCATCGGTGGCGTGCTCCACGGCGGCGCGCTCATGGCGTTCGCCGACTCGTTGGGAGCGATCGCTGCGTTCCTCCGGCTCCCCGAGGGTGCGAGCACCGCGACCGTCACGTCCAACACGACGCTGCTGGCAGCGGTCACGGACGGGACGGTGACCGGCCGCGCCGTCGTCGAGCACGCCGGCTCGCGGTTCATCACGGTCCGCACCGAGCTGCACCGGGCCGACGGTCGCCTCGCGGCCACCACCACCCAGACGCAAGCGGTCCTGCGCTGACCATCGGCGTCCGATGCGCCGGGTCAGCGGGACGGTCCGTCAGGGCTGCGCGATGACGAGCTCGGGCAGATCGGCCATCGACTCGAAGACCGTGACCCCGTCCCCCGCGAGGCGACTCGCAGGGATGACGCTGCCGGAGAACCCATAGGGCGTCATGCCTGCGGCGATCGCGGCTGCGATGCCGTGCGGGCTGTCCTCGATGACCGCGCACCGGGTCGGTGGGACGCCGATGCGCTCGGCGGCATGGAGGAACAGGTCGGGAGCCGGCTTGCCCACGGCGACGTCGGGGTCGGTCGCGCTGTAGATCCTGCCTCGGAACCGATCGAGCAGACCTGTCTTGCCCAGCGTGAGCGCCATCTTCTGGTGGCTGCCGCTCGACGCCACGCAGGTCGCGATGCCGGCCTGCTCGATGGCGTCGATGGCTCGCTCCACGCCGGGCACCGCCTCGAGATCGTTCGCCAGGGCCGCACGGATCGAGCACCGCTGTCGAGAGATCCGAGAAGATCTTCCTGCACATGTCGAGATCCAGCAGCCGGCTCCGTCTCAGGGGTGATGGCGACGAACGGCGTCGCCACCACCGAAGGAGGATCCCACCGTGGCCAAGTACCTGTTCCTGAAGCACTACCGGGGCGCACCGCCGATGGCGACCGATGTCCCGATGAGCGAGTGGGCGCCCGACGCCGTGGACGCCCACATCCAGTTCATGCGCGACTTCGCCGACCGCCTCGTCGAGACCGGGGAGTTCGTCGACGGTCAGGCACTCGCGCCCGA
>DMTU01000235.1:2629-2778 GCA_003476595.1 Acidimicrobiaceae bacterium | reverse complement strand
GCCGAGGCGGTGATGGAGATCACCACGCCGGTGAGGGCGATCATCAGCGCCGAGTCCGACAGGGCGTCGATGAACCAGAAGGCGACGGCGATGGCGAGCAGCACGCCCGCAACGACGAGCTGCTGGGCGGCGTCGGCCTTGGACCCGGT
>DMTU01000235.1:1971-2383 GCA_003476595.1 Acidimicrobiaceae bacterium | reverse complement strand
ACGTGCCGTCGGGGCCCTCGCCCCCGGTCGGTGGGGCAGTGGTGGGTGCGGTCATGTGGTGTCCCCCCTGGACATCGGTCGCTTGGCGTCCGGGTGCTGATCGTACGTCGCCCGGACGCGGCGATGCCGCGGTCCCACCGGCTCAGGGAGGCGGTGGAACCACGGCATCGGCATCGCTAGTGCTGGCTCAGGACTCCGAGCCGACCGTGATGCCCTCGGGCCAGTTCGCTGCGTAGAAGTTGGCCTGGCGGTGCATCATGCAGTCGCCTTCGATGATGCCGAGGCCGCTCTCGGCGAACGGCGTGGACGCCGCTGCCTGCAGCCCGCCGAAGACGTAGCCGTCCGCGGACCAGATGTCCATCACGAACTCGCCCACCTCGACGACCTGGGGGTCGTCGAAGGGGATCTCGTG
>DMTU01000235.1:1382-1794 GCA_003476595.1 Acidimicrobiaceae bacterium | reverse complement strand
ACCCACTGGTCGTAGACCTCGGGACCGTGGAGGCGGAGCATGTAGTCCTCGATCCAGTCCGTGAACGGCCAGCCGGTGGCGGCATCGGAACCGATGCCGATGCACAGCGGCGTGTTGCCGTCCTCGACCATCTGGTCCATCAGGGCGACGAACTCGTCGTGGTCAGCAGGCACCTCGTAGCCGTTGGCCTCGAAGGCCTCGGGCGAGTACCAGACGAGGGACTTGACGTCGGACTTGTTCGGCACGCCGTAGTACTGGTCGCCGACCTGGCCACCAGCGATGAAGCCCTCGACGAAGTTCTCCTGCATGGCGGAGACGACGTTCTCGGGCAGCGGGACGAGCTGGCAGTCCTCCACGAAGGAGCGCAGCAGGCCGGGCTGCGGGAAGATGAACACGTCGGGCGGGTTGCCGC
>DMTU01000235.1:290-1218 GCA_003476595.1 Acidimicrobiaceae bacterium | reverse complement strand
GCCGGTCTCCTCGGTGAAGGCGTCGAAGGACTGCTGGAAGCCCTGCTGCTCCTGCTCGACCTCGGGGCCGAAGATGGTGACGTTGCCGTCACCAGGTCCGATCTCGGGGGCGGGGCACTCGGCGATCTCGGGGACCGCCGGGTAGCCGGACTCGACCTCGGCGAAGGCCTCCTCGACGGTGGCGTTGCCCGAGACGATGTCGGTGGCGGCGGACCAGAAGGTGCCGGCGCCGACCTCGGCGACCATGTCGTCGGAGCCGTCGAAGCGGGCGGACTCGGCGTTCTGGAGGATCTCCACCAGGGTCTGCTCGAAGCCGCTGTAGGACTCGAGGTCGACGTTCTGGTTGGCGGAGAGGAACCCGCCGACCTCGGCCTCGAGGCGACGCTCCACGTACTCGGGCGAGGCCATGTACTCGAGGACCGCCATGGTGTCCTCATCGGCGCTGAAGGCACCGGCGAAGGTGCCACCGGTCAGGACGACCTCGCCGGAGTCCCCGACGGGCGGGAGCGGGAAGACGTCGACGCTCTCGATCTCGACGTCACCGCCGCCGGAGTCGTCTCCGGAGTCGTCCCCCGAGTCGTCTCCCGCGCTCGTGTCGTCGTCGTCGCCGGCGCAGGCCGCCGCGAAGAGGGAGAGCGCGAAGAGAGCGGCGAGGATCCGCCACAGTGGTCGTTTCATTGGTCTTCCCCTGTGTTGCTGGCTGAGTCCTCCACCGGTCCGGTCTCCCAGGCCGTGGAGGCATGTAAACGATTACAGCGGCGGTCGTTCCCTGTCAATGACCACGGGGCGGGGCCGTCGTGGAGCGCACGAGGAGGCGGGTGTCGCCGACCACGTGGCTGATCTCCGGCGGGGGATCGTCGCCCAGGCCGAGGAGGAGCCGCCCGGCGGTGGCGCCGTGCCACTCGGGGTCCTGGCGCACGGTGGTCAG
>DMTU01000235.1:0-190 GCA_003476595.1 Acidimicrobiaceae bacterium | reverse complement strand
CCGAACACGCGGGCCAGCTCGTGGTCGTCGAAGCCGACGATCGACACGTCACCGGGGACGGCGAGGCCGAGGTCGCCCGCGGCCTGCAGCGCGCCCATGGCCATCTCGTCGGACAGCGCGAACACCGCGCTCGGTGGTCGGGACTCGCTCATCAGGTGGACCATGGCCTCGGAGCCGCCCTTCACCGAGA
>DMTU01000172.1:8266-8435 GCA_003476595.1 Acidimicrobiaceae bacterium | reverse complement strand
GAGGCCGGCCTGGCCGGGCAGGAGATCGCCATCGCCCAGGGCTTCACCACCGACGGCACCCCGACGGTGCGGATGTTCTCCCCCAACGCCCTCGTGGTCGAGCTGCTCGCCGAGATCGGCCTGCCCAACGGCTGGCCCGGTGAAGACACCCAGTACGGCTTCGACACCG
>DMTU01000172.1:7308-8054 GCA_003476595.1 Acidimicrobiaceae bacterium | reverse complement strand
CCCAGTACGGCTTCGACACCGTCGACGTCGAGGGCCTGACCCAGCTCGGTGACGTCGAGCTGTTCACCATCGCCCAGGAGGAGGACGACATCTTCGCCACCGCCTTCGCCGGCAACCCGATCTGGGAGGGGCTGCCGACCGTCCAGCGCGGCGCCGTGCACCCCCTCGGCGGCAACACGTGGACCTTCGGCGGTCCGGCCTCGGCCGAGACCTTCGTCGACCGCGTGGTCGACGCGCTCGTGTCGTGAACGCGCTGCCGGTGGGGCTGGCGCGAGCCGGCACCCCGGCCGCTCCGATCCGGACCGGGGTGGTCGTGCTGGTGGGCGTCGCCCTGCTGCACGTCACCCTGGGCCGGGCGGGTGTGGGCTTCGGCGACGTGCTCGACGTCGTCACCGGAGCCGCGCCCGACGACGTGGTGGCGGTGGTCCAGGCGTCGCGCCTGCCCCGCCTGCTCGCCGGCGTCGTCGTCGGCGCGGCCCTGGCCGTGTCCGGCGTCCTCCTGCAGGCCGTCACCCGCAACCCCCTGGCCGAGCCGGCCACCACCGGCATCGCCGCCGGCGCCCACCTCGCGCTCGTGATCGCGACGCTCGTCGGCCTCCCCGGCGGGCTGCTCCCCCAGGGCGGCATGGCCGTCCTCGGTGGCCTGCTCGCCGGCGGCGTGGTGCTGCTGGCGGCTTCCGGCGGCGAGGTGTCCCCCACCCGGCTGGTGCTGGCCGGCGTCGCCGTGTCGCTGGCGCTGTCGTCGG
>DMTU01000172.1:5954-7244 GCA_003476595.1 Acidimicrobiaceae bacterium | reverse complement strand
GTGTCGCTGGCGCTGTCGTCGGTGACCGCTGCCCTCCTGCTCGTCAACGAGCAGCAGCTGACCGGGCTGTTCCTGTGGGGCCACGGCTCGCTGGTGCAGTCCGGCCTCGAGCGGGTCGAGGCGTTCGGCCCCGTGCTCGCCGTCCTGGTCGTGGCGGCGTGGACGATGGGCCGCCGCCTGGACGTGCTCGGCCTCGGCGACGCGGCCGCCGGGGCGCTCGGCGCATCGCCGGCCCGGACCCGCCTGGCCGCCACCGGGCTGGCCGTCGTGCTCGCCTCCGGGGCGGTCGCGATCACGGGTCCGATCGGCTTCGTCGGCCTCGCCGCCCCGCACCTCGTGCGCCGCTTCGGTGGTCGCACCCACCGGCGTCTCGTGGCGGCCACGGCCATCTGGGGCGGCGTGCTCGTGCTGGCGGCGGACGCGGCCGCCCAGCTGCTGCGACCGGAGTCGACCTCCACCGAGCTGCCCACCGGTGTCGTCACCGCGCTGGTCGGCGCGCCGCTGCTCGTGCTCATCGCCCGGTCGCTGCCGGCCGGCGGCGGCGCCGGCGCCACCGGGCTCGCCATCCGCCTGCGCCTTCCCCGCGGGCTGGTGGCCGTCGGCATCCCGCTGGTACTGGTCGGCACGGCGATCGCCGGCCTCGTCATCGGCGACCTCCCCGTGTCGCCCGGCGACGCGGTCGGTGCGGTGCTGGGCGGCGGCGAGGACCTCACCCGCTCCGTCGTCGTCGACCTGCGCCTCCCCCGGGTGCTCGTCGCCGCCCTCGCCGGCGCCTGCCTGGCCAGCAGCGGCGCGGTGCTCCAGACCGTGACCCGCAACCCGCTCGCCGACCCGGGCGTGCTCGGGGTCACCGCCGGCGCGGGCGTGGGTGCGCTGGTGGTCCTGCTCGCCGTGCCCACGGGACCCACGCTGCTGCTCCCCCTCGGCGCGTTCGTGGGCGGCGGCGTCGTGATGACCCTGGCGGTCGCCGCTGCGTGGCGGGGCGGGCTGGCCCCCGACCGGCTGGCCCTCGTCGGCATCGGCATGGCCGCCACCGGCGCGGCGCTGATCGACCTGCTCATCGTCCGCCACCCCGGCCAGGCCGCCCAGGCGCTGAACTGGCTGGCCGGGTCGACCTACGGGCGCGGCATCGACGACGTCGCGCTGCTGGCGTGGGCGCCGTTCGTGCTCCTCCCGCTGCTCGTCCTCGCCGGCCGCCACCTCGACCTGCTGGGCGTCGGCGACGACGGGGCCCGCACGCTCGGCCTGTCCGTCCAGCGAACCCGGCTCGTCGCCGTCGTCCTGGCCTGC
>DMTU01000172.1:5475-5911 GCA_003476595.1 Acidimicrobiaceae bacterium | reverse complement strand
GCGCTGGCGGCGGCCGCGGTGGGCATCGTGGGCGACCTCGGCTTCGTCGGCCTGCTCGGCCCGCACCTGGCCCGACCCCTCACCGGCCCGCAGCACCGGCGGTTCCTGCCCGTGGCCGCCGCGCTGGGCGCGCTGGTGGTCGTGGCCGCGGACGTCCTCGGCCGCAGCGTGTTCGCGCCCACCGAGATCCCCGCCGGGTTGGTGGTGTCGCTGATCGGCACACCGTTCTTCCTGTTCCTCATCTGGCGCACCCGGTCCGTCGGCGCCTGAGGCGTCCCGTCAGCGAGCTCCGATCCGCTCGATCACCGAGACGAGGTCGTCCTCGGGGAACGGGTCGGGCGTGTCGGCGAACCACAGCAGCCCGACGGAGCGCTCCGCGGCGAGGCACACCACGTCGAGCTGCACGGGCCGCACGCCGTCGCCGGTGCCGCCGGTG
>DMTU01000172.1:4800-5355 GCA_003476595.1 Acidimicrobiaceae bacterium | reverse complement strand
CGCCGTCGCCGGTGCCGCCGGTGAAGCGGACCCGGAACCCGCGGCCGGTGCGTTCCACGTCGACCGCGAGCAGCTCGGCCTCGCTGTCGGACGCGTCCAGATCAGCGGCCACCGAGCGGCCGAGGCACTCGGCGAAGTCCCGTCCCGACAGGACGGCATGGGCCCGATCGGCAGCCTCCAGCGTGGTGGTCCGGACCCCGAAGCCGTGGACGAGTCGGCCGGGCGGGCGCACGTAGTGCGGGGTCGCCGCGGTCTCGACCACCTCGTCGTCGCCGGGGAAGTCGGGGCCGACGCAGTCGATGAGCTCGCCGGGCGCGGTGCGGGCCGGGTCGTCGGAGCCGAAGCCCTCGTCGATGGCGAGCCACCCGGTGCCGGGCAGGTCGGCCTCCTCGGGCAGGACGTCGTGGACGGTGCCCGACGTCATGCCTTGAGGCGACCGTCGATGATCTCGAGGGTGCGGTCGGCGTGGTGGGTCATGCGGGTGTCGTGGGTGACGAAGATGCCGCCGACGCCGCGGGAGCGCATCTCCCGGCCGATGAGCTCCATGACCTGCTC
>DMTU01000172.1:0-4687 GCA_003476595.1 Acidimicrobiaceae bacterium | reverse complement strand
CGAGGTGGGCTCGTCGAAGAGCACGAGGCTGGGTTCGTTCATCAGCGCCCGGCCGATCGCCACCCGCTGGCGCTCGCCGCCGGACAGCTCGCCGGGCTGGTTGCCGGTGCGGTGCCCGAGGCCGAGCTCGTCGAGGAGCTGGTCGGCGCGCTGCTTGGCGGCCTTGTCGAGGTTGCCGTTCATCTCGGCCACGACGAGGAGGTTCTCGCGGGCGGTGAGGAACGGCACCAGGTTCACGGCCTGGAACACGAAGCCGATCTCCTTGCCCCGGAACGCCGTGCGCTCCTTCTCCGACAGGTCGCCGATCTCGGTGTCGCCGACGCGGACCTCGCCCTCGGTCGGGCCGAGCAGCGCCCCGGCCACCGACAGCAGCGTGGTCTTGCCCGACCCGGACGGGCCGACCAGGGCGACGAGCTCGTCGCGTCCGACCTCGAGGGTGGCGTGGTCGAGGGCGACCACCTCCTCGTCACCGGAGCGGTAGGTCTTGCGGACGTCGGTGAGCTGGAGGGCGGGGCTGGGCATGGGGCTTCCCGGGTCAGGCGCCGGCGCCGATGGCGGACGCCGGGTCGATGCGGACGATGCGCCGGAGCGACACGAGGGCGCCGACGACGGCGGCCACGGTGATGCTGGCGAGGGTGGACAGGGCGCGGGACGGCTCGAGCTGGAGCGGGATCCCGTCGGGGACGATCTGGAGGAGCCCGAGGGTGAGCAGGCCGCCGAGCACGAACGCGCCGGCGGCCACGACCACCGACTGGACGACCACGCCGGCGATCAGCGTGCGCGACGACCCGCCGACCGCCTTGAGCACGGCGTAGAGGCCGAGCCGCTCGAGGGTGAGGAGGGCGAAGAAGAGGGCGATGACGAGGCCGGCGACGAAGATCGTGACGCCGATGACCGCGGTGAACGTGGCGTTCTGCTCGGTGATGCCGGGGATCGCCTCGATGGCCTCGGTCTGGCTCAGGGTCTCGGTCGCACCGGTGGCGTCATCGATGGCCCGGAGGACGGCCTCGACGTCGGCACCGTCGTCGACCCGGACGACGAGGGACTGGAACGACCCGTCGGCCACCACGGCGTCGGGGCGGTTCTCGGCCAGCACCGATCGCCACGTCTCCGGTTCGACCCAGAGGCCGCCCTGCTGCAGGTAGTTGGTGTCGTCGACGAAGCCGACGATGGTCAGCGGCACCTCGGCCGGGCCGACGAGGACGGTGTCGCCCACCGATGCGCCCTCGTCCTCGAGCTGGCGGTCGGCGTGGGCCTCGCCCGGGGCGGGCGGTTCGGGCAGCTCGTCGGACGCGAGCTCGTAGCCGACGACCGCGCCGTCGACGACCTCGTCGCCGTCGGGGATCTGCACACCGAGGAGGGCGAAGCCGAGCCCACCGGTCGCCGCCACGCCGTCGACCTCCTCGATCTCGGCCCGCTGCTCGGCGGTGATCTCGGAGCGCAGGAACGACTGGCGAGCGTCGTCGGAGAAGACGATGCCGTCGGCATCGAGCGTGCGGACCGCGCCGCTGGAGTTGAGGTAGAGGCCGTCGAGCAGGCCACCGAGGAACAGGAGCAGCAGGACCAGGACGGTGAGCGCACCGCCGACGACGGTGAAGCGGCCGGGACGGCGGAGCAGCTCGCGGACGGCCAACCTCATGCCAGCTCGCTCCCGGTGTCGACGGTGGCCCGGATCGGGTCGATGCGCAGCACCCGCCGGATCGCCCCGATGCTGCCGACGAGGGCGAGCACGGTGAGGCCGATGATGGTCGGGATGACGGTGGAGGGCTCGAGGTCGAGCTCGATGGCGCCGCCGGTGGAGAGCGGCCGGACGGCGAACACCATGCCGATACCGATGGCGATGCCGGCACCCATCACGAACAGGATCTGCACCACCAGGTTGCGGATGAGGTAGCCCGACGGCGCGCCCACCGCCCGCAGCAGGGTCAGCGGCTTGGCCTTCTGCACGGTGAGGATCAGGAAGAAGAAGGCCACGACCAGGGTGACGACGCCGAAGGCCAGGGCGAGGATGATCTGGAACGACTGGTTCACCGCCGCCACGCCCGGCGCCGAGTCGACGGCGTCGGCGTTCGTGAGCGCCTCGACGCCCTCGACCTCGTCGTCGATGCGGGCGGTGAGCTCGCCCGGGTCGGTGCCGCCGGCGGGCCGGACCGCCGCGATCGACGGCAGCACCGCCTGGGCATTGGGGTTCACGGCGCGCTGGGCGTCCTCGAAGGTCGAATAGTCGACGAACAGGGTGGGAGCCACGCTGAAGCGCAGGTCCTCGGCCAGGCCGACCACCTCGATCTCGGGGCCGCCGTCGGCGGCGATGCGGACGGTGTCGCCGATGTCGAACCCGTCGGCGGCGTCCGCGCTGCTGGCGACGGCCTCCCCCGGCGCCTCGGGCAGGCGACCCTCGATCAGGGAGGTCGGGGCGCCCAGGCCGCCGGCGTCGAGCGGGTAGCCGAAGAGCACGCCGTCGACCAGCTCGCCACCCGCCTCCACCGTGTAGGTGGCCTCACCGATGGCCACGGCCTGCTCGACGCCCTCGACGTGGCCGAGCGCCTCGATCTGGTCGGGGAGGAGGAAGCTGCCCTCCACGTTGCGCCGGGCCTGCTCGTTGTAGACGAGGACCGGCGAGTCCTGGTTCTCGATCGCGCCGATGAAGCCCTGGACCAGGCCGCCGAAGAGGGCCTGCTGGAAAAGGATCAGGAACACGAGCAGGCCGACCGCGCCGGCGAGGAGGCCGAAGCGGACCTTGGACCGGGCGATCTCGCGGGTGGCCAGCAGCACGAGCGCAGGCTAGGGAGGCCGGCATCTCCTGCAACCGCGCCCTGCCACCGAGCCGGCCGCGGCTGCCAGGATCGCTGCGTGGACCTCTTGCGACTGGAGCTCATCGGCGGACCCGGACGAGTGGAGACCGCGGTCGGGTCGCCGGCCTGGGAGCGGGGGGTGCTCGGCGTCGACGTCAGTGCCCTCGCGGTCGAGGGCGTCGACCACACCGTCGTGCAGGTGCTCTTCGACGACGGTGCGCCGGCCTTCGACCGCGACCTGCTCGACGCGCCGCTGGTCGCCGAGCTGCGCCGCCCCTCCGGTGAGGTGGCGGTGCGCGACCTGTTCGACCACGACCGGTTCCGGCAGGCCCTGCGCGCCGACCAGGAGTCCGGCGGCCGGGAGCTGCGGGGCGTGCTCGTGCTCACCGGCGGCGAGCTGCCCCCGCCCTACGTCCGGCTCGCGTTCCTCCCCGTCGACATCGGCGGGACCGCCGGCACCACGCTCGCCGTCGTGCGCACCGACCTGCCCGAGCTGGTGATGGCGGTGGACGACGCGCTCGAGCGCGAGGAGATCGACACCGACGAGCACCAGGCGCTGCTCACCACCATCGAGCAGCGCCACCCGGCTTGAGGCACCCGGCCTGAGATACGTTCCGCCGGATGGGAAGCGGGGGATACGAGCGGGGTCGCGTCGATCTGGACGGGGGCTGCCATGCGTGGCTGCAACCGGACGGTGGCTGGGGGTGGTCGAACGCCGGGTTGGTGGTCGGTGACGGTGCCAGCCTGCTGATCGACACGCTGTTCGACCTGAAGCTCACCCGGGAGATGCTCGACGGGTTCGGTCCGCTCACCGGCGCCAACCCGATCGGCACGCTGGTGAACACCCACGCCAACGGCGACCACTGCTACGGCAACGAGCTGGTGACCGGCGCCGACATCGTGGCCACCGAAGCCTGCGCCGAGGAGATGCCGGGCACGCCACCCGAGCTGCTCGCCGCCATGGTCGAGGCCGGCGAGAACGGCGAGCTCGGCGAGACCGGTGCGTTCTTCGCCCGGATCTTCGGGCCCTTCGAGTTCGAGGGCATCACCCTCACCCCACCGACGTCCACGTTCACCGGACGCCACGAGGTCGACGTCGCCGGCACCACCGTGGAGCTGCTCGAGGTCGGGCCGGCCCACACCGCCGGTGACTGCATCGCCCACGTGCCGGGCGCGTCCACCGTGTTCACGGGCGACATCTGCTTCATCGAGGGCACGCCGATCATGTGGGCCGGTCCCATCGGCAACTGGATCGACGCGTGCGATCTCATCATCGAGGACCTGCACCCCGACGTCGTCGTGCCCGGCCACGGCCCGGTCACCGACGTCGCAGGCGTGCGCCGCATGCGCGACTACCTCGTGTTCGTCGACGCCCAGGCCCGGGCCCGCCACGCCGACGGCATGCCGGTGGAGGAGGCGATCCGCGACATCGCCCTCGGGGAGTTCGCCGGCTGGATCGACCGGGAGCGCCTCGCCGTGAACGTCGACACCGTCTACCGGGAGCTCGACCCCGACCGGGGCCGCACCGACGTCGTCACCCTGTTCGGGATGATGGCCGCGCTCGCCCCCTGACCCGGCTCGGGGACCTCGGGCATCGGCCTGTTTCGCCCGGACTCTGGGTACGGTCCGTCCGTGGCTGACCGCATGGCGCAGGGGACCGTTCGCGACGAGATGGATGCGATCGCGGACGCGACCACCACCAAGCCACCCCGCCTGCGGCGGCGCACGGTCGTGCTCGACGACGGCCACCGGGTCGGCCTGTCCGTCTGCGGCGAGGGCGTCCCGCTGGTCATGATCCACGGCGTCATCGCCGAGGGCATGCTCTACGCCCGGACGCTCCGGCGGCTCGCCGGCGCCGGGTTCAAGGTCATCGCCGTCGACAGCGCCGGCCACGG
>DMTU01000014.1:3636-4868 GCA_003476595.1 Acidimicrobiaceae bacterium | reverse complement strand
GTGCCGGTCTTGTCGAGTGCGACCACGTCGATGTCGGCGAGGGCTTCGAGGGCCGCGCCGCCCTTGACCAGCGCGCCCATCTTGGCGGCCGCGCCGATGGCGGTGACGACGGTGACGGGCACCGAGATCGCGAAGGCACACGGCGCGGCGGCGACGAGCACCACGAGCGCCCGGCCGACCCACAGCTCTGGGTCGCCCAGGAGGCTGCCGACCACGGCGATGGCGGCGGCGACCACCATGATGGCGGGCACGAGGGGCTGGGCGATCCGCTCGGCGAGGCGCTGACTGGTGCCCTTCCGTTCCTGGGCCTCCTCCACGATGTGCACGACCCGGGCGAGCGAGCTGTCCGATGTCGAAGCGGTGGCCTCGATCTCGAGCACGCCGCCCCCGTTGATCGACGCGGCGAACACCTGCTGTCCCGCATCGATCTCCACCGGGACCGATTCGCCGGTGATGGCGGACAGGTCCAGCGTCGACCGACCGACCCGCACCACGCCGTCGGTGGCCAGCCGTTCTCCGGGCCTGGCGATCATGACGTCGCCGACCACCAGCTCTGCCGGGTCGATCCCGATCTCGGTGCCTCCACGTCGGACGGTGACCCGGTCGGGCACGAGTGCGAGCAGGGCGCGCAGCCCTCGTCGGGTCCGGGCCATGGCGTAGCCCTCGAGCGCCTCGGAGATCGAGAACAGGAACGCCAGCGACGCGGCCTCGCCGAGCTCGCCGAGCACGACGGCGCCAACTGCGGCGATGGTCATCAACGTCCCGACGCCGATGCGGCCCTTGAGGAGGGCCCGCAGGGTGCCGGGGATGAACGTCCAGCCACCCACGGCGAGTGCGGCGACGAACAACACGTCGGACGCCGAGCCGCCGGCCAGCCAGCCGGCGGCCAGCAAGACCCCCGAGACGGCGGCGAGCTGGATCTCACGGATTTGCCACAGGTTCGTGGGCGCATCGTCGGCACCGCCTGGATCTCCGTCGTGTGCGCAGCAGGCGTCAGCCATCGCTGCGAGGTCCATCCATGATCGGATTGGTGCACAGCTCGATCGCCGAGCCGTTCGCAGCGAGGAGCCGTTCGGCGGCCCGGAGCAGGTCGATGACCTCGGGCCCGGAGACGCGGTAGAAGACCTGTCGGCGCTCCGCCGGCCGGTCGACGACCAAGCCGCACTCCTTCAGGCATGCCAGGTGGGTCGACACGTTCGACTGCGATCCGCCGACCTGGTCGACCAGGTCGG
>DMTU01000014.1:3144-3404 GCA_003476595.1 Acidimicrobiaceae bacterium | reverse complement strand
GTTGCGACAGCAGCCGTCGTGGCAGCGGTCGACTGGGGGACCAAGGCGCTCGTCGCCGTCACCCTCGACGATGCTCCGGTCCGCCTCGGGTCGCTGATCACTCTGCGGCTCGGCCACAACCCCGGTGTCGCGTTCGGCCTCGGAGACCAGCTGCCCGCAGCCGTGATGGTGGCGCTCACAGCCACAGTGACCGTTGTGCTCGCCGTCGCTGCCCTCCGGGGGGCGTTCACGTCGAACGTGCTGGCCGGCCTCCTCCTGGG
>DMTU01000014.1:1132-3038 GCA_003476595.1 Acidimicrobiaceae bacterium | reverse complement strand
GGCCGGCCTCCTCCTGGGCGGAGCGGTCGCGAACCTCGTCGACCGACTGATCGGGGGCACGGTCGTCGACTTCCTCGACCTGGGTTGGTGGCCGTCGTTCAACCTGGCCGACGTCGCGCTCGTCGTCGGATGCGGGCTCTTGGTGGTCGACTCCTTACGGGAACCGGCCACCGGCCCGGACTGAACTGAGCCCGATCGACCCGCAGTGCCACCGCAGCCCCGTCGACATCGATTACCGGCAGCAGCGTTGCGCGGTGCGCATCGCTGTTCGAAGGGCACGAGACCGACTCGCCGGAGGATGGGGGGTGCGAGTGGCGCTGCGGGCGAGGACGTCAACGGTGGCGGCTGTGGGCGCGAGCGACCTCGAGCAGCGCACGGACGTGGTCATCGGCGAGGCGATATCGCACGAAGCGGCCGTCACGCTCGGTTTCCACGACGGCGGCGATGCGCAGCAGCCGGAGGTGGTGGGACACTCCGCTGGCGGCGATGCCGACGTCGGCGGCGAGCTCGCCGACGGAGAGCGAACCGCGATCGACCAGCGTGAACAAGATCCCCAGCCTGGTCGCGTCACCCAACAGGTGGAAGGTCTCGGCCACATGCGTGACGTCCTCGCTCGGAAGATCGCTCATCGTTCGTCCTCGCTCGCTTCCCTCCAGGCGTCGACACCGGCGTAGGCGGCGAAGCCGGCGACCACCAGCGCGACGAGCGGATCGGCCCACGCCCAACCGAACACTGCGTTCAGGCCGAGTCCGACGAGCACGTTGATCGACAGCGCGTTGGACAGCCAGGTCTCCTCGGCCTGGGCGATGAGCACCTCGTTGCCCAGGTCGGTGCCGGTGCGTGATTGCGCGACGGCCACCGGCACCATGACCACCAACGCGACCACGTTGAGCACGATCCCGACCGGCGAGGACTCCGCGTCGGCCCCACCGAGCAACGCGGTGCCGGCCTCGATCGCGACGTACGCGGCCAGCAACAGGAAGGTGACGGCGATGGCCCGCAGCGCCGGACGTCGCCGCCGGTCGCCGCCGCTTCGCAGCTGCCAGATCACCACGGACGCAGCGAACACCTCGATGGTCGAGTCGATCCCGAACCCGACGAGGGCGATCGAGCCCGCGGCGAGACCGGCGGTGACGGCCACGACGCCTTCGATCAGGTCCCACACGACGATCAGTACCGCCAGGCGCATGCCACGCCGACGAAGCGACTCCGTGCCCATGGTGTGACTCCCTTCCTATTGACTGATCGTTCTACACCGATACGATCGGGTGATGGCGATGATTCGACCGTCGGAGCGGGATGACCTCACTTTGGGCGCCAAGCTTTTCCGTGGCCTGGGTGATCCGATGCGCCTGGCGATTATCGAGCTGCTGGCCGGTGGGGAGCGCCGGGTGACCGATCTCGTCGCCGAGCTGCAGTCGTCCCAGCCCAACGTGTCGGGTCACCTGGCGTGCTTGAAGGAGTGTGGGCTGGTCTTCGACCGGCCTCAGGGTCGTGCCGTGCTGTACCGGCTGGCGCATCCCGAGCTGTTCGAGCTCCTCCGGTCGGCCGAGGAGCTGCTGGAGGCAACCGGGTTCGAGATCGCGTTGTGCCCGAACTACGAGGAAGCGGAGGTGCCGGAGTGAGCGAAGAGGATGAGCGCGGGGTCGTCGTCGACCACGACGAAGACCATCACGACGACAGCGAGGGGTCCGAGCGGTTCTGGGAGAGCCGAGAAGTCCGATGGTCGGCCATCTCGGGGGTGCTGCTGCTCGCCGGGTTCGCGATCTCCCTGGCGGACGGGCCCGACGCTGCGTCGGTGGCGCTCTACGTGGCCGCCACCGTGGCCGGTGCCCGCTTCTTCGCCGTCGAAGCGTTCGAGGAGCTCATCCGGGAGCGAGAGGTCGGCATCGAGCTGCTCATGACC
>DMTU01000014.1:675-959 GCA_003476595.1 Acidimicrobiaceae bacterium | reverse complement strand
TCGGCATCGAGCTGCTCATGACCGTCGGCGCGGTCGCCGCGGCTGCGCTGGGGGAGTGGGGCGAGGCGGCGATGCTGGTGTTCCTGTACTCGATCTCCGAAGCGCTGGAGGAGTTCACCGAGTCCCGCACCGAGGGCGCCATCCGCGCCCTGATGGACCTGGCGCCGAAGACGGTGACGTTGCTCCGCAACGGCCAGCAGATCGAGACCGCCGCCGAGGACGTCGTCATCGGGGACCGGTTTCTCGTCCGGCCCGGCGAGGGCATCGCCACCGACGGCACCATC
>DMTU01000014.1:0-516 GCA_003476595.1 Acidimicrobiaceae bacterium | reverse complement strand
GCATCGCCACCGACGGCACCATCGTCGAAGGCGCCTCCGCACTCGACGAATCGGCGGTGACCGGCGAGTCGATCCCAGTGGAGAAGACCGTCGGACAGAAGGTGTTCGCCGGCACCTTCAACGGCACCGGCGTCCTCACCATCGAGGCCACCGCCACGCATGAGAACAACACGCTGGCCAAGATCGTCCACCTGGTCACCGAGGCCCAGGAGGAGAAGGGCCGCGCCCAGCGGTTCATGGAGCGCTTCGCCAGCCGGTACTCCCCCGCCGTCCTCGCAGTGGGCGTCGCCGTCGCCGTCATCGGCGGCCTGGTCGACGACTGGGACACCTGGCTCGAGCGGGCCGCCACCGTGATCGTGGCCGCCGCCCCGTGTGCGCTGGTCATCTCGATCCCGATCTCCTACGTCGCCGCCATCGGTAACGCCGGCCGCCGCGGCATCCTCGTCAAGGGCGGTGTCGTCCTCGAGGACCTCGCCACCGTCCAAGTCGCCGCGTTCGACAAGACCGGCACCCTCA
>DMTU01000030.1:7287-7831 GCA_003476595.1 Acidimicrobiaceae bacterium | reverse complement strand
CTGCGGGTGCAGCAGGTGGTCACCGGCGGCCAGTCGATGAACCCGTCGACCGCCCAGCTGCTCGAGGCGGTCGAGGCGGTGCCGGCCCCCGAGGTCGTCATCCTGCCCAACAACAAGAACATCATCGCCGTGGCCGAGCAGGTCGACGCCCTCACCGACAAGACCGTCCGGGTGCTGCCCACCCGCTCGATCACCGAGGGGTTCGCGGCGCTGCTCGCCTACGACCCGCAGTCCACGGCCGAGGCCAACGTGGCGGCGATGCGCGAGCACGCCCAGGCCGTCGTCAACGGCGAGGTCACCCAGGCCGTGCGGGACTCGGCCTGCGACGCCGGCCCCATCGCCGAGGGTGACTGGCTCGGCATCAGCCGGGACGGCATCCAGGTCGTGGCCCCGGACCTCGACGACGCGGCGTGCCAGCTGCTGGACCGGCTGCTCGAGGACCACGAGCTCGTCACCATCATCGAGGGCGACGGCGCGTCGCCCGGGTGCACGCGCCACATCACCCAGTGGCTCGAGGAGCACCACCCCGAGGTGGAGGCCGAGG
>DMTU01000030.1:0-7175 GCA_003476595.1 Acidimicrobiaceae bacterium | reverse complement strand
CGCTGTACCCGTACCTGTTCGGCATCGAGTGAGTTCCGTCACCTCTTGCATGGTGGATCAAGCGCTCGGGTACCGAGCCGAGCATGGAACTCTTCAGCACGATCGATTCGACCTTCGCCGACCTGGCCGAAACGGTTGACCAAACCACCGTTGCCGTCGCCGAGCGTCTGCCGGCGCCGGTCGATGCGCTCGCGCTGCGGCTGGGTGCGGTCAACGCCGAGGCCCTGCGCCAGTACGGCCGGGTCACCGCCACGACCGTCGATGCCGTCTACGGCGTCGTCACCGTCGCCTGGACCGGTGCGACCCAGCTGATCGACGCCAGCGGCGACGCGATCGAGGCCTCCGCCGGCACCCTTCGCACCACCGGCCGCCGCGCCGTGGGCGATGTCCGCCAGGCGAGCTCGACCATCACGAACCGTGCCCGCGGCGCCGCCGACCAGGTCGGGCGCAACCTCAGCGTCGTCGCCGACCGCGCCGGCACGGTCGAGGACCGGGTCGAGGCCGAGACCGAGTCCGCCGCCGACAAGGTCGTCAAGGCCGCCGACACCGGCGTCGCCGAGACCAGTCGCACCGGCGCCAACCGTCCCTCCGGCCCCTACGAGAGCTGGACCAAGGACGAACTGTACGAGCGGGCCCAGGAGCTGGACCTCGACGGTCGCTCGACCATGAGCAAGAACCAGCTCGTGAAGGCGCTCCGCTCCGCCTGAGCCACCCACCGAACGCTCCGCCCCGAGCGGATCCCGAACGACACCGCCGGCATCGTCCGGCGGTGTCGGCGCGCGCGGGCAAGATCGGGGGATGGCCCGCACGCTGCGCTTCCTGAGCGGCATCCCCGTCTCCGAGCTCAAGGGGGTCGGCCCGGCGCGGGCCAAGGCGCTCGCGTCCGTCGGCATCGAGACGGTGTTCGACCTGCTCACGCACTACCCCCGCCGCTACATCGACCGGACCAAGGAGGCCCGCATCGCCGACCTGCACGTCGGCGAGGTCGCCTCCGTCCTGGCCCGCGTCGACCGCATCTCGTCGCGCCGGTTGGGCGGCGGGCGGGGCCGGGGCGGCCGCGCGATGGTCGAGGCATCGGTGTCCGACAGCAGCGGGCGGATGAAGATCACGTTCTTCAACCAGGCCTGGCGTGAGCAGCAGCTGACCCCGGGGACCGAAGCCGTGTTCTGGGGCAAGCTCGAGGACTTCCGGGGCACCAAGCAGCTCACGAACCCCGTGGTCGACCTCGTCGGCGACCAGACCGGCCAGGTCGTGCCGGTGTACCCGCAGTCGGAGAAGGCGCGGATCACCACCCAGGACGTGCGCCGCTGGGTCGACGAAGCGCTGCGCCGCGCCGGTGAGCTGGTCGACCCCGTGCCCGAGCCGGTCCTCGACCGCCTCGACCTGGTCGACCGCACCGCGGCGATGCGCATGGTGCACGCGCCCGGCGACAGCGTCGGCGCCTACGTCGTGGCCCGCAAGCGGCTGATCTTCGACGAGCTGCTGCGGCTGCAGCTGGCGCTCGTCCTGCGCAAGCGCCAGGTCGAGCGCACCACCGTCGGCGTCGCCCACGACCTCTCCGGGGCGCTGGTCGGACGGTTCCACGAGGCCCTGCCGTACCCGCTCACCGGTGCCCAGCGGCGGGTCATCGCCGAGATCGAGGCCGACCTCGCCGACCCCGTGCCGATGCACCGGCTGCTGCAGGGCGACGTGGGCGCCGGCAAGACCGTGGTCGCGGTGTCGGCGATGCTCGTGGCGGTCCAGGGCGGGCACCAGGGCGCGCTCATGGCCCCGACGGAGGTGCTCGCCGAGCAGCACGCCCTCGGCATCCGAGAGCTGCTGGCCGACCTCCGGGTCGGCGACGAGGGGGCGCTCTTCGACCGGCCGCTCCGGGTGGAGCTGCTCACCAACCGCGTGCCGGCGGGGGAGCGGCGCAAGATCACCGAGGGCCTGGCCGCGGGCGAGGTCGACATCGCCATCGGCACCCACGCACTGCTGTCGGCCGACGTCGACTTCGCGTCGCTCGGCGTGGTGGTCGTCGACGAGCAGCACCGCTTCGGCGTCGAGCAGCGCGCCGCGCTGCGGGACAAGGGCCGGGGCACCGTCCCCGACGTCCTCGTCATGACGGCCACGCCGATCCCACGCACCGCAGCGATGACGGTCTACGGCGACCTCGACGTGTCCGTCCTCGACGAGCTGCCACCGGGTCGCACCCCGATCGAGACCACGTGGGCGCGGACCGAGGTCGAGCAGGCCCAGGTCTGGGAGCAGGTGCGGGCCGAGGTCGGCGCCGGCCGCCAGGCCTACGTGGTGAGCCCGCTCGTCGAGGAGTCCGAGAAGCTCGAGGTCTCCTCGGCCACCGAGACCTACGAGCAGCTCTCCCACGGCGAGCTGGCCGGGCTGCGCCTCGGGCTCCTGCACGGCCGGGTGCCGTCGGCCGAGAAGGAGGCCACGATGCGCCAGTTCCGGGAGGGCCGCCTCGACGTGCTGGTCGCCACCACCGTCATCGAGGTCGGCGTCGACGTCCCCAACGCCACGGTCATGGTCGTGCTCGACGCCGACCGCTTCGGCATCGCCCAGCTCCACCAGCTCCGGGGGCGCGTCGGCCGTGGCGCGCACCGCTCGTACTGCCACCTCCTCGGCGAGGGCGCCACCGAGGACGGCGAGCGCCGCCTCGAGGCGATGGTTGAGACCACCGACGGCTTCGTCCTGGCCGAGGTCGACCTGGACCTGCGCGGCGAGGGCACCATCCTCGGCGCCCGGCAGAAGGGTCGCAACGACCTGAAGCTGGCGTCGCTCCGCGACGACCGCGAGGTCGTGGACACGGCGCGGGCGATCGCCTTCGAGCTGGTCGACGCGCCCGGTGGCCCGCCCGACGCGCTCGTCGACGAGGTCCGCCTCTTCCTCGACGAGGACGAGGAGGCGTTCCTCTTCAAGAGTTGAGGATCAGACGTCGTCCCAGTCGGGGACCTCGAGGTACCAGCCATCGAGGCAGTCCTCGCAGCGGTACATGGTCAGCATCCCCGGCTGCCAGCCCTCCTCGGGCGGGTGCCCGTTGAGGTGCGCGCGGCCGCCGCAGTCGATACAGGTGATGACCGGGTCCGGCTCGTACACCGGACCGACGGTATCCGGGACGGGTGGGGATGCACGGCAGCGGCCGTGGGCCATGGAACACTCGCGGCGATGCGAACGCGCCCCCTCGCCGCCCTCGCGCTCGCCGGTTCCGTCCTCGTCGCCTGCGGCGGCGGCGACGAGGAGCGGGCCGCCACCACGGATTCCTCGGCTACCACGGCCGAGGTCGACGAGGTCACCACGACCGCCCCGACGACCACCACGGAGGCTCCGGCCGTCGACGCGCCGATCTCGATGCTGACCGGGCTCCCGCTCGTGGACGAGTGGGTCCAGGCCCGCCCGGTCGTGGCCGTGAAGTTCGACAACGTCGAGGGCAGGTCGACTCCCCAGGTCGGCATCGGCGCCGCCGAGGTCGTCTACGAGGTGCCGGTCGAGGGCCAGGTCACCCGCTTCCTCGCCCTGTTCCACTCCGTGGACGCCTCGCCGATCGGGCCCATCCGCTCGGCCCGTGGCTCCGAGATCGGCCTGCTGGAGGAGCTGAACGGCCCGCTGTTCGCGTGGCATGGGGCCAACGCGCTGCTGAACAGCCACGTGCGCAGCTCCAGCGTCGTGCCTCGATCGATCGATGACGTGCCGCACCTCTACTACCGCGACCGGTCCCGGCGGTCGCCGTACAACTCCTTCGCCGTCGGCACCGCGGACATCCGGGCCACCGCGCCGGAGGGCTCGACCGGGCCGCTCCAGCCGATCCTGCGCTTCGCCCAGCCGGGCGAGGCCGTTCCGTCGCCGAACGCCCTGCCGGCGACGTCGATCCGCCTGGCGTTCCCGCCCCCGTTCGGCGGGCGGGGTGGCGGGGGCACCGCAGTGCGCTTCGAGTGGGACGGCTCGCGCTGGGTCCGCTTCCAGGCGGGCCACCCCCACGTGGACGCGGCCGGCGGCGGCCAGATCGGGGTCGACAACGTCATCGTCCGCTTCACCCAGGCGCTGGACTCGGGCACCGTCGACCAGGCCGGGTCGCGGGTCCCGACCGCCCAGGTCGTCGGCGAGGGCGAGGCGTGGGTGTTCAGCGGCGGCAAGGTCGCCACCGGCACCTGGCACAAGCCCGACAACACCACGCCGACCACCTACCGCGACGTCGAGGGCAACGAGATCGTCCTCGCCCCCGGCAAGACCTGGATCGCCCTGCCCTACGGCCCCGGCTCGTCGTTCAAGTAGTGCGCGTCGTCGCCGGATCGGTGCGGGGTCGGCGCATCAGCGCGCCGCCGGGCACCGACACCCGGCCCACCACGGATCGCGTCCGGGAGGCGATGTTCAACGCGCTCGGCAGCCTGGGTGCCGTCGACGGCGCCGTGGTCGCCGACCTGTTCGCCGGCAGCGGCGCGCTCGGCATCGAGGCCCTCAGCCGGGGCGCGGCCAGCGCGCACTTCGTGGAGTCGGACCGGCGAGCCGTCGCCGTCATCGAGGAGAACCTCTCGACCCTGGGCCTCGACGACCGCGGCGTGGTGCTGCGCCGGCCGGTCGAGGTCGCCCTCGACGACCTGCCGGTGCCCCTCGACCTGGTCCTGGCTGATCCCCCATACGCCTTCGACGGGTGGGCCGCGCTGCTCGCCGACCTCGCCACGCGGCTCGCCGGGGACGGCCTGGTCGTCATCGAGTCCGGCCGTGCCGTCGCCCTCCCCCCGGGGTGGGAAAGGGTGAGGGAGCGCACCTACGGCGGTACGGTTGTGCTGTTCGCCCGGCCGGAGCCACCGGCCACCGGCGCCCCCGATCCGACAGGAGCACATCCGTGAGGACGGTCCTCTATCCCGGGACGTTCGACCCGATCCACAACGGTCACCTCGAGATCATCGAGACCGCCTCGCGGCTGTTCGACAAGGTCACCGTGGCTGCCATGCGCAACCCGCAGAAGGGCGAGCCGCTGTTCTCCTTCGAGGACCGCCGGGCCATGATCGAGGAGAGCACGTCGCACCTGGGCAACGTCGAGGTGGTGCAGTTCTCCAGCCTCGTCGTCGACCTGGCCCGCGAGGTCGGTGCCGACGTCATCGTCAAGGGGCTGCGGGCCGTTTCGGACTTCGAGTCCGAGATGCACCAGGCCCACATGAACCGCAAGATCTCCGGTCTGGAGACGTTGTTCATCCCCTCGGCCACCGAGCACTCCTTCGTCGCCTCCAAGCTGCTGCGCGAGATCGCCCGGTTCGGCGGCAACGTGAACGAGATGGTCCCCGACGCCGTGGTGAAGCGCCTGGCGGAGAAGTTCGGATGAGCGACCGCCCCGGCCAGTCGCCCTACGAGGCGCCCCAGGTCGAGTCGGTGCTCCGCGAGCTGCGCGACCTCATCGAGCAGGCCCGGCCGATGCCGCTGTCGACCTCGGTGATGATCAACCAGGCCGAGGTCCTCGACCTGCTCAACGAGGCGACCGAGCGCCTGCCCGAGGAGCTGCGATCGGCGAAGTGGCTGCTCAAGCAGCGCGAGGAGTTCCTGGCCCGGACCCGGCGCGAGGCCGACGAGATCCTCGAGGCGGCCCGCCAGAAGGCCGACCAGCTGGTGCAGCAGACCGAGGTGGTCAAGGCCGCTGAGGCCCGGGCCCGCTCCGTGGTCGACGCCGCCGATGCCGAGTCCCGACGCCTCAAGCTCGAGGCCGAGGACTTCTGCGACCAGCGCCTGGCCAGCTTCGAGATCGTGCTGGAGCGCACCATGAAGGTCGTCTCCGCCGGGCGGGCCAAGCTGCAGGGCAGCCAGGCCGCCCAGGACGAGCGCGACCTCGGCGACGCCCCCGAGGGCGGCCACGTGCACACCCCCGAGGACGAGCAGGCCGCCCACGAGCGACGGGCCCGACGCCGGCTGGAGGCGGTCCCCGACTCGGGTCAGGGGTTCTTCGACCAGGACGACCGCTAGGTGGGCAAGCCCTTCATCGTCCGCGTCGGCGACCTGCTGCGGGAGCCGGGCAGCCGCCGGCTCATCGACGTCGAGGTCGAGGCCGAGCGGCTCGAGACCTCTGCGGCCAGCACCATCCCCGGCACCCCGCTGACCCTGGAGGGCGCGGTCGTGGCCATGGCCGGGGGCGTGGAGGTCATCGGCACGCTCGGCTTCGACTGGTACGGCGCGTGCCGTCGCTGCCTCGACGACGTCACCGGCCACGTCGACGTGGCCCTGCGCGAGATCGCCCAGCGCTCGCCGATCGACGACGAGATCTACCCCATCGACGACGACCTGCTCGATCTCCAGCCGATGGTGGACGAGCTCGTGCTCGCCAGCCTGCCCATCGCCCCCCTCTGCGCCGAGGACTGCCCGGGCCCGGATCCGGAGCGGTTCCCCACCACCACCGAGGACGAGGTCGCGGCCGCAGCAGCGGCCGAGGAGCCCCCGCCGGACCCCCGCTGGGCCGCCCTGTCCGAGTTGAGGTTCGACGAGGGCTGACCGCTAGGGTGTCTCCTTCGCGTCCGCCTGGTCGGCAACCGACTGGCCCGGACGCATTCGAACGCCCTCCCGGCACCGCATCTGAGGTTGAACAGCCATGGCCGTCCCCAAGAAGAAGACCTCCAAGGCGAAGGGCCGCAGCCGTCAGGCCGCGAACTGGCGTCTCAGCCGCCCGTCGCGCAGCCTCTGCCCGCGCTGCGGCGTCGTGAAGGTCCCCCACGTCGTCTGCCCCAACTGCGGGTGGTACCACGGTCGCCAGGCCGTGGACGTGGACTGATCACGCCCTAGATGCTCCCCATCGCCATCGACGCCAACGGCGGCGACAAGTCGCCGGCGGACATCGTCGAGGGCGCCCGCCAGGCCCGTGACGAGCTCGGCGTGGAGATCCTGCTGGTCGGCACCCCCGAGGTGGCCGACCTGGCCGGCGACCTCCCGCTGCTCGAGGCATCCGAGGTCATCGCCATGGACGCCGATCCGGGCACCAGCGTGCGCCGGATGAAGGACGCCACGCTCGTGCGCGCCGCCGAGGCGGTGCGCGACGGCAAGGCGTCGGCCATGATCTCGGCCGGCAACACCGGCGCCACGATGGCGTCGGCCCTGCTGCGCATGGGGCGGCTCAAGGGCGTGAAGCGGCCGGCGATCGCCACGCCGCTGCCCGTGCCCTCCGGCGGGCACACCGTGCTGCTCGACGCCGGCGCCAACGCCGA
>DMTU01000249.1:539-5514 GCA_003476595.1 Acidimicrobiaceae bacterium | reverse complement strand
AGTACGGCCACGCCGTGGGCGACCGCCTCCTCCAGCAGGTGACCGCCCGGATCCAGTCCGCGGTGCGACCCGCCGACACCGTGGCCCGGCTGGGCGGAGACGAGTTCGTCGTCATCGTGCACCCGCCCGAGGAGCGGTCGGCGGCCATGGCCGTCGCCGAGCGCATCCGGGACCAGATCGGAATGCTCGACTACATGGTCGGCGACCACCGGATCCGCGTCACCGCCAGCATCGGGCTCACCCTGTCCCAGCCGGGCGCGGCCGTCGAACCCGATGCGCTGCTCGCCGCCGCCGACCGCGGCATGTACCGGGCCAAGCGCAGCGGCGGCAACTGCGTCCGGGTCGCCGGCGGCGACCGACCGGGCATCCTCGGCCACGCCGAGGACATGAGCGACCAGCTGGCCCGGGCACTCGCCGAGGGTCAGGTCGTCGCCGCGTTCGAACCGGTCGTCGACATCGAGACCCAGGAGCTGTGTGCCCTCCAGGTGCTGGCCCGCTGGGAGCACCCGGAGCTCGGACGACTGCCCGCCCGGAGCTTCGCCGAGGAGGCCCTCGTCACGGGCTACGCCGACCTCATCTGGTGGGCGGCCACCCGGCACGCCCTCCGGGCGGCGGCCGTCGCGCACCCCGACGTCCCGATCCACGTCACCCTGGCCACGTCCCAGCTCCGCGACGACGACGTCGTCGGCCGCCTCCGCGCCCTGCGGGACCTGGCCCCCGATGCCGACGTGCTCCTGCGGGTCGACGCCCACAGCGTGCTGGAGATCACCACCATGGGCCAGGAGGTCATCGACGTGCTCGGCGGGGAGGGGCTCCGGCTCGTGCTCAGCGGGCACGGGCGCCGGGGCCTCCCCCTCGGCCTGCTCGCCTCGCTCCCACTCGCCGCGGTCGAGCTGGACCCGTCGCTGGTGCAGGACGTGGCGGACAACCCGAAGGCGATCGCGCTGGCCACGCGCCTGGCCACCACCCTCGACGTGCCCTGCATCGCGCAGGTGGACGACGCCGCCGAGCTCCCGCGCCTGGCGGTGCTCGGCGTGACGTCGGTGTCGGGGTGGGTGGCCGGCAGCGAGTGGGACGCCGACGAGCTGGCTGCCGAGATGGCAGCCCGGCGGGCTACTCGGCCCAGGCCTTCACCTTCTCGATGATCTCCAGGGGCTTGTCCCCCACCGGGGTGATCTGCAGGTGGGTGACGCCGGCGGCCTTGTAGGCCTGGATGCGCTCCTTGACCCAGCCCTCGTCGCCGACCATGGCGGTGGCGTCGAGGAAGTCGTCGGGCACCAGCGCGGCGGCCTCGTCCTTCTTGCCGTCGAGGTAGAGGTCCTGGATCTTCTCCGCCTCCTCCTCGTAGCCGTAGCGCTTGAAGATGTTGTTGTAGAAGTTCTTGCCCTTGGCCCCCATGCCGCCCACGTAGAGCGCGGTCATCGGGCGGGCGAAGTCGCGGATGCCGTCGGCCACGGACTTGTCGTCGGTGATGGCCACGGTGCCACCGGCGGCGATCTGGAGCGGGCCGAGGTCGCTGCTGCGCTTGGCGAACCCGTCGTCGAGGTCGTCGCCCCACACGTCGCGGGCCTTGTCCGGGTGGAAGAACACCGGCAGCCAGCCGTCGGCGAGCTCGGCGGTCATGGACACGTTCCTGTGCCCGAGGCTGGCCACCCAGATCGGGATGTTCTCGCGCACGGGCCGGTTGATCAGCTTGAGCGGCTTGCCGAGGCCGGAGCCCTGGTCGGCCGGGAGCGGGAGCGTGTAGGCGTCGCCCTGGTACTCGAGGCGCTCGCGCCGCCAGACGATGCGGCAGATGTCGATGAGCTCGCGGGTGCGGGTGAGGGGCTTGTCGTACTTGACCCCGTGCCAGCCCTCGATGACCTGGGGGCCGGAGGCACCGAGCCCGAGCACGAAGCGGCCCTGGGAGACGGCGTCGAGGCCGGCGGCGGTGGAGGCGGTGAGGGCCGGGGTGCGGGAGTAGATCGGGAAGATGCCCGACGCCAGCTCCGTGGTCTCGGTCTTGGCGGCGAGGTAGCCGAGGATGCTGACGGCGTCGAAGCTGTACAGCTCGGCCACCCAGATCATGTCGACGCCGGCCTTCTCGTAGTCGGCGGCGGTGGCGGCGGCCTGCACCGGGTCACCCGAGTAGTTGAGGGTCATGGAGAGCTTCATAGGTGGTTCTTCCTACCACCACCGGCAGTCCTGGTAACGCGCGTTGCCCGCTTCGGGGCTACGCGGACCAGCCGAGGAGCCCCTCCAGGCCGGGTAGCACCAGGGCCGTGTACAGGTCGGCGAGCTCGGCGGCGGGGCGATCGGGGTGCCGGCTCCACCACCGACCGAGGGCCTCGAACGCGCCGTTCATCGCGGTGGCCACGGCCTCGACCAGCTCGGGCTCCACCGTCGCGCCGCCGGCCTGTGCGGTGGCTGCGAGCTGGGCGGCGACGAAGCCGTCCTGGCGGGCTCGGATCGCCTCGATGGCCGCCGAGGCGGGGGCATCGTCGGATGCCAGCAGCGCGTCCCACAGCGCACGGCGCTCGCCGATGAACTCGAACCAGGCGAGCGCACCGGCCCGCAGCCGGGTGGCGTCGCCGTCGCCGGCATCGAGCACCGCCTGCGCGACCCGGGCGGCGAGGGCATCGGCGGCCCGGGCCATGCACGCCTCGAAGACCTCGTGCTTGGAGCCGACCAGCTCGTAGACGATCGGCTTGGTCACGCCGGCGCCGGCCGCGACGTCGTCCATCGAGGTGGCGGCGTAGCCCTGCGCCACGAAGAGCTGCTCGGCCACGGCCAGGAGCTGGCGCCGGCGCAGGTCCCGGGGCACGCGCCCGTGGGGGTGCGACCGCACCTCGGCCTCGATGGCGCGCAGCTCCACGGTGCCCGGACTCGACTCCACCGGCCGAGGGTACGACCGGCGTCGACACGACCCCAACCGGCTCCGATCGGGAAGACTCGGGGCGTGGCGCCCGGCATCCCCGTCATCGACTGCGTCGACGCGCTCGCCGGCGGCGACGCAACGGGGGCCGCCGCCGCGATCGATGCCGCCTGCCGCGAGCACGGGTTCTTCGTCGTCACCGGCCACGGCATCGATCCCACGCTGCTGACCGACCTCGACCGGACCGCCCGCGACTTCTTCGCCCGCCCCGCCGCCGAGAAGGCCGCCATCGCCATGGCGCGCGCCGGCGCGTCGTGGCGGGGCTGGTTCCCGCCCGGCGGCGAGCTCACCGGCGGCGTGCCCGACGGAAAGGAGGGCATCTACTTCGGCCGGGAGGACGGCCCCGACCACCCGCGCGTCCGCGCCGGCACGCCGCTGCACGGCGCCAACCTGTT
Source organism: Acidimicrobiaceae bacterium (assembly GCA_003476595.1). Classification (GTDB taxonomy): domain Bacteria; phylum Actinomycetota; class Acidimicrobiia; order Acidimicrobiales; family Salinilacustritrichaceae; genus Salinilacustrithrix. Next base: position 2,205 of record DMTU01000249.1, on the reverse strand, counting down.
CCCCGCCGAGCCCGGCGAGCTCGCCCCGCTCGTGCTCGAGCTGCTCGACCGCCTCACCGAGCTCGGCCAGGGGGTGCTCGAGCTCGTCGCCCTCGGCCTCGGGCTGGAGCGGGAGTGGTTCCGCCGCCACCTCACGGCCGATCCCACGATCCTGTTCCGCATCTTCCACTACCCCCCGGCCGGAACCGTGCCGGAGGCGACCTGGGGCGTCCAGGAGCACACCGACTACGGGCTGCTCACCCTGCTCGCCCAGGACGACGTCGGCGGCCTCGAGGTCCGCACGCCGACTGGCTGGGTCGAGGCGCCACCCGTCCCCGACTCCTTCGTGTGCAACCTCGGCGACATGCTCGAGCGGGTGACCGGCGGCGTCTACCGATCGACCCCCCACCGGGTGCGCCGACCCCCACGAGGGCGCCTGTCGTTCCCCTTCTTCCTCGATCCGTCCTGGGACGCCGAGATCGTCCCGGTGCCCGGCTTCGGCGACACCGGTGCGCCCGCACCGCCGCGGTGGGACGGTCGGTCCGTGTTCGACTGGGACGGCACCTACGGCGAGTACCTGAGCGACAAGGTGGCCCGGGTCTTCCCCGACCAGGCTGCGGCTCTTCAGGAGCCGAAGGGCTCGTAGTACGTCTCGGGGCCGAGGCGACGCACCTCGTCCAGCCAGGACGTGCCGTACACCTCGTTGTCGGCCTGGATCAGGTCGCTCGGCTGGCCCTCGGGCGTGGTCACGAAGGTCCACGCCTGGCGCTTGTAGGTCCAGTTCTCGGGGTGCAGCTCGTGGGCCCGCTTGAACCAGGCCACGGCGTCGTCGGGGTGCCCGGCCCGGTGCAGGTGCTGGCCGAGCTCGAAGGCAGCGGCCGCCTCGGCGTGCTCGCGCGGGCGGGGGCGCGATGCCTCCACCACCTGGTCGGGCGAGAGGGCCCAGCGGCTGTCGGCGCCGTGCTCGACCCAGTCGCGCATCGCTTCCAGGTAGGTGGCGGCGTCGACGTTGAACTTCTGCAGCTCGGTGAGCATCTCGCCGAGGTAGCCCATGTCGGGCGTGACCTCGATCTGGCGGAGGTCGGACACCTTCACGTGCGCGGGGTGCGACGGGCGCACGACCATGCCGGCCTCGTCGATCCACACGGCGTTGGGCACGTTGACGAAGCCGAAGCGCTCGGCCGAGACGTGGGCCTCGTCGATCAGTGACGGGTGCTCGGGCGAGGCCTTGGCGATCCACGGGCCCGCCGCGGCGACCCCGCCGGTGTCGAGTGCGACGGTGACGACCTCGACGCCCTTCGGTGCCAGCTCGGTGCGCAGTGCCTGCCACACGGGCAGGTCATCGCGGCAGCCTCACCACGACGCCCAGGCGACCAGCAGCACCTTCTTGCCGTGCAGCGAGGACAGGCGGAACGGGTTGCCGTCGGCGTCGGGCAGCTCGAGCTCGGGCGCCTCGGCGGTCTCGAGGGCCCGTCCGACGACGGTGGCGGGCCCCAGCGCCACCAGGCCGTGGTCGTCGTCGCGCAGCACGGGCATGCCCAGGCGGTCGGCGAGCACGCTGACGTCGAGACCACCGTCGACGTGGACGTCGTCGGGCAGGGGCACGCACATGTCCGCCCGACACGCCCCCTCGGGCTTCACGGCCCAGCCCGTGGCGGCGGCGAAGGCCGCCGGGTCCGTCGTCGTC
>DMTU01000249.1:0-396 GCA_003476595.1 Acidimicrobiaceae bacterium | reverse complement strand
GCCGGTGGCGGCGGCGAAGGCCGCCGAATCCGTCGTCGTCGAGGTCAGGAGCACGGCGGCATCGTAGGTCGGCAGCGACGCGCCCGTGCGGCGAGACCCTTCGACACGGATCCGCCACCGATTCGCAACGCGTTCGTCATGATGTGTCACACTCGCAGGAGCAGCCGCACCCATGCGCCGGCCCCCGCCGGCGCCCGCACCCTGCCCGGGAGACATCAGTGCCCACCGCCCTCCGTCGTGCCGCCGTCGCGATCCTCGCCCTCCTCGCCGTCACCGGCCTGGCCTCGACCCCGGCCGTCGCCTCCGTCGCACCCGACGCCGAGACCGCGGTCCGGGACATCGTGTTCCCCGTCGACGGCGAGTACCGCTACACCGACACCTTCGGCGCGTGCCGCT
>DMTU01000357.1:4860-5078 GCA_003476595.1 Acidimicrobiaceae bacterium | reverse complement strand
GAGCCGATGCGCTTCGCCCCCGACGAGGTCCAGATCTACGGCAAGGTCGTCACGGTCCTGCGGACCCTGTAGGCCCGCTGCCCCCGCCGGGGTGGCCCATGGGCGAGAATCCAGGCGTGCGCCTGTCGCCCCGCCACGCCTTGCGACGCCCCGTGCTGGTGGCGGCCTGCGTCCTCGCGGCGCTGGCCGCACCGGCGGGGGCGGCCGACTCCGGCGAC
>DMTU01000357.1:415-4691 GCA_003476595.1 Acidimicrobiaceae bacterium | reverse complement strand
GGGGGCGGCCGACTCCGGCGACGTCGCCAACGACAGCGGCCTGCAGTGGAACCTGGACCGCATCGGCGCGGAGGCGGCGTGGTCGACCAGCACCGGCGCGGGCACGACCATCGCCGTCGTCGACTCCGGCGTCGCCCTCGAGCACGAGGACCTCGTCGACAAGCTCGACGCCGGCGTGGCCTGCCGCGACACCGCCGGCGACCCGGCCCGCTGCACGGGTAGCCCCCAGGACGACGACGGCCACGGCACCCACGTGGCCGGCGTCGCCGCAGCCACCACGGCGAACGGGCTGGGCATCGCCGGCACCGCCCCGGATGCCCGCATCATGCCGATCAAGGTGCTGTTCAGCGCCTGCGACACCTGCCAGTCCACCGGCGAGGCCGAGGACGTCTCCGCCGCGGTGCGCTGGGCCGCCGATCGCGGCGCGACGGTCATCAACCTCTCCCTCGGCTCCACCACCTCGTCGGTGTTCGGGCCCGGGTTCGCCGATGCCGTCCGGTACGCCTGGGCGAAGGGATCGATCCCGGTGGTGGCTGCCGGCAACGACTACGTCCTCACCGCCGACCTCGGCGACGCCCCCGCGGTGGTGGTGTCGGCCACCGATCACGAGGACCTCGCCCCGGGCTACTCCAACGGGGTCGGCGCCGCCCGCTGGGCCGTGGCCGCGCCCGGCGGGGACGGCAGCGACACCCCCGAGTCGTGCTCGCAGCGAGGCGAGCCCCGCGGCGTGCTCTCCACCTGGTGGTCCCTGGCCGATCCCGTCGGCGGCTACGCCTGCCTGTCTGGGACGTCGATGGCCGCCCCCCACGTCAGCGGCGCGCTCGCCGTGCTCCGCAGCGCCGGCCTGGCCCCGGAGGTGGCCGTCCAGCGCCTGCTCGACACGGCCGTGGACCTCGGCGACCCGGGACCCGACCCGATCTTCGGTGCCGGACGCATCGACCTCGCCGCCGCGCTGGCCGGCGTCGAGGTCACGACCGCGTCGCCAACCTCCGAACCCGTGGCGCCGGTCGAGCCGACCCCGACCGAGGAGGCCGTCGCGCCCCGGGCCGGCGACGGAGCGGACCTGCCGGTCGGCCTCGTGCTGCTCGCCGGGATCCTGATCGCCGGCACCGGGTCCGCCTCGACGGTGGCGCTCACCCGAGCCCGTCGCCCGGCCCGCCACCCCTGATCGGTTCTGGCCCACCGATGTCCCGCCTGGTGGTGTCGGATGTCGGCCAGAACGGTTCAGGAGGCGGTGAGCAGGCCGTGGAGGGCGGCGTGCACCCGCTCGATGGAGTCCCGGGTGACGTGCTCGTCGCGCATGTGGGCCACCGAGGAGTCGCCCGGGCCGAGGTTGATGGCCGGGATGCCGTGCTCGGCGAAGCGGGCCACGTCGGTCCAGCCCAGCTTGGCCCGCACCGGCGTGCCGGCCTCGACGAGCGGGGCCAGCAGCGGATGGGTGAGCGACGGCGGGGCCGGCTCGGAGCGGTCCACGACCTCGAAGCCGTCACCGTCCTCGGTCCAGGGGGCGACCATCGACCGGAACGCGTCGACGGCCTCGTCCAGGGTGCGGTCCGGGGCGATGCGCAGGTTCACGGTGAGCACGGCTTCGTCGGGCACGACGTTGCCGGCCACGCCGCCCTCGACGAACACGGCCTGGATCGCCTCCCGGTAGGTGCAGCCGTCGATGGTGGGCTCCCGGGCCTCGTAGCCGGCGATGGCCTCCAGGATCGGGCCGAGCCGGTGGATGGCGTTGCGACCCTTCCACGGGCGGGCCGTGTGGGCCCGCTCCCCGGTGAGGCTCAGCCGGACCCGGGCGGTGCCCTGGCAGCCGGCTTCGATCCAGCCGTCGGTGGGCTCGCCCAGGATCGCGGCGTCGGCCGCGACCAGGTCGGGGCGCTCCCGGAACAGCTGGAGCAGGCCGCTGTGCTCCGCGGCGATCTCCTCGGCGGCGTAGAAGACGTAGGTCACGTCGCAGGTCGGTGCGTCGACCGTCCGGGCCAGCTCGAGGAAGACGGCGAGGCCGCCCTTCATGTCGGCCGACCCCAGCCCCCAGAGCGTGTCCCCCTCGATGCGCGCCACCTCGTTGTCGTTGGCCGGCACGGTGTCGAGGTGTCCGGCCAGCACCAGGCGCTGGTCGCGCCCGAGCTCGGTGCGGGCCACGACGTTGTCGCCGTGGCGGTCGACGGTGAGCCACGGGACGTCGCGCAGCCACCCCTCGACGAGGTCGGCGAAGGGGCCCTCGGCCAGGCTGGGCGAGGCGATGTCGACCAGCTCGGCCGTGGCCGCGAGGAGGTCGGTCACCGGCTCAGACGGTGGCGCCGTGGTCGCGCAGGATGTCGTTCAGCTTGGACTTGTCGTGGCGCTCGCCCTCGTTGAGGCGCTTGATGACGAGCACGCACGGGAGGCCGAACTCGCCGCCGGCGAACGTGCGGGACCGGGTGGCCGACACCGCCACGCTCCAGGCCGGGACCCGGCCCCGGCTGATCTCCTCGCCGGTCTCGGCGTCGATGACCGGGATGGAGGCGGTGAGCACGCAGCCGGCGCCGAGGATGGTGCCGGCCCCGACGCGGGCGCCTTCGGCCACGATGCAGCGGCTGCCGATCATGCACTCGTCGCCGATGATGACCGGGGAGGCGTTGGCCGGCTCGAGCACGCCACCGATGCCGACGCCGCCGGAGAGGTGCACGTTGGCGCCGATCTGGGCGCAGGAGCCGACGGTGGCCCAGGTGTCGACCATCGAGTTCTCGCCGACCCAGGCGCCGATGTTCACGTAGGACGGCATCATCACCACGCCGCGGGAGAGGTGGCTGCCCCAGCGGGCCGAGGCCCCGGGCACGACGCGCACGCCGGCGTCCTGGTAGCCCTGCTTCAGCGGGATCTTGTCGGCGTACTCGAACGGGCCGAGCTCCATGGTCTCCATGGAGGTGAGGCGGAACAGCAGCAGGATGGCGAGCTTCGCCCACTCGTTGACCGTGACCTCGTCGTCGGACACGCCGTCGCCGGTGACGTCGGCGACGCGGGCCTCGCCGCGGTCGAGCAGGTCGATCGCCTGGCGGACCACCTCGAAGGCGTCGCTGTCCGCCGGGGAGAGCTCGTCCCGGCGCTCCCAGAGCTCGGTGATCTGTTCGGGCAGCGAGGTCGACATGGGCCGGAGGCTAGCGACGGGTTCGCGACGGCCCCGAAGTGCGACGCCGGCACTGCCAGTTTCAGGAGGTCGCAGCTGCGAGGCGGTCGACCACGAGAGCGATGCGCTCGTCGGGCTGCACGGCGGCGACCCGGACGTGGCCGGCGCCGGCCGGGCCGTAGAACTCGCCGGGGCTGACGATGGCACCGCCGTCGCGGGCGAGGCGCTCGGTGAGGCCCCACGCGTCGCCCCCCGGGGCCGGCACCCACAGGTAGAAGCCGCCACCGGGCATCGGTGCGTCGATGCCGATGCCGGCGAGGGCGGCCCGCAGCGCCAGCAGGCGGCGGTGGTAGCGGTCGCGCTGGACGTCGACGTGGTCCTCGTCGCCGAGGGCGGCGACGGCCGCGGCCTGCACCGGCGAGGGCACCATGAAGCCGGCGTGCTTGCGGACCTCGCGCAGGTAGGCGACGAGGTCGGCGTCACCGGCGTAGAAGCCGGCCCGACCACCGGCCAGGTTCGACCGCTTGGACAGCGAGTGGACGGCGAGGACGCCCTCGGCGCCGTGGTGGAGGATCGTGCGGGGCGGGCCGTCCCAGGTGAAGGCGACGTAGCACTCGTCGGACAGCACCGGGATCCCGCGGGCCCGGCCCCACTCGGCGGCAGCCCCGAGGTCGTCGAGGCCACCGGCCGGGTTGCCGGGCGTGTTCACCCACAGGCACAGCGCCCGGGCCGCGTCGGCCTCGTCGATGGCGCCCAGGTCGATCGTCCAGTCCGCCCGGACGGGCACCGGCACGGCCCGGCAGCCGGCGAGCGTGGCCCCCATCTCATAGGTCGGGTAGCTGATCTCGGGGTAGAGCACGGTGTCGCGCTCGGGGGTCCGCAGGCGGAGCCACTGGGGCATGCCGGCGACGAGCTCCTTGGTGCCGATGCAGGCCGCGACCTGGTCGGCGGGGAGGTCGACGTCGAGGAAGCGCCGCAGCCAGCCGGCCGCGGCCTCGCGGTAGGCGGGCAGGCCGTTGGACGCCGGGTAGCCCCGGGCATCGGCCGAGCCGAGCGCCTCGGTGACCGCGGCCGGGGGCGGGTCGAACGGCGTGCCGATGCTGAGGTCGACGGCGCCGCCGTCGTGCTCGGCGGCCACGGCCCGCAGCGGGTCGAGCCGGTCGTAGGGGA
>DMTU01000357.1:0-254 GCA_003476595.1 Acidimicrobiaceae bacterium | reverse complement strand
GGGCCTGCACGACCGTGCCGGTGTCGCCGTGGGTCTCGACCAGGACCTCGCCCTCGCGGTGGACGGCAGCCAGCGCATCGGCGCGCTCGTAGGGGATGGACAGCTCCACCACCGGCTGCATCGCCCGGAGGTGCGTGCTGAGCGCGGCGAGCAGCTCGTCGACGCCCTCGCCGGTCCGAGCCGAGAAGGCCACCGAGCCCGGGTAGCGCTTGACCAGCGTCGCCGCGGTCTCGGGGTCGAGGTCGGCCTTGTTG
>DMTU01000356.1:1580-3422 GCA_003476595.1 Acidimicrobiaceae bacterium | reverse complement strand
GGTGGACACGCCGCGAGGGTATGTGAGCCCCCCGATAGGGTCTGCCCATGGTGGACCAGACGCACCCGCTGCTGGCGCTCCCCCTCGACGAGCTGCAGGCCCGAGCCCGGGCCGTGCGCGACGAGCGGACGGGCACCCGCATCACCTACTCCCCCAAGGTCTTCATCCCGCTGACCATGCTGTGCCGGGACAAGTGCGGCTACTGCACGTTCGCCCAGCCGCCCGCCCGGCTGGAGTCCCCGTACCTCACGCCCGACCAGGTGCTCGCCATCGCCCGGGCCGGCGCCGAGGCCGGGTGCCACGAGGCGCTGTTCACCCTGGGTGAGCGCCCCGAGGAGCGCTATCCCGCCGCCGGCGAGTGGCTGGCCGCCAACGGGTACGAGTCGACGGTCGACTACCTCGCCGCCATGTGCCGCCTGGTCCTCGAGGAGACCGGGCTGCTCCCCCACGCCAACGCCGGGGCCCTGTACCCCGAGGAGCTGGCCAAGCTCCGGCCCGTCGCCCCGTCCCAGGGGATGATGCTCGAGACCCTGCGCGACGACCTCGAGTGCCACCGCGGCTCGCCCGACAAGGTGCCGGCCCGCCGCCTGGCCACCCTCGAGACCGCGGGTGAGCTCGGCATCGCCTTCACCACCGGCATCCTCGTCGGCATCGGGGAGGACCCCATCGACCGGGTCCACGCGCTGGAGGCCATCGCCGAGAGCCACGCCCGCCACGGCCACGTGCAGGAGGTGATCGTCCAGAACTTCCTGCCCAAGGCCGGCACCGGCATGCACAAGGCCGCGCCGTGCCCGCACGACGACTTCGTCCAGGCGATCGCCCTCGCCCGGCTCATCCTCCCGCCCGAGATCCACCTCCAGGCCCCGCCGAACCTCTCCGACGACTTCGGCGTGCTGCTCGACGCCGGCATCGACGACTGGGGCGGCGTCTCGCCCGTGACCGCCGACCACGTCAACCCCGAGCGGCCCTGGCCGGCGCTCGACCGCCTGCGCGAGGTCACCGAGGCCAGGGGCTTCACCCTCGCCCCCCGGCTGACCATCTACCCCGAGTTCGCACGTGCCGCGGCCAACCACCCGTCGGCGTCGGGAGCGCGCACCTTCCTCGACGAGGGCCTCCGCTTCCCCGTCCTCGATCGCAGCGACGCCGAGGCCATGGGCCGCGACGACCGCTGGTACTCGGGCCACGAGGACGCGCCGCCCGTGCTCGTGCCCGGCCACGCCGCGGCCGGCGGTGCCGTCGGCGAGGTGCTCGCCGGCGCCCTGCTCGGCCAGGAGCTCGGCGTCGAGGAGATCACGACCCTGTTCGGCGCACGTGGGCCCGAGGTCGCCGCGGTGGCCCAGGTCGCCGACGACATGCGGCGCGAGGCGGTCGGCGACGCGGTCACGTGGGTGCAGAACCGCAACATCAACTACACCAACGTGTGCACGTTCAAGTGCCGCTTCTGCGGGTTCTCCAAGGGCCCACTGTCGCTCAACCTGCGCGGCAACCCCTACCTGCTGACCCTCGACGAGATCGCCGGGCGCGTGCACGAGGCCTGGGACATGGGGGCCACCGAGGTGTGCCTGCAGGGCGGCATCCACCCCGACTTCGACGGCGACTACTACATCGACGTCACCAAGGCCGTGAAGGAGGCTGCGCCCGGCATCCACGTCTACGGCTTCACCGCGCTCGAGGTCACCGAGGGGGCCAAGCGCCTCGGCGAACCGCTGGCCGACTACCTGCGCCGCCTGATGGACGTGGGCCTCGCCACCCTCCCGGGCACCGCGGCCGAGATCCTCGACGACGAGATGCGGGCGCTGCTGTGCCCGGACAAGATCGACACCGAGGAGTGGCTCGACGCCC
>DMTU01000356.1:862-1422 GCA_003476595.1 Acidimicrobiaceae bacterium | reverse complement strand
CCGCACCGCCCACCAGGTCGGTCTGCGCTCGAACGTGACGATCATGTACGGCGCCATCGAGAACCCGGTGCACTGGGCCCGCCACATCGTGCGCACCCGTGACCTGCAGCGCGAGACGGGCGGCTTCACCGAGTTCGTTCCCCTCCCATTCGTGCACATGGCCGCCCCCATGTACATCCAGCGCAAGGCCCGCCGCGGCCCCACCTTTCGCGAGGCGCTGCTGATGCACGCCGTCGGTCGCATCGCCTACCGCGGCGCCATCGACAACATCCAGGTGTCCTGGGTGAAGATGGGCCGCTCCGGCGTCGAGCAGTGCCTGCGGGCCGGCGTCAACGACCTCGGGGGCACGCTCATGGACGAGAACATCTCCCGCGCCGCCGGCGCCAGCCACGGCCAGATGATGCAGGGCGAGGACTTCCGCACCATCGTGGAACCCCTCGGTCGCCGCCTGGAGCAGCGCACCACGCTCTACGGGCGCACGGCGCCCGCGTAGCTCACGCAGCCGCGGTCTTCGCGGCCTGGCCGACCAGCTCGACCAGGTCGTCGGGGTCGAAGGGCTT
>DMTU01000356.1:604-759 GCA_003476595.1 Acidimicrobiaceae bacterium | reverse complement strand
AGGTCGTCGGGGTCGAAGGGCTTGCTCAGGAAGAACTCCCGGTCGGCCAGGGCCACCGGCGCCTGCTCGGCCGAGGCGATGTCGGCGGTGAAGATCACCACCGGCAGGTCGCAGAGCAGGCCGGGCGCGCCCCGGACCCGGCGCAGCACCTCCCA
>DMTU01000356.1:0-402 GCA_003476595.1 Acidimicrobiaceae bacterium | reverse complement strand
CCGTCGATCCCGGGCATCCGCACGTCGAGGAGGAGCACATCGGGCAGGTGCTCCCCGCCGAGCGCGTCGAGGGCGGCCTCGCCGGACTCGGCCTCCCAGACGTCGTAGCCGGCCGCCTCGAGGATGACGCGGGTGACCAGCCGGACATCGGGTTCGTCGTCCACCACCAGCACCGAGCTCACTTCGACCCCGCTCCCTCCGACCGGGCGTGCAGGGTATGGCACGCCGGCCCTCGCGACGGGGACCGAGCCGACCGCCGTGTGCGGCGCCCTGTGCCATGCTCGCACCCATGTCCGAGGTCCCCGTCAGCCGAGCCCAGATCGACGAGCTCCTCGATGCCGCCGGCGCGGTGCGCAACCGCGACCTGCTGGCCGACATCTTCCGCACCACGGTCGCGCTCGC
>DMTU01000343.1:14736-17022 GCA_003476595.1 Acidimicrobiaceae bacterium | reverse complement strand
GGCTGGCGTTGCCGGCGGTGATGTTGCCGGCCTTGTCGAAGGCGGGGCGCAGCTGGGCGAGGGACTCGCCGGTGGTGTCGCCACGGACGCCCTCGTCCTCGCTGACCATGACCGGGTCGCCCTTGCGCTGGGGCACGGGGACCGGGACGATCTCGTCGTCGAAGAGGCCGTTCTTGGCCGCAGCCGCCGCCCGCTGGTGGCTCTGGGCCGAGAACTCGTCCTGGGGCTGGCGCTCGAGGCCGGCGGAGGCGGCGTACTTCTCGGTGCCGGCGCCCATGGCGCACATGTCGAAGGCGCAGAAGAGGCCGTCGTGCATCATCGAGTCGACGACCTTCTGGTCACCGATGCGGTAGCCGCTGCGGGCGCCCGGCAGCAGGTACGGGGCGTTGGTCATGGACTCCATGCCGCCGGCGACCACGATGTCGGCCTGACCGGCCTGGATCATGAGGTCGGCCAGGTAGATGGCGTTCAGGCCCGACAGGCACACCTTGTTGATGGTCGTGGCCGGGACGTCCATGGGGATGCCGGCGTTGAAGGCGGCCTGGCGGGCGGTGATCTGGCCGGCCCCGGCCTGGATCACCTGGCCCATGACCACGTAGTCGACCTGGTCGGGAGCGATCCCGGCCTTCTCGAGCGCGCCCTTGATGGCGACGCCACCCAGGTCCGTGGCCGCCATCGAGGCGAAGGCCCCTGACAGCTTGCCGATGGGCGTGCGGGCACCGGTGAGGATCACGGATCCGGACATAGGGCAACTCCCCCGTCGATGGTTGTTCTGCTCCGAACGGTAACCAGGCACCGCTACCGCGCGGTAATGCGGTTGACGGCAGGCCCGGGCAGGCGTCGGATCATCTGGAGGTCCATGTCACGCGATCGGGGTGCTGCGGGCTCTTGGAGACGATGGATGACGACCCGTCGGCGACGTTCGCCACGTTCTTCGAGCAGGCCGAGCCGCGCCTGCGCACGGCCTTGAGCGGCGCCTTCGGCGCCGAGGTCGGCCGGGACGCCGCAGCGGATGCCCTCGCATGGGCGTGGCAGCACCGGGAGCGCCTCGACGGCCTGGACAACCCGATCGGGTACCTGTACCGGGTCGGTCGGTCCCGGGCCCTCCGGGACGCCCGGCGCCGGGAGGAACCCTGCCCCGCCGACGGGATGGAGGATCCGCGGGAGGACCCCGACCCCGAGCTCACGTTGCTGGCCCTGCTGGCCGAGCTCCCGGAGCACCAGCGGGTCGCCGTGTGGATGGTGCACGGCCTCGGGTACCGCCACGCCGAGGTCGGCGCGCTGCTCGGTTGCGCCACCGCGACGGTGGCCACCCACGTGCGCCGGGGACTGTCACGCCTGCGCCGGCAGCTGGAGGTGGAGACCCGTGTCTGAGTCCCACGACGACCTGATCGCACGCGCCATCCGGCGTGCCGCCGACGGTGTCGCACCCATCACCCTCGCCGAGGTGACCGCTCGGGGACCGATCCCCGACGTCGTCGACGGCGAACCCGTGACCGATGCCCTGGGGCTCGCACCCGAGGGCACATCGACTGGAGGACGAGTGATGGTGATCGATCTCGAACGGGAGCACGCGCTCCGGCCCACGCCGACGGCACCGGCGCGCCGGCGCAGGCGGTGGCCGCTCGTCGCGGCAGCAGCAGCCGGGATCGCCGTCGCGGCGATCGGGTTCGCGGTCGCCGACGGCGGTGACCGGGTCGAGCTGGCCCCCGCCGAAGCGCCGGAGGGGGACCCGCTGACGATGCGGACGGCGCTCGTCGACGACTTCGTGGACGTCTACAACACGGGAGACCCGGCTGCGGTGGCCGAGCGGTTCGTCCCGTCCGCCAGCCCCGTCCAGCCGGCCAAGCTGACCGACCCGGCGTTCCAGGCGGCCGGGGACCGGTGGACGAGGACCGGCCCGTGCCGGACGGGCGCCGAGGAGGACGTCGTGTGCCCGATCCGACGTGCGGACGACTTCCACGGCGCGGCGGGCCTGTCGATCGAGGAGGACCACGTCTTCCGCTTCGACGGCTCGCTGCTCGAGCGCATCGTGCTGCTGGATGCCGACCCGTGGGACGAGGCCCATGCGTTCCGCCAGGACTTCCGCACGTGGATGGAGGCCCAGCACCCGGAGACCCCGATCCCGTGGTTCCCGCCGGTGGGTTCCTACAGCGACGAGCTCGCCGACATGCCCACCGCCGACGGCATGCCCGCCGCCCTGGAGCTGATGGACGAGTTCATCGCCCAGTCCCCCGGCTGGGGCCGTTGACCTCCTGGCGGCGGCTGCGGAACATGTTCCGCAGC
>DMTU01000343.1:7283-14642 GCA_003476595.1 Acidimicrobiaceae bacterium | reverse complement strand
ATCGGCGACGCGGATGATCGGGATGCCGGTCTGGGTGTTCTCGTGCATCTCCTGGAAGCACCGGGGCAGGTCCTCGAAGGAGTAGATCTCGTCGTGGATCGTGGGCTTGAAGACCGAGCCGTACAGCTCGGTGGCGGCCTCGCACCCCTCGGGCGTCTCGTAGTGGGTGTGGTCGATGGTGACCTGCTTCACCGACTGCACCGTGGAGTTGTAGGAGACGACCTGGGAGAGCTGCCACCCGGCGCTGACGTTCACGCCGAGACGGGCCTGGACGGCGAGGCCGGCCTCGAAGACCGGGCCGCGCAGCATGTCGCACACCAGGTGCATGCCGACGCCGTCGGTCAGCCCCTTCACGTGCTTGTTGAACGCCTTCACGTCATCCGAGGAGGCGAATCGGTTGAACTGCTTCTGGTCGATGCCGACGATGCCGTGCTTCTCGAGGGCGTCACGGCGCTCCTTGGACCCGGCGCAGAAGAAGGCGTTGTGGCCCTCGGCCTTGGCCAGCATCAGGAACAGCTCGCCCACGCCGCCGCCGAAGCTGAGCACGTTGAGGCGGGCCTGGCGCTCGTAGGGGACCTTGACCCGGTAGATGCCCAGGGCGCGGCGCCACAGGTGGTAGGCGGTCGGTGCCCGCAGCGGCAGGGCGGCGATCTCCCACAGGTTCAGCCCGGAGTCGAGCGGGGCCTTGATGATCTGCCAGTCCTCGACGACGGCCTCCTTCGAGTACCAGCCGATGGAGTCGGGCATGTCGTAGGCCCAGATGCGCAGGGGGAAGCCGAAGCGATCGGGGTCCCCGTTGCAGTGGGTGATGACGACGTCGCCCGCGGTGAAGGCCGTCACCTCGGCGCCGACCTCGATGACCTCGCCGACGGCCGAGTTGCCGGGGTAGATCTTGCCGCCCCGGGCTTCGGCGATGTTGATGGTGTCGGCGGTGGCGGCGTGGTCGATGTTGTGCTCGGCCGACACGGCCAGGATCTTCAGCTTCACGTCTCGCGGACCGAGATCGCGCAGCTCGAGGTCGTCGAGCTGGACCACCTTGGAGACATCGATGGCGGCGATGTCACCACCGTTCGCCTCCGTCTCGGCAGCGACGGCCTCAGCGGTGATCGCGTAGGCCTTGGTCATCGTGGTCATGTGGCTGGTTCCTCCGGTCAGCTCGGTTACCGACCGGTCATCTTGTCGGATCGGTGCGCCCAGATGGGATTCCGGCTGGTCCGATCGCACTACATTTCGGGTCATGCTGCTGACCGAGATCGACCACGTCGCCATCGCCGTCAAGGACCTCGACGCCGCCATCGCCTACTACGCCGAGGCCTTCGGCGCCGAGGTCGACCACCGTGAGGTCGTCGACTCCGACGGCGTCGAGGAGGCCCTGGTGAAGGTGGCCGACTCCTACATCCAGCTCACCGCAGCGACCCGCGACGACTCGCCCATCGCCAAGTTCCTGGAGAAGAAGGGCGAGGGCCTGCACCACATCGGCTACCGGGTCGACGACTGCGCCCAGGCCCTCGAGTCGATGGTCGCCGCCGGCGCCACCCCCATCGACCAGGCGCCCCGCCCAGGGTCGCGTGGCACCACGGTCGCCTTCATCCACCCGAAGGGCAGCTTCGGCACCCTGATCGAGCTGGTGCAGGAGAACCTCTAGGGCAGCGGCGCCCACGACCGGCCGGGGGCGAACTCCTCGGCCGGGACGGCAGGGCTGAAGAGGAAGCCCTGCCCGTCGTGGCACCCGCGCTGGCGGAGGTACTCGAGGGCTTCGGACGCCTCGATGCCCTCGGCGGTGACCCGCACGCCGAGACGGCCGGCGATGGCCAGGATCGAGTCGACGATGGCCTCGTCGGTGCGGCTCCGACCGATCTGCTGCACGAAGCCCTTGTCGATCTTCAGCTCGTCCACCTCGAAGATGCGGATGTGCTCGAGGCTCGAGTAGCCGGTGCCGAAGTCGTCGATGGCGACGCGGATGCCGGCCCGACGGAGCTCGGCCACCACGGTGCTGGCGCCGAGCGCGTCGGCGAGCATCGTCTGCTCGGTCAGCTCCAGGCACAGGTGCCGCGCCTCGACCCCGCTCTCGTGCAGGGCGTCGAAGACGTCGTCGACGAAGCGACGTCGCCGCAGGTCGTCGAGGGTGATGTTCACGCAGACCTCGAAGTCCTGGGCGCACCCCTCGGCGCCGAGCCACCCGGGGACCTGCGCGAGCGCGTTCTGCAGCACGCCGCGCGTCATCGCCGCGGTGAGGTTGGCCTCGTCCACCGCTCGGAGGAACTCGTCGGGCAGCAGCAGACCCCGCTCCGGGTGCTCCCACCGCACGAGGGCCTCCGCCCCGACGACGCACAGGTCGGCGAGGCGGATCTTGGGTTGGAAGTGGACGACGAGCTCACCGCGCTCGACCGCCCGGTGCAGCTGCTCGATCACCAGGGCGCGCTCGCTGCCCGCCCCGGCGTCGCGCTGGATGCGCAGCGCGCTGCGATCGGGGTGCTGCTTGGCTTCGGCGAGCGCGTCCTCCGCGTTGCGCAGCATCTGCGAGCTCAGGGAGTCCTCCGGCACCCCGCAGTCGACCGGCAGCCGGGCGAGGCCCACCGACACGCTCACCGACAGCCGCCGATCGGAGTCGTCGATGGCGATCGGCGCGGCCGCCTCGTGCTGGACGCGCTCGATCAGCCGGGCCAGGCCCACCCCGCTCTCGGTCGCGGTCTGCGCCGGGTCCTCCAGGAGCACGGCGAGGATCTCGTCAGCGCCGTGGCGCCAGAACCCGATGGCCTCGGGGAGGGCTGCCTCCATCCGGCGGGAGAGCTCGAGCAGGACCGCATCGCCACCGACCCGCCCGTGCAGCGCGTTGATGTCCCCGAAGCGGTCGATGTCGACGAGCAGCACGATGGCGTCGAGCCCGACGACGGTGACGTCGCCGAGGCGCTCCATCTCGGCCACGAACATGCGCAGGTTCGGGAGACCGGTCGCGTCCTCGGCCAGCGCGGCCCGCAGCTGCTGCTCGCCACGGGCTCGCTCGGTGACGTCGCGGGCCACGATGACGGCACCCTCGGTGCCATCGCCGAGCGGGATCGACGACATCGCCATCTCGAGGGTCCGGTAGGTGCCGTCCCGGTGCGCCATGCGGAACGTCCGCCGGTTGCTGCCGCCGAGCTCGAGGTTGGCACGGAACGAGCTGGCCGGGTTCACGTCGTCGGGGTGCAGGAAGTCGCGGCCCCTGCGGCCCACCACGTCCACGTGCTCCCAGCCGAGGATCTCGACGAGCGCCCGGTTGGCGTAGCGGATGAGGCCGTCGGCCCCGAAGATCAGGACCAGATCCGTCGACGTGCTGAGGATCGACTGGTAGAAGTCGCGCTGGGCGGTGACCTCCCGGGCGAAGTGCACGTCGTAGGACCGCGTCAGCCGCCGGAGCACGACCCAGAGCACGGTGGCCGTCACGAGCACGAACACGAGCCCCTTCACGACGTCCACGGCCTGCTGCTCGACGTCTTCGTCGCGCACCATGCTGACGACGAGGTCGCTGGCCACGATCCAGGTGGCCGCGGCAGCGGCGTACCAGAGCACGACGCGTCGGCAGATGCCCGTCAGCTCGCCGCTCGGAGCGGACGCGGGAGGGCCCACCGCCACGCCTGCCCCGCCCTCGGCCCGCTCGTCCTCGATCATCACCCTCCGTCAGGCGCCCTGCGGGATCCCCGAGCGGAAGTCTAGGAGCCGACCTCGAACGCCGAGGCGATGAACCCGCTGGCCATCGCCGGGCCGCGGCACCCATCCTTCGGACATGACCTCGGTTCCGCCCGACCGCCTCACCGTGCTGCGCTACGACGTGTTCACCGATCGCGCCTACACGGGGAACCCGCTGGCCGTGGTCATCGAACCGCCCCCGCTCGACGACGACCAGATGCAGCGCGTCGCCGTGGAGCTCAACCTCTCGGAGACCATCTTCCTCACCGGGCTGGGCGACGGGGCCTGGAGCGCCCGGATCTTCACGCCGGCGACCGAGCTGCCCTTCGCCGGCCACCCCACCATCGGTGCTGCGCTCGCGCTGGCGGACGCCGGTCTCGCCCGTGCGGAGGTCCTCACGCTGCACGAGGGCGTCGGGCCGGTCGAGGTGACGCTCGCCGACGGCCTCGCCACCCTCACGACCCCCGGCCCGCCCGAGCCCGCCGACACCGCGGATCCCGCCGACGTCGTCGAGGCGGTCGGCCTGGGGCTGGCGGACCTGCATCCCGAGCTCGGACCCCGAGGCTGGAGCGTCGGCGTGCCCTACACGATGGTGGGGCTGCGCGAGGTGGCCGCGCTCGAGCGGGCCGAGCTCGACGTCTCCGCCTGGCGTGGCGGTGTCGGCAGCTCCGATGCGCCGGACCTCTACCTGCTCGCCCCGGTCGACGGCGTGCGAGGCGCTCGGTGGCGGGCCCGCATGTTCGGACCGGTCATCGGCGTCGCCGAGGATCCGGCGACGGGCTCGGCAGCCGCGGCCGCGTGCGGGTACCTCGCCGGGGTCGCCGGCGCGGTCCGCCTCGATCAGGGCTGGACGATCGAGCAGGGCGTGGAGATGGGGCGACCGAGCGAGATCCGGGTGCAGGCGGTCCGGCGCGGCAGCGAGGTGGTGGCCGTGCGCGTCGGCGGGCGGGCGGTGCACGTCGGCTCGGGGGAGCTGCTGGTGCCGGCGCCTTGCATCACCGGCATCCCACCGGGGTAGTGGCACGTCGTGCGCGATTTCCTGCTCGTGGGCCTCGGGTGCCTCATGGTCGCCCTCGTCGTGGCGGACGTCTTCCGCACCGTGCTGTGGTCGGGCCAGGGCGCAGGCCCGCTGACCGGTGCCATCACCGCCATCGGTCGCCGGACCCTCCCCCTCCTGTCGGGCGACCGACGGCTCCGATCCGGCGTCGGCCCGGTCGCCCTCCTCGTCATCGTGGCCACGTGGACGGCGCTGCTCCTCACCGGGTTCACCCTCATGCTCGAGGGGCAACCCGATGCCATCCGCACCTCGGGCACGAAGCAACCGGTCGACTGGTTCGAGCGGGCCTACTTCGTCGGGTACAGCCTCTTCACCCTGGGCAACGGCGACCTGGCCCCGGCGACCGACTTCGGCCGCGTGTTGGCCGTGGCCGTCAGCGCGACCGGCCTGTTCCTGCTCACCCTGTCGGTGACCTACCTGCTCCCGGTCATCTCGGCCTCGGTCGCGTCCCGGTCCTTCGCCTCCTCGGTCCGCGCGCTCGGCGACTCCCCCGAAGACGTCGTCCTGGGCGCGTGGGACGGCGCCCGCATCCAGCTCGACCACCAGCTGCGGGACCTGGCCGCGGCGCTCGGCACGCTCGCCGAGCAGCACCTCGCCTACCCGGTGCTGCACCTGTTCCAGAGCTCGGACACGGCGACCTCGGCGCCGCTCGCCGTCGCCGACCTGGACGACCTCCTCACCCTCCTCGACGGCGTCGACCCGCACGTCGCTCCCCTGGCGACCCCGCGCCGCCAGCTGCGCTCGGCCATCGCGACGTACCTCGAGACCTACGGGAGCGAGGTCGACGAGGACGGGACCCCGACCGTGCCCCGCACCGACCGCCTGGACGAGGCCGGCATCGCGATGGTGGATCGGGTGACCTACGAGCGGACCCTCGCCGACCTGTCCACGCACCGCAAGCGGGTGCGCAGCCTCGTGGGCGCCGCGGGCATGCCCTCCCGCTGAGCTACGACGACGACGCCTCGAACTCGGGCACGGGCCGCTGCTCGGCCTCGTCCTGCGTCGTCGCCGGGCCGTTCTCCTCGATGTCGTCGATCAGCCAGTCCATCTCGGCGATCTCCTTGCGCTGCGCCTCGATGATCTCGTCGGCGAGCTCGCGCACCCGGACGTCGTCGATGTCGGCCCGCTCGCTGGTGAGGATGGCGATGGAGTGGTGCGGGATCATGCCCTTCATGTACGCCTCGTCCTCGACGAGGACCTGGGACCGGGACAGGAACTGCGCTCCGGCGAACACGACGACTGCGGCGGCCACGATCGCCAGGTTGATCTTCGTGTTCTTGTACATCATCGACATCATGAAGCCGAGCATGATCACGGCCATGGCTGCCCCCATCACGAGGGCCATGTAGAGCCGCTCCTCGCTGAAGCGGACGTGATCCCACGCGTAGGTGTTCGTGTAGGTGAGCAGGAACATCACCACCGTCGACGTGGCGATCATCGCGCCGAAGCGGAGGTACATCGGACCCTCCTCCATGCCACCCCCGCCGTCGTCGTGCTGATCGGGGGCGTGCTGCTGGTCGGTGGCGCTCATGGCGAAGCCTCCTGGTGCGCGGTCGTTCGACCTGCCCCTACCCGACTCGTGGCCGCGCGACCACCGCTCGCCTGGGAGGATGCATCCGATGGGACTGACTGTGCACCTGGTCGACGGCACCTACGAGCTGTTCCGCTACCACTACTCCCCGAGCAACCGCGACCCCGACCGGGGCGCGGTGCGGGGGGTCGTGAACTCCATGCTCCAGCTGGTGGAGGACGGCGCCACCCACATCGGCATCGCGACCGACCACGTCATCGAGAGCTTCCGCAACGACCTGTGGGCCGACTACAAGACCGGCGAAGGCATCGACCCGCAGCTCAAGGCGCAGTTCCCCGTGCTCGAGGACGTGCTGACCGCCGCCGGGTTCGCCGTGTGGCCCCAGACCACCTTCGAGGCCGATGACGGGCTCGCCGCGGGCGCCGCCCTCGCCGCTGCCGACGAGGACGTGGACCGGGTGGTTGTCTGCACCCCGGACAAGGACATGGCCCAGCTCGTCGGCGGCAAGGTCGTGCAGTGGGACCGTCGCCAGGACAAGTGGTTCGACACGGGCGGGGTGCAGGAGAAGTTCGGGGTCCTCCCCGAGTCCATCCCCGACTACCTGGCGCTGGTCGGCGACTCGGCCGACGGCTTCCCCGGACTGCCGGGCTGGGGGGCCAAGTCGGCGGCCGCCGTGCTGGCCCGCTACGTGCACCTCGAGGACATCCCACCCTCAGCCGGCCAGTGGGACATCACCGTCCGCAGCGGCGCCAAGCTGGCCAAGGTGCTGCAGGACGAGCTGGAGGCTGCGCTGCTGTTCCGCACGATCGCGACGCTGCAGCCCGATGCCCCGGTGAGCGCCACCGTCGCCGACATGGCCTGGCAGGGACCCCAGGACGGCTTCGCCGAGGTCGCGGCCGCCCTCGACGGCGATCGCCTGGCCGAGCGGGCCGCCCGCCTGGCCCGGGGCTGACGCCCGCTCAGGCGTCCGGGGGGACGAGCACGTCGGCGAACGCCATCGGCTCGACGACGTCGAGCTGGTCGTAGGTGCACTGGTGCGGCTCCTTGTCGGGCCGCCAGCGGACGAAGCGGGTCGTGCCACGGAACCGGCCCGAGGTCATGATCG
>DMTU01000343.1:0-7178 GCA_003476595.1 Acidimicrobiaceae bacterium | reverse complement strand
TGCCGCGGAACCGGCCCGACGTCATGATCGTGTAGCCGACCTCCACGACCCGCTCGGTGCGCAGCGGGATCCACGACTGGTCCCGCTGGCTGTTCCACCGGTTCGGCGCACCGGGCAGCTGACCGGTCTCGTGGGCCTCCGCCTCGTACCAGCTGCTCCAGGGGTGGTCGGCGAACTCCCCCGACGCCGGATCGATCACGTAGGGCGCGAGCTCGTCCACCAGCTCGGCGCGTCGCTTGGCGGTGAACGATGCCGACACGCCGACGTGGCGCAGGTCGCCGGGTTCGTCGGGGGTGCCGGCGTGGATGCCGAGCAGGATCGAGCCGACGCCCTTGCCGTCCTTGTGCCAGCGGAAGCCGGCCGCCACGCAGTCCGCGGTGCGCTGGTGCTTCACCTTGCGCAGGATCCGCTTGTCCGGCTGGTAGGTGCTGGCCGGGTCCTTGGCGATCAGGCCGTCGAGGCCGGCGCCCTCGACGCGGCGGAACCAGTCGGTAGCGACGTCGCGGTCGGTGGTGGTCGGCGTCAGGTGCACCTGCGCGCCCGGGGTGATGGCCTGCTCCAGCAGCACCCGCCGCTCGGCGAAGGGGACCTCGAGCAGGGCCCGGTCGTCGAGGGCAACGACGTCGAAGGCCACGAACGCAGCCGGGGTCTTCTCGGCGAGCATGCGCACCCGCGACTCGGCCGGGTGGATCCGCTGGCCGAGCGCGTCGAAGTCCAACCGGTCGCCGACGGCGACGACGATCTCGCCGTCGACCACGCAGCGCTCGGGCAGCGCCGCCCGCAGCGGATCGAGCAGCTCGGGGAAGTAGCGGGTCAGCGGCTTCTCGTTCCGGCTCCCGAGCTGCACCTCGTCGCCGTCGCGGAACACGATGCAGCGGAAACCGTCCCACTTCGGCTCGAAGATCCAGTCGCCGCTGGGGATGCCGTCGTTGGGCTTGGCCAGCATCGGCTTGAGCGGGAACGGGACGGGCAGGACCATCGACCCGATCGTACGGGTCCGGAGTCAATTGACCCGCCGGTCAGTCGGTGGGGCACGATGGCGCACGACCGAAGGGGGAGCCGCCTTGGCCAACGACCACGTCGACGTCCTGATCGTCGGAGCCGGCATCTCCGGGATCGGCGCCGCGCACCACCTGCTCGCAGATCGGCCGGGCACGACGTTCACGATCCTCGAGTGCCAGGAGGGGTACGGCGGCACGTGGCGGACGCACACCTACCCGGGCGTGCGCTCGGACAGCGACCTCTACACCTTCGGCTACTCGTTCAAGCCGTGGACGGGCGCGCCGATCGCCACGGCGGAGGAGATCCTCACCTACCTCGGCGAGGTCATCGAGGAGGACGGGCTCGACGAGCACATCCGGTACCAGCACCAGATCGACACCGCGATCTGGTCCACCGAGGACCGCCGCTGGACGCTGACCGGCACGCGCACCGACACCGGCGAGGCATTCACCGTCTCCGCCGGGTTCCTCTGGATGTGCCAGGGCTACTACCGCCACACCGAGGGCTACACGCCCGAGTGGGACGGCATGGACGACTTCGCCGGTGAGATCGTGCACCCCCAGACCTGGCCCGACGACCTCGACTACGCCGACAAGCGCGTCGTCGTCATCGGCTCCGGCGCCACCGCCGCCACCCTCATCCCCGCCATGGCGCCCGACTGTGCGCACGTCACGATGCTGCAGCGCTCCCCCACGTACTTCGCCACCGGCCGCAACGCGAACGAGCTCGCCGATCAGCTGCGCGACCTCGAGGTGCCCGACGAGTGGACCCACGAGATCGTCCGGCGCCAGGTCCTCAAGACCCAGGCGCTGGTGACGTCCATGTCCGCGGAGCACCCCGAGCTGGTGAAGGAGGAGCTGTTCAAGGGGATCAAGGCGATCCTGGGCGACGACTACGACCTGAGCCCGCACTTCACCCCGGCCTACCGGCCCTGGCAGCAGCGCATCGCCTTCGTCCCGAACGGGGACCTGTTCGAGGGCATCAAGAGCGGCAAGGCGTCGGTGGTCACCGACACGATCGACCGCTTCGTGCCCGAGGGCATCCGCCTGGCCTCGGGTGAGGTGCTCGAGGCCGACCTCATCATCACCGCCACCGGCTTCGAGATGAGCGTGCTCGGCGACATCACCTTCACCATCGACGACGAGCCCCTCGACTTCGCCCAGACCGTCGGGTACCGGGGCACGATGTTCACCGGCGTGCCCAACATGGCGTGGGTCTTCGGCTACTTCCGCGCCAGCTGGACCCTGCGCGCCGACCTCATCGCCGACTTCGTGTGCCGCCTCCTCGACCACATGGACGAGCTCGGCGCCGGCATCGTGGTGCCCCAGCTGCGCGAGCAGGACGCCGACATGGGCCTGCTGCCCTGGGTGGACCCGGAGGACTTCAACCCCGGCTACCTGATGCGGGCCCTGCACCTCATGCCCAAGCAGGGCACGAAGGAGCCGTGGCGCTTCACCCAGGACTACTGGGCCGAGAAGGACGAGTTCCCCGCCGCCGACCTCGACGACGGAGCGCTTCGCTACCGCTGACCATCCCAGGGGTGCTCGTCACCGGGACGGGAGGCGCCGAGGAACACCGCGGCGTCCTCGGCGACGAAGCGGTCGAGGTCCCAGTCCTCCTCGAGGGCCAGGCCGACGTGCGCGTCCCGGAGCCGCCACGTCCCCACCTCGTGGCCGTCGGCGGTGACGACGACGCGCTCGTACTGCGGTCCCTCGAACCGATCCAGGACCGTCAGCTCGTCGTCGTCGACCTCGATGACGTGGCCGTGCGCCCACGCATCCGGAGCGGGCACCAGACCGGGGTACACCCGCCCACGCAGGCGCGCCGCGCGCCAACCCGCGACCGTGGCTGCCTCGAGCGCCGGCGATCGGCCGAGGAGGTGCTCCAGGAGCGGCGGGTGCTGGAGCGTTCCGTAGACGAAGAGCCGCTGCACGGCGGCCGACGGTACCGGCGTCGCTACCGCCCGGCGCCGCGCACGAAGACCGGCGTCTCCGCCATGACGGCGAGGGCCCGACGGATGGCCGTGCGCACCCGGGGATAGGTGCCGCAGCGGCACACGTTGCGCAGCGAGTCGAGCTCGGCCTCGGTGACGTCGCGGCGACCGTCGGCGAGCAACGTCTGGATCAGGTCGACGGCGGCCATGATCTGGCCGGGCTGGCAGAAGCCGCACTGGGCGACGTCCTCCTCGAGCCAGACCTCCTGCACCGGGTGGAGGCCGTCGCCGTCCACCGCGTCGGCCAGGCCCTCGATGGTGACGACCTCGTCGCTCGGCCGCAGCTGGCCGACCGGGACCGAGCACGGGTTGAACGCCTTGCCGTTGACGAGGCTGGTGCAGGACTGGCAGATGCTGAGGCCGCAGCCGTACTTCGGGCCGGTGATGTCGAGCAGATCACGCAGGACCCAGAGCAGGCGCACGTCGTCCTCGACGTCGACCTCCACCCGCTGGCCGTTCACCGTGAGCTTCTGGACAGGCATCGATGCTCCTCTCAGCGCCGGCCGAGGCCGTCGGTCGGGGACTGCGGGATGGTGCCCGGGGGCACGATGGACTCGGCGAGGGGCATCCCGTGGTTGATCGGGAACGACGTCGGCATCGAGCCGGTGGCCCGGGCGTAGGCGTTGGCCGTCGCGGCCATGGAGGCGGCGACGCCGAACTCGCCGGCACCGCCCGGCTGGCTGGACGAGTCGAGGATGAACACCTGGGTCTCGAAGGGCACGTTCCACTGGCGGGTGTAGTACGCGTGCTCCCAGGAGTCCTCGGCGAAGGCCCCGTCGACCAGGTGGAGCGAGAACGACAGGCAGTTGGCGATCCCGTCCATCATCCCGCCGAGCATCTGGGCTTCGAGCCCGCGGGGGTTGATGGTGAGCCCGACGTCCACCGCGTAGATGGCCCGGGTGACCCGGGGCCCGGTGTAGGCGTAGGCCGCCGTCGGGACGGTGCGGGACACGGTCTCGGGCCGGCAGTCGATCTCGATGAGGCAGGCGGCCCGGCCCTTGTACTCGCTGTGGAAGCCGAGGCCCTGGGCGGTGCCGGCCGGCATCTCCCGACCCCAGCTCCCCGCCTCGGCGACCTTCTCCAGCACGGCGACGGACCGGGCATCCCGCAGCGTCGACAGGCGCAGCTCGAGGGGGTCTCGCCCGACCTCGGCCGCGACCTGGTCGATGGCCAGCTCCCGGGCCGTGACCACGTTCGGGCTGTAGATGTTGCGCATCGAGCCGGTGCGGAACACGTTGGTCTCGATCTCGCCCGGGGCCGGGAGCGTCTCGGCCAGGAGCTGCTCGACGGCACCGAAGTCGTAGGGACGTACTGGGTGAGCATGAACACGGTCTGGGAGAAGCCCATCCCGCCGAGGCCGCCCGGCAGCTCGTCGGCACGGGCCGTGATGATCTCCCCGAGCCCGTGGCCGAAGTCGGTGTTCACGCTGGTGTGGTGCTGGGCGAAGGAGACGATGTCGGTCTCGCTGCGGGTGATCCGGATCGAGGAGCGACATGCCGGGTGCGCCCGTCCCTGGCGGAAGTCGTCCGTGCGGGTCCAGCTCAGCTTCACCGGCACCCCCATGGCCCGGGAGACGAGCGCCGCCTCGCGGGCCGCGTCCCAGAAGAGGTCGCGCCCGAAGGACCCCCCGCCCTGCACGACGTGCACGGTGACCACGTCCTGGGGCAGCCCCAGGGCGGCGGCGATGTCCTGCTGGGCCACCACCGGGTTCTTCATCGGTCCCCAGATCTCGGCCCGGTCGGCGCGCACGTCGGCCACGCACGGGTTCGTCTCCAGCGGGCAGTTGGGCTGGAAGGCGAACGTGAAGCTGAAGTCCCTCGTCTGCACCGGCGACGGGATGCCGAGCGGGCTGAGCACGCCCGTGTCCGGAATGACCTGGGGGAGCTCGGCGTCGGCGAGCGCGGCCTGCACCGACTCGTCCGACATCCCCGCAGCCGGGCCCGGCGCCCACTCGACGTCGATCACCTGGAGCGCATCGATGCACTGGCCGAAGGTGCGGGCCCGGACGGCGACGCCGCTCTCGACGAGCGCGACGTGGGTCACGCCCGGGACGGCGAGCACCGCCGCCTCGTTGCGCAGCCGGACCGGCCGGCCGAGGTGCGTCGGTGGCCGGGCGACCATCGTCGGGAGGGCGTCGGGGACCACGAGGTCGCCCGTGTACCGGAGCTCTCCGGTGACCATGGCCCGGGCGTCGATCCGGTTCTGCGGCGTGCCGACGATGCGGGGGCGCTCCCGCTTCGGCTGGACGTCGACGGCCTCGGTGACCTGCGACGCCGCGTCGCGGGCGAGCTCACCGAAGCCCAGCGAGCTGCCGTCGGGCGCACGGATGACCCCATCGAGGATGCCGAGCTCGGCGCCGGCGGACCCGAGCGCGATGGCGGCCGCGTCGAGCAGCCGCTGCCGAGCCACGGCGGCGGCGATCCGGACCGGGTCGTAGATCGTGTAGATGCTGTTGGACCCGCCGGTCAGCTGGTTGAACAGCAGCTCCGGGCGGGCGTCGGCCTGGGTGATGCGCACCTGCGAGAGCGGGACGTCCATCTCCTCGGCGATGATCATGGCGATCGCCGTGTTGATCCCCTGGCCCACCTCGGTGCGGTGCAGCTCGAAGGACACGGTGCCGTCGTCCTCCACCGTGACCGTGATGAGGTTCGCCGTGGGACGGGCCGCGTCGCGCAGGAAGTCGATGAGGTCGTAGGGCTCCGCGATCTGAGGCCCGATGCGGGGCAGCTCCTGCGCGTCGGCGGTGGCGAGCGGATCGATCCACCGCGCCGCGGTGATCAGCGTCGGTCCGGCGACGACGTAGCCGAGGAAGCGACGGCGGCTGACGTCCGGGCTCTGTCTCATGGTCCCCCCTGGTGGTGCGGCGATCGGGATGATCGGCGCAGACAGTACGGAACCGGACGAATCCGATACACGTCGCGCGTGAGTGGGCCACCCGGAAGGGGCGCCACTAGTTTCCTCGCCCATGGCCGAGCACCCCATGTCCGAGCGCATCGCCGACCTCGAGGAGAAGAAGGCCGAGGCACGTCAGCCCGGGTCCGAGCGCTCGATCGCCCGCCAGCACGAGCGAGGCAAGATGCTCGCCCGCGAGCGCATCGAGTACCTCCTCGACGAGGACAGCTTCCACGAGCTCGACCTGCTGGCCCGCCGGCCCATGGAGTCCTCCTTCGACGAGCGCCCCTACTCCGACGGCGTCATCACCGGCTGGGGCACCGTGGACGGCAAGAAGGTCTTCGTCTTCAGCCAGGACTTCACCGTGTACGGCGGCGCGCTGGGTGAGGTGTTCGCCAACAAGATCCACAAGCTGATGGACATGGCGCTCAAGATGGGCGCACCGCTGGTGGGCCTGAACGACGGCGCCGGCGCCCGCATCCAGGAGGGCGTGGTCTCCCTCGACTCCTACGGCGGGATCTTCTACCGCAACGTCAAGGCGTCCGGCGTCACGCCCCAGATCAGCGTGATCATGGGCCCGTGCGCCGGCGGCGCCGTCTACTCCCCCGCCATGACCGACTTCGTCTTCATGGTCGAGGACACCAGCTACATGTTCATCACCGGCCCCGACGTGGTGAAGACGGTGACCGGCGCCGACGTCACCCAGCAGGAGCTCGGCGGCGCCGACGCCCACTCGCAGAAGTCCGGCGTCTGCCAGTTCACCGGCCCCGACGACCGGGCCGTGCTCGACGACGTGAAGTACCTGCTGTCGTTCCTGCCGTCGAACAACCTCGAGGTGCCGCCGGTGCTCGACACCGGCGACGACCCCGAGCGCCAGTGCGAGGCGCTGCGCGACCTGGTGCCCACCAACCCGAACCAGCCCTACGACATGAAGGCGGTCATCTCCGAGATCGTCGACGACGGCGACTACTTCGAGTACGCCCCGTCGTGGGCCCCGCAGATCACCTGCGGCTTCGCTCGCATGGCCGGCCGCCCCGTCGGCATCGTCGGCAACCAGCCGATGGCGATGGCCGGCGTGCTCGACATCGAGTCGTCCGAGAAGGCGGCGCGGTTCGTGCGGACCTGCGACTCGTTCAACATCCCGCTGCTGACCTTCGTCGACGTCCCCGGCTTCATGCCCGGCGTCGACCAGGAGCACGGCGGCATCATCCGCCACGGCGCCAAGCTGCTCTACGCCTACTGCGAGTCCACCGTCCCGCGCATCCAGATCATCACCCGCAAGGCCTACGGC
>DMTU01000216.1:750-7668 GCA_003476595.1 Acidimicrobiaceae bacterium | reverse complement strand
TGGCCGCCGGCCAACTGTTCGCCGCCGGCGGGGAGGCCGAATCCGGCGTCGTCGGGCACCCCGAACTGCAGCCGGACCTCCCGGGCACCGGTGTCACCGTGCTCGACGTCGTCCCGGGCCCGCGCGCCGACTGGTTCGACGCCGCGGCGCTGTCGTCCCTCTGCGGCCAGGACTGGGAAGTGAAACCGCAGTCCAACCGCGTCGGCATGCGCCTGCAGGGAACCCCGCTGCAGCGCACCCGCCAGGGCGAACTCGCCAGCGAAGGCACCGTCGCCGGCGCCCTGCAGGTCCCGCCGGAAGGGCTCCCTGTGCTCTTCCTGGCCGACCACCCGATCACCGGCGGCTACCCGGTGATCGCCGTGGTGGTCGACTCCCAGCTGGACCTCGCAGCCCAGGTCCCGATCGGCGGCAGGATCCGCTTCCGCTGGGCGGACGCCAGGAGCACCGAACACACCACCCCCGAAGAAGAAGTGAGTAACTGATGCGCAAGGTCCTGATCGCCAACCGCGGTGAAATCGCCGTCCGGATCGCCCGGGCCTGCGACGACGCGCAGCTGGCCTCCGTCGCCGTCTACGCCGACATCGACGCCGACGCCCTGCACGTCACCGCCGCGGACGAGGCCTACGCCCTGGGCGGCAACTCGCCCGCGGACACCTACCTGAACATCCCCAAGCTCCTCGCCGCCGCGGCCGAATCCGGCGCCGACGCCCTCCACCCCGGCTACGGCTTCCTGTCCGAGAATGCCGGCTTCGCTCGGGCGGTGATCGACGCCGGCATCGCCTGGGTCGGCCCGACCCCCGAGGTCATCGAGTCGATGGGCGACAAGCTGGCGGCCAAGCGCATCGCCGTCGAGGCCGGCGTGCCCACCCTGCCGTCCTCGGACGACCCGGCCTCGGCCGGCGAGGTGGGCTTCCCGCTGCTCGTGAAGGCGGCCGCCGGTGGCGGCGGCAAGGGCATGCGCATCGTCGAGCGTCCGGAGGACCTGGACGAGGCCGTCGCCGCCGCCCAGCGCGAGGCCAAGGGCGCGTTCGGCGACGACCGCGTGTTCCTCGAGCGCTACGTCCCCCGGGCCCGACACATCGAGATCCAGATCCTCGGTGACGAGCACGGCAACCTCATCCACCTCGGTGAGCGCGAGTGCTCGATCCAGCGCCGGCACCAGAAGGTGATCGAGGAGTCGCCGTCACCGGTCATCGACGGCGCCCAGCGCAGCGCCATGGGCGAGGCCGCCCTCACACTTGCCCGCACGCTCGGCTACCGCTCGGCCGGCACGGTCGAGTTCCTCTACGACGAGGACCGGGCCGAGTTCTCCTTCCTCGAGGTCAACACCCGGCTCCAGGTCGAGCACCCGGTCACCGAGGAGGTCACCGGCATCGACCTGGTCCGCGAGCAGCTGCGCATCGCCGCCGGCGAGGCGCTCGACCACGACCAGGACTCGGTGACCTTCACCGGCCACGCCGTCGAAGCCCGGCTCTACGCCGAGGACCCGGCGAGCGGGTTCCTGCCCGCCACCGGGCGCCTGGTGGCCTACGAGGAGCCGGCCGATCCGGCCATCCGCTGGGACAGCGGCGTTGCCGCCGGCTCCGTCGTCGGGGTGGACTTCGACCCGATGCTGGCCAAGGTCGTGGCCCACGGACCCACGCGGGCCGAGGCCGCGGGCCGCCTGGCGCTGGCGCTGGAGCGGCTGCACCTCGGCGGTGTCGTCACCAACCGGGCCTTCCTGGCCGAGACGCTGCGCACGCCGGCGTTCCTCGCAGGCGACACCACCACCGACTTCATCGACCGGATCGACCCGCCCCGGTCCCTGGTCCTCGACGAGGAGGGATTGCGACGGGCCGCCGTGGCCGCCGCGCTGTGGCTGCAGGGCGACAACCGGGCCCACGCCCGCGTGCTGGCCGACCTGCCCTCGGGCTGGCGCAACTCCCTCATGCCGCCCGAGCGGGTCGTTCTCCGCCACGGCGGCGACGACGTCGAGGTCACGTACCAGTCGCGCCGCGACGGCTCGTTCGCGGTGGGGGAGGACCGGGCCCGCGTGCACGAGTGGTCGCCCGGCGAGATCGACGTCGAGCTCGACGGGCGCCGCACGCGGTCCCGGGTCACGGCCGCCGGGGCCAGCATCCACGTGCAGGTCCCCAACGGCACGGTGTCGTTCGAGATCATGCCCCGGTTCACGCCGCCCGGCGCCGATCTCACCGGCGGGGGCCTCCACGCCCCGATGCCCGGAGCGGTGCTCGAGGTCCGCTGCTCGGTCGGTGACGAGGTCGAGGCCGGCCAGGTGCTGGTCGTGCTCGAGGCGATGAAGATGGAGCACCACGTGCGGGCCCCAGTGGCCGGCGTGGTCACCGAGATCCGGGTCACCACGGGTGACCAGGTCGACAACGGCGCGACGCTGCTCGTCATCGACGACGGCACCGCGGAGGGAGACGACACATGACCGACCCGATCCGCATCGCCAACTGCTCGGGGTTCTACGGCGA
The DNA here is from genome assembly GCA_003476595.1 of Acidimicrobiaceae bacterium. Taxonomy (GTDB): domain Bacteria; phylum Actinomycetota; class Acidimicrobiia; order Acidimicrobiales; family Salinilacustritrichaceae; genus Salinilacustrithrix. The sequence goes on along the minus strand of DMTU01000216.1, from coordinate 5,191 downwards.
TCGCATCGCCGCCGCCCGCGAGATGGTCGAGGGAGGGCCCATCGACGTGCTGACCGGCGACTGGCTGGCCGAGCTCACCATGCTCATCCTCCAGCGCAGCCGGGCCAAGCGACCCAACGGCGGCTTCGCCCGCACCTTCGTCACCCAGATGGAACAGGTCATGGGCACCTGCCTCGACCAGGGCATCAAGGTGGTGTCCAACGCCGGCGGCCTCGACCCCGACGGCTGCGCCGACGCGATCGCCGAGGTCGCCGACAAGCTCGGCCTGTCACCCACCATCGCCTACGTCAACGGCGACGACATCCTCGGTCGCCTCGACGAGCTGGTGGCCGCCGGCATCGACCTGGCCCACTTCGACACCGGCGAGCCGATCGGCGACACGTCGCGCTTCATCACCGCCAACGCCTACCTGGGCTGCTGGGGCATCGTCGAGGCCCTGAACGCCGGCGCCGACATCGTCGTCACCGGCCGCACCACCGACGCCGCCGTCGTGTGCGGCCCGGCGGCCTGGCACCACGGCTGGGCCCGGGGCGACTGGGACGCCCTGGCCGGCGCGGTGGTCGCCGGGCACGTGATCGAGTGCGGCACCCAGGCCACCGGCGGCAACTACTCGTTCTTCACCGAGGTCCAGGGCCTGACCCACACCGGGTTCCCGTGGGCCGAGATCGCCGCCGACGGGTCCACCGTCATCGGCAAGCACGACGGCACCGGCGGCGAGGTGTCGGTGGGCACCATCACCTCCCAGCTGCTGTACGAGATCGCGTCGCCCGCCTACCTCGGCCCCGACGTCACTGCCCGCTTCGACACCATCGAGCTCGACCAGGTCGATCGCGACCGGGTCCGCATCAGCGGCACCAGAGGTGAGCCGCCACCCTCGACGCTGAAGGTGGCGATGAACGAGCTCGGCGGGTTCCGCAACGAGGTCGGCGTCGCCCTCGTCGGCCTCGACGTCGAAGAGAAGGCGGCGCTCGTGGAGGCCGCGTTCTGGGAGGCCCTGCCGTACTCGCCCGACGACTACGCCTCGGTGAGCACCCGGCTCATCCGCACCGACAAGGCCGACCCGGAGACCAACGAGGAGGCGATGGCCCAGTGGCGGCTGTCGCTCAAGGACCCCGACGAGCGCAAGGTCGGGCGCGCGGTGTTCGACGCCACCGTCGAGCTGGGCCTGGCCACCATCCCGGGGTTCACGGGCCTGGGCGGCGGCGGCCAGCAGGCCCGCCCCTACGGCGTCTACCGGCCGGCCGTCGTGCCCGCCGACCTGGTGCCCCAGCACGTCGTGGTCCTCGGCGGTCCCCGCACCGTGGTGGAGTCCACGGCTCCGCCCGCTGACGTCGTGGTGGAGCCCGCCCCTGGGCCGACGGCCAGCGCACCGGGCGGCGACACCGTGCGGGCGCCGCTCGGCACCATCATCGGGAGCCGCTCCGGCGACAAGGGCGGCAACGCCAACCTCGGGGTCTTCGCCCGCACCGACGAGGCGTGGGCCTGGCTGGACTCGTTCCTCACCACCGACAAGCTGGTCGAGCTGCTCCCCGAAGCCGCCCCGCTGACCGTCGACCGGCACCGCCTCGCCTCCATCCGCTCGCTCAACTTCGTGATCCACGGCCTGCTCGAGGAAGGCGTCGCCGCATCGACGCGCAAGGACCCACAGGCCAAGAGCCTCGGTGAGTGGCTCCGGGCCCGCGTCGTCGACATCCCCGCCGCTCTCCTCGAAGGAGCCTGACCGCCATGGACTTCGATCTGCCCCCCGAACACGACCCCCGCCGCGTGGCGGTGCGGGCGTGGCTGGACGAGCACCCGGACGCGTCGATGGCGCAGGTCGCCGAGGCCGGCTACGTCGTGCCCCACTGGCCGGCGCCCTGGGGCCTGGATGCCGACCCCATGCACCAGCTCATCATCGACGAGGAGCTGCACCGGGCCGGGGTCCACCGGCCCGCCGGCATCGGGATCGGCTGGGCCGCACCCACCATCCTGCTGGCCGGGACCGAGGAGCAGAAGCAGCGGTACCTGCCGCCGATCCTCAGCGGGCAGGACCAGTGGTGCCAGCTGTTCAGCGAGCCCGACGCCGGCTCCGACCTGGCCTCCCTGCGCACCCGGGCGGTGCGCGACGGCGACACCTACGTCATCAACGGCTCCAAGATCTGGACCAGCGGCGGCCACAACAGCCGCTACGGGATCCTCATCGCCCGCACCGACCCCGAGGCACCCAAGCACCGGGGGATCAGCTACTTCATCTGCCCCATGGACCTGCCCGGCATGACGCTCGAGCCGGTCATCGACATGACCACGGCGCACTCGTTCAACCAGGTGTTCTTCGACGACGTCCGCCTCCCGGCCGAGAACCTCCTCGGCCAGGAGAACGACGGCTGGCGCCTCACCAAGGTCACCTTGTCCAACGAGCGGGTGATGCTGTCCTCGGCTGGGTCGCTGTGGGGTGCCGGGCCCTCGGCGGCCGACCTGATCGAGCTGGTGCGGTCCGGAGGCGGCCTGGACGACCCCCTGCTGCGCCAACGCCTCGCCGCCCTGCACTGCGAGGCCGAGGTCCTGCGCCTCAACCGGCTCCGCACCCTCTCGGCACGGCTGCAGGGCCGCACGCCCGGCCCGGAGGCGTCGATCCAGAAGGCCATGGCCGACGAGCACGGGCAGCACGTCATGGAGCTGGCCAAGGACCTGGCCGGCACCGCCGGCGTGCTCGAGGGCTCCGGTCCGGCCGGGCCGGTGCCCGAGGACGCCCGCACCGGCGCCACCGAGGTCAACGTGGATGCCCAGTTCCCCGACGTCCATCCGATCTGGCACTACGGCTTCCTGTTCTCCCCGGCGCTCACCATCGGCGGCGGCACGTTCGCCATCCAACGCAACATCATCGGCGAGCTCGTCCTCGGCCTGCCCCGGGAACCGCGGGTGGACCGATGAGCCCCGGCCCCGAACCCGAAGGGAACCCATGACCGATCTCGAGTCCATCACCGCCGACCTGGCGGCCGAACAGCAATCACTCGACGACGTGGTCGCCGAGCTGCCCCCGGAGCAGTGGGACACGCCCACGGCGAGCCCGGGGTGGAGCGTGCGCGACCAGATCGGCCACCTCACCTACTTCGACGGCACCGCAACGCTGGCCATCACCGACGAGGCCCGGTTCCAGGCCAGCCTCGAGTCGCTCCTGACCTCGGGCGACCAGATGGAGGCGATGACGCTGTTCCGGGACCTGACCGCGGAGGAGCTGCTGGCCAAGTGGCGGGCCAACCGACGGGGACTGCTCGACGCCGCAGCCGGGCTCCAGGACGGTCAACGGGTGCCGTGGTACGGCCCGTCGATGGGCGCCAAGTCGTTCCTCACCGCCCGGCTCATGGAGTGCTGGGCACACGGCACCGACGTGGTCGACGCCGTCGACGGCCACCGGCCCCCCACCGACCGGCTCCGCCACGTCGCCCAGATCGGCTTCATCACCCGGGGCTGGACCTACGCCAACCGTGGCGAGGAGGTTCCGCCCGGCGACGTTCGCGTCGAGCTCACCTCGCCCTCGGGTGCCGACGTGTGGACCTTCGGTCCCGAAGACGCGCAGGCCACGGTCCGCGGCCCCGCCGAGCACTTCTGCCAGGTCGTCACCCAGCGACGCCACGTGGACGACACCGACCTGGTCGTCGAGGGCGAGGTCGCCCGCGACTGGATGGCCAAGGCCCAGGCCTACGCCGGTGCCCCCAGCGAAGGTCCGGCACCGAGGGGACAGCGCTGATGTCGGTCGTCCGGTCCGAGACCCGGGACGGGGTGTGCACCGTCACGCTGTGCGACACCGAGCACCGCAACGCCCTCGGCCGAGCGCTCATCGGCGAGATGGTCGCCGCGTTCGAGGCGGCCGAGGCCGACGACGACGTGCGGGTGATCGTGCTCACCAACGAGGGTTCTGCGTTCTGCGCCGGAGCCAACCTGTCGGAGCGATCCTCGTCGAGCTCCGACGACGTGCCGGCCGCGGTTGCCAGCCCCATGGAGCTGTTCGGCCGCTTCGCCCGCTCACCCAAGCCCTACGTGGGCCGCATCGCCGGGCACTGCGTGGCCGGTGGCATGGGTCTGGCTGCGGCCATGGACATCTCCGTTGCCGTGGAGGATGCCAAGTTCGGCTTCACCGAGGTCCGCATCGGTGTGGCCCCGGCCGTGATCTCGGTGGTGTGCCTCCCCAAGCTGTCCACGGCGGATGCCCGGGCCACGTTCCTGCGGGGCCAGCGGTTCACGGCGGTGGAGGCGGCAGAGATGGGGCTGATCAACGCGGCCGTGCCTGCTGACCGCCTCGATGCCGAGATCGACGCGATCGTCGACGACCTCCTCGCCGCCGCCCCCGGTGGTCTGGCTGCGGCCAAGGAGCTTCTGGCTCGCGTGCCCCAGCTCGGCACCGACGAGGCCTTCGAGTGGACCTCGAAGATGTCCGCCCAGCTGTTCACCACCGACGAGGCAC
>DMTU01000216.1:0-669 GCA_003476595.1 Acidimicrobiaceae bacterium | reverse complement strand
CGAGGGCATGACCGCGTTCCTGGAGAAGCGCACCCCCTCGTTCTCCCGGCGGCGCAACCCGGAGTCGGGTCGGTAGCTGGAGGCGTACCGTGACATGTGCCGCGATTCGCACCATGTCGCACGGCCGTCTATGGTCCAGCCATGCGCGTTCACGTGGATCAGGAGAAGTGCCAGGGGCACAACCGTTGCGTCGTCCTCGCCCCCGACCTGTTCGAGGTCGACGAGCTGGGCACGGCGTGGGTGAAGGGCGACGGCGTCGTGCCCCCCGGGCAGGAAGAGGCGGCGCAGCTCGCCGTCGACAACTGCCCGGAGTACGCGATCGCCATCACCGACGACTGAACGCTCCCTGACAGGAGCTCGGGTCGTCGCCTCGCCGCAGACGCCGCCGCCTCGTGCGGCGGCGTCAGCGCGTCCGGGCATCGCCGTGACTGCGACAACAGACAGACCTTGTCTCGTGTGTGTGAGATGCGTACGATGTCCGCGTCGACGACGAGAGGGTCTCGATTGACCGACACGGCTGACAGCGAGCTGCAGGTCCGGTACGAGGACCTCGCCGACATCGCTCACGAGGTCGACCGCTTCTCCTCGCGCGCGACATCGCCGTGGTGTCCCCCTTCGACATCCCGATGAACGACGTCCAGCCCGTGCCGCCCATCAGCTCCGACCCGC
>DMTU01000213.1:5753-13470 GCA_003476595.1 Acidimicrobiaceae bacterium | reverse complement strand
GGCGTCTGGAACAGCGGGCCGACGTCGACGTCGAAGCCGAAGTCGGCGAACGCGGTGGCGATGACCTTGCCGCCGCGGTCGTGGCCGTCCTGGCCCATCTTGGCGACGAGCATGCGGGGGCGACGGCCGTTGGCTTCGGCGAACCCGTCGACCCGGGCGAGGAGTGCGGCGTAGTCCTCGTCGTCGGCGTAGGCGGCGCCGTACACGCCGTGGATGCTGCGGACCTCGGCCTTGTGGCGACCGAACACGGCCTCCATGGCGTCGCTCATCTCGCCGACCGTGGCCCGAGCCCGGGCGGCGTTCACGCACAGCTCCAGCAGGTTGGCGTCACCGGCCGCACCCTCCTTGAGGGCGAGCAGGGCGGCATCGCACGCGGCCTGGTCCCGGCTGGCCCGGATCTGCTCGAGGCGGCGGATCTGGGACTCGCGCACCTCGGCGTTGTCGATGTCGAGCACGTCGACCATCTCGACGTTCTCGGGCACGTACTTGTTGACGCCGACGATGACGTCCTCGCCCCGGTCGACGCGGGCCTGGCGCTTGGCCGCCGACTCCTCGATGCGGAGCTTGGGCATGCCGGCCTCGATGGCCTTGGTCATGCCGCCCATGCCCTCGACCTCCTCGATGAGCTCCCACGCCGCGTCGGCGAGTCCGGCGGTGAGGGACTCGACGTAGTACGAGCCGGCGAGCGGGTCCACCACCTTGGTCACGTCGGTCTCGTCGCCGAGGATCAGCTGGGTGTTGCGGGCGATGCGAGCGGAGAACTCGGTGGGCAGGCCGAGGGCCTCGTCGAAGGCGTTGGTGTGCAGCGACTGCGTACCGCCGAGCACGGCCGACATGGCCTCGTACGCGGTGCGGATCACGTTGTTGTACGGGTCCTGCTCGGTGAGCGACACACCCGAGGTCTGGCAGTGGGTGCGCAGCATCAGGGACTTGTCGGCCTTCGCGCCGAGCTGCTTCATGACCTTGGCCCACAGGAGGCGGGCGGCACGCAGCTTGGCGATCTCGCCGAAGAAGTTCTGGCCGATGCAGAAGAAGAACGACAGGCGGGGGGCGAAGGCGTCGATGTCGAGGCCGGCCTCCTGCGCGGCCCGCACGTACTCCATGCCGTCGGCGATGGTGAAGGCCAGCTCCTGCTCGAGCGTCGCCCCCGCCTCCTGCATGTGGTAGCCGGAGATCGAGATCGAGTTGAACTTCGGCATGTGCGTCGCCGTGTAGCCGATGATGTCGGCGACGATCCGCATGGAGGGGGCCGGCGGGTAGATGTAGGTGTTGCGGACCATGAACTCCTTGAGGATGTCGTTCTGGATGGTCCCGGCGAGCTGGTCCTGGCTCACCCCCTGCTCCTCGGCGGCGACGATGTAGTTGGCCATCGTCGGCAGCACGGCGCCGTTCATGGTCATCGACACCGACATCTGGTCGAGCGGGATGCCGTCGAAGAGGATCTTGGCGTCCTCGACCGAGTCGATGGCCACGCCCGCCTTGCCCACGTCGCCGACGACCCGGGGGTGGTCGGAGTCGTAGCCGCGGTGGGTGGCGAGGTCGAAGGCGACCGACAGGCCACGCTGGCCGGCGGCGAGGTTGCGACGGTAGAAGGCGTTGGACTCCTCGGCGGTGGAGAAGCCGGCGTACTGGCGCAGCGTCCAGGCCCGGTTCGTGTACATCGAGGCGTAGGGGCCACGGACGTAGGGCGCCTGGCCCGGCAGCCCGCCGAGGTGGCTCAGGCCCTCGAGGTCGGCCTCGGTGTAGAGCGGCTTGACCTCGATGCCCTCGGGCGTGGTCCAGGTCAGCTCGTCGAGGGGCTTGCCCCGCAGCTCCTTCTCGGCATCCGCCTTCCACCGGTCGAGGTCGGGGGCGTCGAAACCTTCGGCATGATCGGCCATGGGTCGGAGGTTACGGCCCTGGCAACAGCCGCAACCAACGGCGGGAACCAGCCGGTCGGGCGGGACGTCAGACTGCTGTGGTGATGCTCCGGCGGTGCTCGATCCTGGTGCTCGTGCTGCTCCTCGCGGCGTGCGGCGACGACGAGGCCTCGGTGCAGGCCGACGGGGCCCCGGGGACGGCGGAGCCCTCGACGACCGCGACCGAACCGACCGAACCGGTCGGGTCCGTCCCGTCCGGCGGCGAGCTCCCGTTCGGCCTCCAGCGCTGCCCGACCGAGAGGTCCCTCGTGTCGGCCCCGGAGGACTGGTACCGGGACGAGCCGGTCTACATCGCGAACGAGATGCCGGTGGAGCAGGTCCGGGCCTGGGCGGTGGACCAGCCCGGCTTCGAGGACATCTGGATCGACCGGGAGCACAACGGCTGGCTGTCGGTGGCGTTCAGCGAAGGGGCCGAGGCGCGCCAGGCCGACCTGGAGGAGCGGTTCCCGGGCGTCGGCGTGGTGGCCGTCCCCGTCGAGTGGACCGAGGCGGAGCTGACCGCGCTGCGGGACGAGGCGTTCGGCGCCATGCGCGATGCCGGTTTCGACGTGGGTGGCAGCCACGGCGTCCACACCGGCCTGGTCGAGGTGTGGGTCGGTGAGCTGATCGAGGAGCGGCTTGCCCCGCTCGCCCCCTTCGCCGGCCCCCGGCTCTGCGTCATCGGCGTGGAGCCGGAGGACGTGATCCGACCTGCCCCGCAGCCGGAGGCAGGGGAGGGGTGGCGCCTCCTCGGCACCGACCGGACCGGAGACTCGTACCGCACCGGCGTCGCCACGACCGAGGAGCAGTACGACGCCCTGTGGCAGCAGGCGGGCCTGGACGGCGACCCGCCGGAGGTCGACTTCGATGACGAGGTCGTGATCTGGTTCGGGGCGGTCTACGGCTCGGGCTGCGAGATCCGGATGGACGACGTCGTCTTCGACCTCGATCGCCAGCTGGTGCACGGCGACTTCGTCATCCCCGGCGTGCACCAGGGCTGCAACGACGACGCCAACCCGGAGGCCTACGTCGTGGCGGTCGAGCGGTCGGCGCTGCCGGAGGCACCCTTCGACGTGCAGCTCGACGCCGACGACCCGCCCGCCGGCGCGCCCGAGGAGCGCACGACGGTCACCGAGGACCTTCGATCACCGGGGGCGACGATCCCGGGCTGAGCGAGTTCGCCCATCCGGGATTGTGGCGTCGCGTCGGTGCAACACCCTGCGCCCGGTTCGTTCCGGGCGTCTCACGTTGCGCTGGTGCGACGACACCGCCCCGGTCCTGATCGGGTTCGCTCCGGCCGACGGGCGATACTGCCGGGGTGCTGTTCGAGTTCGACGACGTGGTGGTGCGCTTCGGCGAGGACGTCGCGCTCGACCACGTTACCGCCCAGGTGCCCGACGGCGGATCGGTGACCTGCCTGCTCGGGGCGTCCGGTTCCGGCAAGTCGACCCTGCTCCGCCTGTGCAACCGGCTGGAGGTCCCCACGAGCGGGACGGTCCGGTTCCGGGGGCAACCGCTCGACGACATCGACCCGCTGCTGCTGCGTCGGACCGTGGGGATGGTGTTCCAGCGACCGACCCCGTTCCCCGGCACCGTCCGGGACAACCTCCTCGTCGCCGACCCCGACGCGACGGAGGACGCCATGCACACCGTCCTCGAGCAGGTGCACCTCCCCGTGAGCTTCCTCGACCGGGAGGCAGACTCGCTCTCCGGCGGCGAGCAGCAGCGCGGCTCCCTCGCCCGCACCCTCGTCACCGGTCCCGAGGTGCTGCTGATGGACGAGCCGACCTCCGCCCTCGACCCCACCTCGACCAAGGCCCTCGAGGAGCTCGGGCGGGAGCTGGCGGACAGCGGGATGCCCGTGCTGTGGGTCACCCACGACCTGGACCAGGCCGACCGGATCGGGGACCGCCGCATCGTGCTGGTCGGTGGCCGGGTGGCGGACGAGCACCAGGCACAGCACTACCTCGACTCCGAGGACGGCTTCCACCACCACCACGGCGACGAGACCCACGAGGGCCACGACGACCCGACCGAGCACGACGAGGGAGCAGACCGTGGAGCAGGGTGACGTCGGCTGGTGGGGCCTGGCCATCTCGCTGCTGCTGGTGGCGGTGGCCATCGGCATCTCGATGTGGCGGCGGCTGGGCCTCGAGCAGTCGATGCTCGTCGCCACCGGTCGGGCGCTCGTGCAGCTCCTGGCCGTCGGCTACGTCCTCGCCATCATCATCGACCCGGACCAGCCGATCGCCTACGCGTGGGCGTGGCTGGCGTTCATGGTGCCCTTCGCCGCGTGGACCGTCTCCCGTCGGGCTCCGGAGGTCCCCGGCGTCTTCGGGCTGGCGCTCGCGTCGCTCACCGCGTCGACGGGCATCACCGCAGCGGTGATCTTCGGCCTCGGGATCTTCCCGGTCGAGGCCCGGGCCATCGTCCCGGTGGGCGGGATGATGGTCGGCAACGCCATGACGTCGACGGTGCTCGCCGGCCGACGGGTCGTGGAGGAGTTCTCCGAGAAGCGCCACGACGTGGAGGCCCGCCTCGCCCTCGGCCAGCCCTGGACCGAGGCGTCCCGGCCCGGCCTGCGGAGCGCGCTGCGGTCCGCCATGACCCAGCAGATCGAGACGACCAAGGCCGTCGGGCTGGTCTTCCTGCCGGGCGCCATGACCGGCCTCATCCTGGCCGGCGTCGACCCCGTCGATGCCGTGCGGGTCCAGGCCGCGATCATGTTCCTGATCCTCGGTGCCGTGGCCATCAACGTGGTCGTGATCGGCACCGGCGTCACCCGGCGGCTCTTCACCGACGACCACCGCCTCATCCGCATCGCCCGCACCTCCGGCTGATCGCGGGGGCGCCGGTACCCTGCTGCCCATGGCCCTCAGCTTCGTGATCATCGGCGGTGGCCCCGGCGGCCACACGGCGGCCAGCCACGCGGCCAAGCTCGGGGCCGACGTCACCCTCATCGAGCGGGAGATCGTCGGCGGCGCCGCCAACCTGTGGGACTGCATCCCGTCCAAGGCGATGATCGCCACCGGCTCGGCGCTGAACATGATCGACAAGTCCGAGGAGATGGGCCTCACCGACGTCAAGGCCCACCTCGACTTCGACGCCCTCCGCCAGCGCATCGTGTCCATCGAGGACCGCCTCGAGCACTCGGTCACCTCGCTGCTCCAGAGCCAGGGCGTGCGGGTCCTGCGGGGCAGCGGTCGGATGGTCGGCCCCCACGAGGTCGTGGCCGACACCGCCGAGGGCGAGATCACCGTCCACGCCGATGCTGTCCTGCTGGCCACCGGCTCCCGGCCCCGCATCCCCGAGTGGGCCGCTCCCGACGGCGACCGCGTGCTCACGACGCGGGACGCCTACCCGCCCAAGGAGCTCCCCGACCACCTCGTCGTCATCGGTTCGGGTGTCACGGGCGTGGAGTTCGTCTCGATGTTCTCCAGCTTCGGCTGCGCCGTCACCCTCATCGTGTCCCGCCAGCAGGTCCTGCCCCAGAAGGATCCCGAGGTCGCCGCCGCGCTCGAGACCCACTTCCTCGACCGGGGCGTCCGGCTCTACAAGGGGGCGCGGGCCGAGGGCATCGAGCGCACCGACGACGGCGGCGTCCGCATCCTCTGCGACGACGGCCGGGTCGCAACCGGCAGCCACGCACTGCTCGCCATCGGCTCCATCCCCAACAGCGAGGGCCTGGGCTGCGACGCGGCCGGCGTCGAGGTCAACGCCTGGGGCTACCTCGACAACAACCACCACCTGCAGACGAACGTCCCCCACATCTACGTGGCCGGCGACCTGTCCGGCCGCCTGCCGCTGTCGTCGGTGGCGTCGATGCAGGGCCGCAAGATCGCCGAGCACGTCATGGGCCTGCACACGCGCGAGCACCGGCACCTCGACTACGACAAGGCCGCCTCCGCCATCTTCACCGAGCCCGAGATCGCCGACGTGGGCCTGGCTGAGGCGGACGCGTTCGCCGAGGGGCGCAAGATCCGCGTGACCAAGGTGCCGTTCTCGACCACGGCCAAGGCCCTCATCAACAACGCGCCCCGTGGCTTCGTCAAGATCGTCTCCGACCCGGCCACCGGTGTCGTGCTCGGGGGATCGATCGTGGGGCGCCACGCCGCCGAGCTCATCTCCGTGATCGCCCTCGCCGTCACCGCCGGCCTCAACGTCGAGGACATCGTGGACAGCCTGCTCGTCCACCCCAGCCTGTCCGAGGCCCTCGCGGAGGCCGCCGACTGATGCCCTACACCGAGATCACCGCCGAGCAGTTCACCGCCACCGAGGGCCTGGACGACTGGCGGGTCGTGCTGCGCACCGCGGCGGCCCGCTTCCGGGCGCCGTCGTTCCCCGCCGCCGGCCGCCTCGTGGCGGCCATCGCCGATGCCGCCGAGGCCGCGGACCACCACCCCGACGTCTCGCTGACGTACCCCGGCGTCGTGCGGGTCGCGCTCACCACCCATGCGGTCGACGGGCTCTCCACCCACGACGCCGACCTGGCCCACCACATCTCCCAGCTCGCTGCCGACGTCGGCGCCACCGCGGAGCCGATGGCGGCCCAGATCGTGGAGATCGCCATCGACACGATGGACGCCGACCGCATCCGGCCGTTCTGGGCGGCGGTGCTCGACTACCGCGAGCAGCCGGACGGCAGCCTGTCCGATCCTCGCGGGTTCGGGGCGCCGGTCTGGTTCCAGCAGATGGACGAGCCCCGGACCGAGCGCAACCGCTTCCACCTGGACGTCTCCGTGCCCCACGACCTCGCCGAGGCGCGACTCGACGCCGCGCTGGCGGCCGGTGGCACGCTCGTCACCGACCGGTACGCCCGGTCGTTCTGGGTCCTCGCCGACGCTGAGGGCAACGAGGTCTGCATCTGCACCTGGCAGGACCGCGCCGGCAGCTGAGCCACCGGGCGGCGCCCGCCGGCGCTACTCGATGACGATGATCACGTCGCCGGAGCCGACGGACGCGCCTTCCTCGACGTTGACCTCGGAGACGGTGCCGGCCTTGTCGGCGGCGATGTTGTTCTCCATCTTCATGGCCTCGAGCACGCAGAGGACCTGGCCCTCGGTGACCTCGTCGCCGACGGCGACGTTGACCTTGACGACGGTGCCCTGCATCGGCACGGCGATCCGGCCGGACCCGGCGGTGGGCGCGGCGCCGCTGGTGCCCTTGGAGCGCTTGCGGGCCTTGGGCAGGCCCTTGCCGCCGCCGGCCGCCGCCACGGCGACCTGGTCGGCGGGCACGAACAGCTTCACGGCGAAGCGCTTGCCGTTGACCTCGACGTCGACGCTGCGCTCGACCTTCTCGTCCTCGTCGTCGCCGGCGGGCGCCGGGGTGCCGCGGACGCCGGTGAGGTCGAGGGTGTCCTCCACCCACTTGGTGGAGTGCTCCCCGGCCTTGAAGTCGTCGTGGGCGAGGATCGCCTCCGCCGCGGGGATGGTCGTGGGCGGGCCGTCGAGGACGAACTCGTCGAGGCACCGCAGCATGCGGGCGATGGCGGTGTCCCGGTCGCCGGCCCACACCACGAGCTTGCCGATGAGGTTGTCGTAGTACTGGCTGACCTCGTCACCGGAGTCGTAGCCGCCGTCCCAGCGCACGCCGTTGCCCTGCGGCGGGACCAGCGTGGCGATGGGGCCGGGGGAGGGGAGGAACTTGCCCTCGGCCGGGTCCTCGGCGTTGACCCGCACCTCGATGGAGTGGCCGCGCAGCGAGATGTCGTCCTGGGAGAACGAGAGCGGCTCGCCGGAGGCGACGCGCAGCTGCTCGGCGACGAGGTCGATGCCCGAGACCATCTCGGTGACGGGGTGCTCGACCTGGAGCCGGGT
>DMTU01000213.1:3761-5699 GCA_003476595.1 Acidimicrobiaceae bacterium | reverse complement strand
GGGTGCTCGACCTGGAGCCGGGTGTTCATCTCGAGGAAGAAGAACTCGCCGTCCTGGTACAGGAACTCGACCGTGCCGGCGTTGATGTAGCCACAGGCCTTGGCGACCTTCACCGCGGCCTCGCCCATGGCCTGGCGGATCTCGGCCGGGAAGTTGGGGGCAGGGGACTCCTCGACCAGCTTCTGGTGGCGGCGCTGGGCCGAGCAGTCGCGCTCGCCGATCCACACGCAGTTGCCGTGGGAGTCCGCGATGATCTGCATCTCGACGTGGCGGGGCCACGTGAGGTAGCGCTCGACGTAGCACTCGTCCCGACCGAAGCCCTTCAGCGCCTCGGACTGGGCGGATTCGAGCGCGGCGTGGGCCTCGTCGGCGGAGCGCACGACGCGCATGCCCCGGCCTCCGCCCCCGTAGGCCGCCTTGATGGCCACCGGCCAACCGAACTCCTCGCCGAACGCGACGACCTCGTCGCCCGAGCTCAGGTACTCGGTGGTGCCGGGGACGCCGGCCACGCCGGCCTCCTGGGCCGCGATCCGGGAGGAGACCTTCTCGCCCATGACGATCATCGCCTCGGGCTTGGGGCCGATGAACACGACGCCCTTGTCGGTGATCTCCCGGGCGAAGTCGGGGTTCTCCGAGAAGAAGCCGTAGCCGGGGTGTACGGCCTCGGCGCCGGACTGCTCGATGATCTCGAGGATCTTCTCCGTGTTCAGGTAGGACTCGGCTGCCGTCGTCCCCCCGAGGGCGTAGGCCTCATCGGCGAGGCGGACGTGCAGCGAGTCACGATCCAGGTCGGAGTAGACGGCCACGGACGTGACGCCGAGCTCCTTGCACGCCCGGATGACCCGGACGGCGATCTCGCCACGGTTTGCGATCAGCACCTTGGAAAACACTCCGTAGTGTTATCGCGGTGAAGGGTGACGATGCCATCCGCGGGGCCGGGGCCCTGTCCCGCTCCCGGTTCACCGACGTGCGCCACGTCGACGAGACCGGTTCGACCAACACCGACGTGATGGAGCTGGCCCGCCAGGGCGAGCCCGAGGGCGTCGTCCTCGTCGCCGACCACCAGACCGCCGGTCGGGGTCGGGCGGGGCGCACGTGGACCGCGCCGCCGGGGGCGTCCCTGCTGTGCACGATCCTGCTGCGCCCGCCGGCGCCGGTGGCGCCGCTGACCACGTTCGCCCTGGCCGTGGCGGCGGCGGAGGCGGTCGAGCAGCTCGCCGGCTTCGCGCCGGGCCTCAAGTGGCCGAACGACCTCGTCGTGGAGGAGCTCGACGCCGAGGGCGGGGTGCGCACGCGCAAGCTGGCCGGGATCCTGGCCGAGGCGGAGTGGTCCCCCGGCTCGCACATCGCCGCCGGCTACCGGCCGCCGGCGCCCCACGAGCGGGCCACGGTCGCCGCCGGCATCGGGCTCAACGTGGCCTGGCCCGAGGAGGTGCCCGACGACCTGGCCGACATCGCCGTGGCCATCAACCACGTCAGCGACGCCCGGCCGACGCGCGACGACGTCCTCGACGCACTGCTCGAACGGCTCGACGTCCACTACGGCCACCTGGTGGGCGGCGGGGTCGACCAGGTGCTCGACGCCTGGCGAGCCCGCTCCGCCACCCTCGGCCGCCGGGTCCGCATCGACCTCGGCGTGGACGACCTGATCGGCACCGCGGTCGACGTGACCGGAGACGGCCACCTGGTGATCGAGCCGCTCGAGGGCGGCCGGCGCACGATCGCCGTCGGCGACGTGGTGCACCTCCGCCCCGCGAGCTGACAACTCGACGCACCCGGCGCCGGCTGCTGACGCGGATCTCGTCGAGAGCGACGTCAGGCGAGGAGCTCGACCCCCTGGTCGTCGTGCCAGATGCCGAGCTCGATCCCCTCGTCCGTGGCCAGCCGGGCGACCGCGTCGAGCACCCGCCCCTCGAGGCGTCGATCGGTGCCCTCGAG
>DMTU01000213.1:3234-3622 GCA_003476595.1 Acidimicrobiaceae bacterium | reverse complement strand
GGTGCCCTCGAGGAGGTCGTCGGCCGAGCCGAGCCACTCCGGGGTCGTGCCCGGCAGGTGGTCGAAGCGGCACGTCCCCTCGGCCTCGCCGGCGGTCCACCGCACGAGCACGTGGTCCCCGCTCCGCTCCAGGGATGCGGTGACGGGCTGGCCCCGGCTCACGGGTCGATGTCCGTCGCGACCAGGTCGGCGAAGGCCCGGGCGACCTCGCGGGTGATTGGACCCGGCGCGTCGAGCCGGTGCTCGTCGACGCGGTGCTGGCCCTGGACGTCGCGGGTGGAGGAGGTGAGGAAGACCTCGTCGGCCTCGTCGAGCACCGCCATCGGCAGGTCGTCCTGGGCGACGTCCGCCAGCTCGCACACCAGCTCGCGGGTGACCCCGGCCAGGC
>DMTU01000213.1:0-3100 GCA_003476595.1 Acidimicrobiaceae bacterium | reverse complement strand
CCGCCGAGCACGACGAACACGTTGGACCCGGTGCCCTCGCAGAGCTGGCCCGCGGTGTTGGCGAAGAGGGCCTCGGACGCGCCGGCCTCCACGGCCCGGGCCAGGGCGACCACGTTCTCGGCGTAGGAGGTGGTCTTCAGCCCGGCGACGGCGGAGCGCTCGTTGCGCACCCAGGGCACGGTGACGGCCTCACCGGTCTCGGGCCATCCGTCGATCGCCGATCCGGCCACGAACACCGTGAGCGGCTCACCGGAGCGGGCCGAGCCGAGGGGTCCGGGCCCGCCGGTGACCGTGAGGCGGACGCGGCCGGCGCCCTCGATGTGGCCGGCGACCGCGTGCAGGGCGTCCCGCAGGTCGTCGTCGGAGCGGTCCAGCTCGAGGCCGAGACCGTCGAGGCTGCGTCGGAGGCGGCGCAGGTGCCGGGTGACGGCGAAGGGGACCCACCGGTCTCCGCCGGGTTCGGGGGCGGTCCGCAGGGTCTCGAACACGCCGTCGCCGACGGTGAGCCCGTGGTCCGACACCGGGACCCGGGCGTCGTCGGGGTCGAGCAGGTGGCCGTCGAGCCAGACCGGGAGCACGGCGGCACGCTACCGGGATCGTCGGTTCCGGCCCGCCAGCGGGTATCGTCACTGCACCGCGCCGGGTCGAGCTCGCTCCCCGGACCACCTGCTCCTCGGAGCATGCTCACGCGGGAGGGCCACGAAGGGCCCGACGCTCCTCGACCTGACTGCTGTTCGGCACCACACCGTCGAGTGCGCCATCCAGCAACCCTGATCGAGAGAAACCTGTGCAATCCGAATCCGCCGCCCCGTCCTTCGCGGACCTGGGCGTCCCCCAGCGGCTCGTCGACGTGCTCGACGCCCGTGGCTTCACCAGCGCCTTCGAGGTGCAGGCCGCCACCATCCCCGACGCCCTCGCCGGCCGCGACCTCTGCGGCCGCGCCCCCACCGGCTCGGGCAAGACCATCGCCTTCGGCATCCCGACCCTGGTCAACACGGCCAAGGCCCGGCCCGGGCACCCCAGCGCCCTGATCCTGTCGCCGACCCGTGAGCTGGCCGACCAGATCAAGGACGAGCTCGCCCCGCTGGCCAAGGCCACCGACCGCACCGTGACCGCGGTGTACGGCGGCGTCGGCTACGGCCCCCAGAACCAGGCCATCCGCCGCGGCGTCGACGTCCTCGTCGCCTGCCCCGGCCGACTCGAGGACCTCATCAGCAGCGGCAGCGTGAGCCTCGCCGAGGTGGGCGTCGTCGTCGTCGACGAGGCCGACCGCATGGCCGACATGGGGTTCCTCCCCGCCGTCAAGCGCCTGCTCGACCGCACCAAGAGCGACCGCCAGACCCTGCTGTTCTCGGCCACGCTCGACGGTGACATCGCCGAGCTGACCCGCCGCTACCAGCACGACCCGGTCCGCCACGAGGTCGGCGAGGTCGAGCCGGACATGACCGCCATGGCGCATCACTTCTGGTCCATCGACCACGAGCAGCGCGTCGACCACACCCGCGACGCCGTCGTCGCCGCCGGGCCGACCATCGTGTTCACCCGCACCCGCCACGGCGCCGACCGCCTGTGCAAGCAGCTCGGCAAGGCCGGCGTCGAGGCTGCGGCCATCCACGGTGGACGCAACCAGAACCAGCGCACCCGTGCGCTCGAGGCGTTCACCAAGGGCCACGTGCAGGCGCTGATCGCCACCGACGTCGCCGCCCGCGGCATCCACGTCGACGGCGTGGCCTGCGTGGTGCACTTCGACCCGCCCGAGGACGACAAGACCTACCTGCACCGCTCCGGTCGCACGGCCCGCGCCGGCGCCCAGGGCGTCGTGGTGTCCTTCGTGCGCGACAACAACCGCAAGGACGTCAAGACCCTCCAGCGCGACCTCGGACTGGCCCAGGTCGTGACCACGCCGGACGCCACGCTCCTCGGCGACGGCTCCCGTCACCGCGAGGCCACGTCCCGCCAGAAGGCCCAGCCGGCCGCCAAGGCCCAGCAGTCCTCACCGCCCAAGGGCGGCGGTGGCAACGGCGGTCGCAACCGCCAGCGGACCCGCACCCGCGACGGTGAGGACCGCGCCGCGGGCAAGAGCGCGCGACGCGACGACCGTCCGGCCCGTGACGGCGGCAAGCCCCGCACCCGCACCAAGCCGGCCGAGCGCCGCGGCGCCGACGGCGTGGTCGACGTCGACCCCCGCCCCCGCAAGCAGCGCCAGTCCACGGACGGGCGCACCAACCCGCCGTCGAAGGTGCACCGCAAGGGTGGCGGCGCCAAGCGCCAGGCCATCGAGGCCTCCCGCCCCCGCTGATCCAACCGGCGGTCGCCTTCAGCCGGACGCGACCGCCAACAGCGTCCGGGCCTTGAGCTCGGTCTCGGCCCACTCACCGGCCGGGTCGCTGTCGTGGGTGATCCCGCCCCCGGTGCCGAACCGCAGCGTCGGGCCACCCTCGCCGTCCGGGTCGATCCAGAACGTCCGGATCGCGACGTTGAGCTCGCCGATCCCCCGATCGGCGTCCACCCACCCGACCCCGCCGCAGTAGACGCCGCGTGGCACGGGCTCCAGCTGGCGGATGACCTCCATCGCCGCCAGCTTCGGCGCGCCCGTGATCGAACCGGGCGGGAAGGTGGCGTCGAGCAGGCCGGGCCAGCCCACGCCGTCGGCCAGCTCCCCGGCGACGGTCGACACCAGGTGCACGAGCCCGGGGTGGTGCTCCACGGCCAGCAGCGCCGGGACGCAGACCGAGCCGTAGTCGCAGACCCGTCCGAGGTCGTTGCGGACCAGGTCCACGATCATCACGTTCTCGGCCCGGTCCTTGGCGAGGAAGGCATCGGGGGTGGCCGCCGTCCCCTTGATCGGGGAGGACCACACGAGGCGCCCCTCGCGGCGCAGGTAGCGCTCCGGCGATGCGGAGGCGACGTGGATGCCGGCGGCAGGCACCCGGACCACGGCGGCGTAGGGCGCGGGGTTGCCGACGGCCAGCGCCGCACCGAGGGCAGCGACGTCGGCATCGGGCGGGGCGGGTGCGGCCAGCTGCCGGGTGAGGTTGACCTGGTAGACGTCGCCGGCCTCGATGGCGACGCGGATGGTGCGCACGCCCGCCTCGAAGGC
>DMTU01000041.1:504-3141 GCA_003476595.1 Acidimicrobiaceae bacterium | reverse complement strand
GGCACCTGGTACTGGAACCGCTACCCCGGTGCCCAGTGCGACGTGGAGTCCTACATCTACCTCCCGCTGCTCGAGGAGACCGGCTACATCCCCAAGGAGAAGTACACCCGGGCGCCGGAGATCCTCGAGCACTGTCACCGCATCGCCCGCCAGTACGAGCTCTACGACAACGCCTGCCTGTCCACCGAGGTGCAGGCCATCGACTGGGACGACGAGCGCGACCGCTGGGTGATCCGCACGAACCGCGGCGATGCCATGACCGCCCGGTTCCTGATCATGGGCAACGGGCCGCTGCACCGGCCGAAGCTGCCCGGCATCCCCGGCGTGGAGTCCTTCCGCGGGCACACGTTCCACACCAGCCGCTGGGACTACGACTACACCGGTGGCGGCCCGGACGGGAACCTCGAGAACCTGCGCGACAAGCGGGTCGGCATCATCGGCACCGGCGCCACCGCCGTGCAGTGCGTGCCCCACCTGGCCGAGTCGGCCCAGGAGCTCCACGTCTTCCAGCGGACGCCCTCGTCCATCGACGTGCGCAACAACCGTCCCACCGATCCGGAGTGGGCGGCATCGCTGGAGCCGGGCTGGCAGAAGCGCCGCATCGAGAACTTCACGGTGCTCACCTCGGGCGGCATGGCCGACGAGGACCTGGTCATGGACGGCTGGACCGACATCATCGGCAAGCTGCTCGTCCGCTTCCGCCAGAGCGACAACCCCGATCTCACGCCCTCCGGCATCGCGTCGACGATGGAGCTGGCGGACTTCGACAAGATGAACGAGATCCGCTCCCGGGTGGACGAGCTGGTGCACGACCAGAACACGGCCGAGGCGCTCAAGCCCTGGTACCGCCAGTTCTGCAAGCGGCCCTGCTTCCACGACGACTACCTGCAGGCGTTCAACCGGCCCAACGTGCACCTGGTCGACACCGACGGCCAGGGCGTCTCGCGCATCACCGAGACGAGCGTGGTGGTGAACGGCCCCGACGGCGAGCGCGAGTACGAGCTCGACTGCCTGATCTACGCCACCGGCTTCGAGGTCGGCACCGCCTACACCCGCCGGGCCGGCTACGACGTCACCGGTGCGCGCGGCCAGACCCTCTCGGACCACTGGGAGGGCGGCATGCGCTCGCTGCACGGCATGCACGTGCACGGCTTCCCCAACATGTTCCTGCTCGGACACGCGCAGGGCGGGTTCACGGCCAACTACCCGCACCTGCTCGAGGAGGCCAGCCTCCAGCTGGTCCACATCCTGCGCCACGCCATCGACAACGACATCGACCAGGTCGAGGCCACCGAGGAGGCGGTCGAGGAGTGGATCCAGGTCCTCGACGAGAAGGCCCGGGACATGCGCTCGTTCCAGCAGTCCTGCACGCCCGGCTACTACAACAACGAGGGCATGCCCCTGCAGGGAGCCGGCCTCATCGGCGCCAGCTACGGCGAGGGGCCGATGGCGTTCTTCCGGCTGATGGCAGAGTGGCGTGAGTCCGGCGACATGGCCGGCCTCGAGCTGAGGAGCCAGTCATGACCATGACACCCACGCCGGTGTTCACGACCGACCGGCACCGCACGGATCTGCCGAACCCGATCCTCCCGGAGTTCTGGGTCCGACCGGCCGAGGACATCGACGCCGACCTCGCCGTGCTCCGCGCCGAGGGGCCGGTGTTCCTCCCCGAGCCCGAGATCCCCGAGGGCATCCCGCTCCCGCAGGGCCCGGGCGCCTGGGTGGTCACCAACCACGCCGACATCCTCCACATGTCCCGGCACCCGGAGCTGTTCTCCTCCGCCCAGGGCATCGTCGTGATGGACCAGCCCATGCAGATCGTCGAGTACTTCTCCTCGATGATCGCCATGGACGACCCCCGCCACGCCCGGCTGCGCCGCATCGTGTCGGCCGGCTTCACGCCCCGGATGCTGAAGCGGCTGGAGGACTCGGTCCAGGAGCTCGCCGCCCAGATCGTCGACGACATCATCGACCGAGGCGAGTGCGACTTCGTCGTCGACGTCGCCGCCCGGCTGCCGCTCAAGATCGTGTGCGACCTCATGGGCGTGCCCGACAGCCAGCTGCAGTTCGTGTTCGACCGCACCAACGTGATCCTGGGGGTCGGCGACCCCGAGTACACGCCTGAGGGCACCGACATCCTCACCGCGCTCCTCACCGCCGGCCAGGAGCTCTCGGCGCTGATGGACGAGGTCGCCGAGTCCAAGCGGGGCGGCGACGGCACCGACCTCACCAGCATGCTCGTCAACGCCGAGCTCGAGGACGACCGGCTCACCCACGCCGACCTCGCCAGCTTCTTCATCCTCCTCGTCGTCGCCGGGAACGAGACCACCCGCAACGCCATCGCCTGGGGCCTGCACCTGCTCACCCAGCACCCCGACCAGCGGGAGATCTGGGCCGATGACTTCGAGGGCGTGGCGCCCACCGCGGTGGAGGAGATCGTGCGCATCGCCAGCCCGGTCACCTACATGCGCCGCACCGCCACCGAGGACCTCGAGCTGCACGGTCGCCAGATCCAGGCCGGCGACAAGCTGGGGATGTTCTACCTGGCCGCGAACCGCGACGAGGCGGTGTTCGAGGATCCCCACCGCTTCGACGTGCGCCGCTCGCCCAACGGCCACGTCGGCTTCGGCGGCCCCG
>DMTU01000041.1:0-362 GCA_003476595.1 Acidimicrobiaceae bacterium | reverse complement strand
GGCCCGCACTTCTGCCTCGGCGCGCACCTGGCCCGGCGGGAGATCACGGTCATGTTCCGCGAGCTGTTCAAGCGGCTGCCGGACATCCAGGCATCGGGTCCGCCCGAGCTGCTGCTGTCGAGCTTCATCCACGGCGTGAAGCACCTGCCGGCGACCTTCACCCCGGGCGGCGCCTGACGCCTAGCCTCCCGCGGCATGTCCGACGTCAGCGTGTCCCGGGAGATCGCGGCTCCGCCGCAGCGCGTGTGGGAGCTGATCTCCGACATCACCCGGATGGGGGAGTGGTCGCCCGAGACGACCGGTGGGAAGTGGCTGAAGGGCGCCACCGGCCCGGCCGTCGGCGCCCGCTTCCGCGGGACCAA
>DMTU01000023.1:14249-15068 GCA_003476595.1 Acidimicrobiaceae bacterium | reverse complement strand
GCCGTCCACACCCTCACCGGCTACGGCATGTAGCTCCGGCACCCGCCCCGTCGTCGCGCCGGTCTACCTTGGCGCGAGGATCTGGGGATCGAGGGAGGGGCGGTGGACGGGGCCACCACTGATGCGCACGTGGTCGAGGTCTGGCCCGGGGACGAACGCGCGGCCTGGAGCGGCCTTGCCGCGATCCTCGCCTCCTGTCGCGCCGGGCGGGCCCACCTCGTCGTCCCGGCGGCCCTCGAGGCCGCCACGACCGGGCGGCCGGTGGGGGACCACCTCGGTCTCGCCGGCGACCTGTGCAGCCTGCTGGCCCGGATGGGGGAGGAGCGGACCTGGACCCTGCTGGTCCACGATGCGCACCGGTTCGACCTGAGCAGCGCCGCCACCCTCTCCCACGCCCTGGCACTCGAACCCGCCGGGGTCCGGGCCGTGGTCGGGGAGGACCGCGCCGAACCGGCGCCGCTCGAGTGGGGTTCGATCGACGACGCTCGCCGTCGGGCCCGCGAGGCCGCACGGCTCGGCGCGCCGCTCGATGCCGCAGCTGCGTCCGAGGCCGCAGGGGACTGGGCGGTGGCCGCCGGGTGGTGGCTCGACGGCGGCCGGCCGGACCGGTGCCGTCGTGCGCTCACCCTCGCCGGTCACGGTCCGCACGTGGCCGAGGTCTCGGCGCGGCTCGTCCACCGCACCGGCAGCGCGCGCCAGCGCCACGCCGCGACCCGGCAGGCCATCGCCGTCCTGGGACCGAGCGATCCGCTCGCATCCGCGCGGCTGCGCCTGCTCGAGGCGAGCGCGGGCGGGGACGGTTCGTCGGACGCGCTCGCT
>DMTU01000023.1:13397-14119 GCA_003476595.1 Acidimicrobiaceae bacterium | reverse complement strand
GGGGACGGTTCGGCGGACGCGCTCGCTTCGGCCGCCGCGCTGCTCGCCGCCGTCGACCCGACCCCCGCCGAACGGGCGGTCCGAGACCTGCACGCGCTCGCGGCCGCCACGGCGGCGGTCGGCCGGGGCGCCGACCCGGAGCCGCTGCGCTGCAGCATCGAGCGGCCCCTGGCCCGCCTCGGGGCCGGAGGCATCGACCCCGATGCCGTGCACCTCCTCACCGCCGCCGCTCGCGTGCTCGGTTGGCAGGACCACCTCGACGAGGCCCGCTCCCTGCTCGATCGGATCACCGGGGTGCTCGACGCGCGGCGTCGCTTCGTGCTGCTGGCCCACCCGCTCGCCACCTCCGCCTGGCTCTCCCGGCGCCGCGGTCGGCTCGAGCAGGCGCTGACCGACGGGTCGCGCGCGATCGAGCTGGCGCGGATCTGTGGCTGGACCACCGACGAGCGCCTCGCGACCGTGGAGGTCGCGCACGTCGAAGCCATGCGCGGGCGCCTCGAGGAGTGCCGCCGCCACGTCGCCACGCTCGTCCCTCCGGGCACGGTCCCTCGTGGGTCGGCGCAGGTCGGGGCGGTGTCGGCGCTGGCGGTCGCCGAGCTGCTGGCCGACGATCCCCAGCGCGCCGTCGACCTGCTCGAACCGGTGCAGGCGTGCTTCGGTGAGGCGGTCCCGCCGGCCGAGGTCGCCTGGCGCCACAACCTGGTGGAGGCCTACGTGCGCAC
>DMTU01000023.1:0-13279 GCA_003476595.1 Acidimicrobiaceae bacterium | reverse complement strand
GAGGCCTACGTGCGCACCGGACGCCGCGACGACGCCGAGGCGGTCCTCGGCGACCTCGAGCGCTGGGCGGCTCGGGCCGGCTCGGCCCGCGAGCACGGTCAGGTCGCCTGGTGCCGGGGGATGCTCGCGCCGGTGGGCGAGCACGACGCCCACTTCGCCGAGGCGCGCCTCCTCCTCGAGCCCTACCCGACGTTGCGGTGGCGGTCGGATCTGCACCACCTCCGACGTCTGCTGGACGAGGGCCGCCACGCTGCAGCGGCGACCGTCGCCGATCGGCTGGTCGCCGACGCGAGGAGCGTCGGCCTGCTCGGCGCCGTCGATCAGGTGCACCGGCTGCAGCGAGACCACGGGATCCCGGTGCCCGACCCCGTGCCGTCGACGTCGGTGCTCTCCGTCGACGATCTGCGGGTTGCCCTCGCGCTCGCGGAGGGCGCCGACGTCGAGGAGGTGGCCGCCCTGCTGCAGCTCACCCCGCGGGCCGTCGAGGTCGTGCGTGACCGCGTCATGGCGCTGCTGGGGGTGGGCGCGCCCGAGCAGCTGGTCGGGTTCCTCCCGCCGGCCCGCTCCGCACCGACGCCCGTCGCCGCCGTCGTGCGCGTGCTCGGTCCCACCGTGGTGCACCGGGGGGCGCAGCAGCTGGTCCCGCCGTTGGGTCGACCGGCCGTGGTGCTCGCGCTGGTCGCCACGGAGCGAGCCGTGCCGGTCGAGCGGGTGCTGGAGATCCTGTGGCCCGAGGTCGATCCGGCCCGGTCTCGGTCCCGGCTGCGCAACGTGCTCGCTCGCCTGCGGGCGGCGATCGGACCCGTGGTGGAGCGGGCCGGGGATCGCCTGGTGCTCGCCGCCGGCGTGGAGGTCGACGCCCGCCGCTTCGACCGGCTGGCCGAGCAGGCCCTGCGGGCCCCGGCCGAACAGGCCCTCGCCTGCACCGAGGAGGCACTCGCCGCCTGGCAGGGCGAGCCGCTGCCCGCCTGGCCCTACGAGGACTGGGCGCTGCGAGCGCGGCACCGGCTGGTGCGGCGCTGCGTCGCCGTCCACGCACGGCGAGCCGAGATCCTGGCCGCCCACGGCGCCGTGGGGGCTGCGCTGGACGAGCTCGAGCTCGCCGTCGGGCTGCAACCCGATGCCCACGACCTGTGGGAGCGCGCCGTGCGCCTCGCCGAGGCCGACGAGCGGGTCGGGCGGGCGAAGGCGCTGCGCCGACGTGCCGCCGATCACGACGTCGAGCTGCGCTGATCCCGAGGGATGCTCAGGGGTGGGGCTCGGGCTGGCGCTCCATCCCCTCGGACACCGGCTCCGTCGCCGAGGACACGGCGGCGAAGACGGCGAGAGCGCCGAGGACCAGCAGGCCCACCAAGATGACCTGGAGCAGAAGTGATCGGGTTCGTTCAGCGACGCTGTGCTCGTACACGTCCGGCACCCCTCGAGCTCGGAACTGGGACCTCGTCAGCATGTGATGACGTCGTCCCATCGCTGTCCCGCCGCCGGTCACGCACCGCGCGCAGCGCATCCCGTGGCCGGTACGGGCGGGACGATCCGGACGGAATGCCCGCCCGTGTCCGATGTCGCGCTGGGTGATCAGGCGCGCACGACGTAGCGGTTGCGCCCCTGCGACTTGGCCTCGAGGAGGGCGCGGTCGCTCTCGCGGAGCAGGTCGTCGAGCGGCGTGGCGAACGTGCCGTAGGAGACGCCGACGCTGAGGCCCACCCGTGCGGTGTGCTGTTCGAGCCCGATCGGGGTCTGCACGTGGTCGATCAGCCGCCGAGCCAGGGCCACGGCCGCGGCGGGGTCGGTGCACACGACCACGAACTCGTCGCCGCCCCACCGGCACACGAGGTCGTCGTCGCGCACCGAGCGGCGCAGCCGCTCGGCCACCACCTGGAGCGTGCGGTCGCCCATGGCGTGGCCGAGGTGGTCGTTGACGTACTTGAACTCGTCGACGTCGCAGAAGAGCAGGGCCATGCCGTCGTCGGGTCGCTCCTCGGCCTGCTCGCTCAGCCACTCGTCGAGCCCGCTGCGGTTGGGCAGCTCGGTCAACTGGTCGGTGACGGCCGATCGGCGCCACGCCCGTCGGTTCCGGTCGGACTCGATCGCCAGCGCGACCAGCGTCGTCACCCGATCGACCGTGGTGTTGTGCGGAGCTGGGGGTGCGTCCACCGGGCGCAGCAGCACCAGGGCCGCCGTGGCGCGGTGGTCGCCCCGCACCGTGACCGGGATCCACCAGCACGACGCGAGCCCGGCCTCCGTGGCCAGCTCGGGGATGCTCGCTGGTTCACCGTCGTCGCGCCGCCAGCCATCGGCGGACATCTCCGCGAGGCGCGGGGCGAGCGGGAGGTGCTCGGCCGGCGTGCCGGGGGCAGCCGCCACCACGTCGAAGCGCCGCCCGTCCCAGCCGGCAGCGACCAGCACCACGGTGCCCGGGATGTCGTGCTCCACGATGGCGCCGAGCTTGGCCAGCACGTCCTCGAGGGGGTCTCCGGCGGCGAGCGAGTCGACCGCGGCGTAGAGCAGCACGGTGCCCCGCCAGCGCCGGACCTGCACGACGATCCCCTCGATGCCGTGGCTGGTCGCAGTGGCCGCCGACACCTCGCAGGTGATCCGTGAGCCGTCGGCATGGATCATGTCGAGGAGCATGGGCGGGCCGACCCAGGCCCGGCGGAGCTGGTCGTCGCTCGTGAACTCGGCGTACTCGGCCATCACCGCCTCGTGCGACGACGGGTCGATGAGCTCGAGGAAGTGGAGCCCCACGACCGCGTCCGGGGTCAGGCCGATGAGGGCCACGACGCGATCGCTGCACCACCGGACGTGACCGTCGGTGTCGAGCACCACGAAGGGGTTCACCGAGGTCTGCACGATGGCCCGGAACATGGCGTCGCTGCCCGGTTCGGCGCGCGGCGGGGCCTCGGCGATTCCATCGTTCGTGTTGTCGGTGCTCATGGCTGCCTGACCCTGCGCGTCTTCAACGCGCAACCTAGGTCGCGACCACGCCGCGCGCCCGGTCGGAGGACGGCGCGATCAGCGCAGCTGGTCGACCAGGAGGGTGAGCGCCGCCGTGGCGAACGCCGTCATGTTGGCGAGCCGGTCGTCGTCGCCGGTGAGCAGGTGGCGGGTCGCCGGCGCGGGCCCGTGGACCGCGGTCCAGCAGTGCCCGGGAGGGTCGCCGTAGGGGTTGCCGGACGGACCGGTGGCGCCGCCCTCGCCGACGCCCCAGGTCGCACCGAGGTCGGCGCTGATCTCCTCGGCGAGCCAGCGGGCGAAGGGCTCGCTGGCGCCGCGCAGGGGCTCGGGACGGGGCACCGCGTCGCCGAGCAGTCCGCGGACCGCGGCGGCGGTGTAGATCACGGCGCCCCCTCGGTAGTACGCCGACGCCCCGGGCACCGCCAGGAGGGCGGCGGAGACCAGGCCGCCGCAGCTGCCTTCGGCGACGCCGACGGTCTCGCCCCGGCGGACGAGGAGGTCGCCGGCCTGGCGAGCGGTGGCGAGGAGGGTGTCGTCGAGCACGGCCGGACTCTAGGTGTGACGACCGGGGACGTTGTCCCTGGAGCGACGGGCTGGGTGGTCCACCGATGAGTTGAGCCCTCCGAGTGAGGCTGTGGGTCTTCCACAACTCACACCCCAAACGGAGGGCTCGTGTCTCACGCTAGAAGCCAGCACCCGAACGCAGTGCTGACCCCGAAGGGCCGCAAGAAGATGGTCGACTGCGTCTTGCGGCGCAGGTGGACGATCGAGGCGACCGCCGAGCGGTTCCAGGTCGACGCCAAGACGGTCACGAAGTGGCGGAACCGGTTCTTGGCCGAAGGCGTGGCCGGGTTGCAGGACCGGTCGAGCCGGCCACACCGATCACCGAACAAGACGCCCGAGGCGCAGTGTCAGCGGGTGATCGAGCTGCGCAAGAAGCGTCGGTGGGGTGCCGAGCACATCGGCCATGAGGTGCGGCTGGCACCGTCGACGGTCCAGTCGATCCTGACTCGTGCCGGTCTCGGGCGCCTCGACCGCGGAGACCGGGCCACGGCATCGGAGCCCGTGCACCGCTATCAGCGGGACCGGCCCGGCGAGCTGGTCCACGTCGACGTCAAGAAGCTCGCCGGTATCCCTGACGGCGGAGGTTGGCGCATCCACGGCCGCCTCGACGGGCCCGACCACACCGGCGCCGGCTACCGCTACATCCACTCGGTCATCGACGATCGAACCCGAGTCGCGTACTCCGAGATCCTCGACGACGAGAAGGGCCACACGGCAGCCGGTTTCTGGCGGCGAGCGCACGCATGGTTCGCAGCGATGGGCATCACCATTGAGCGGGTGCTCTCCGACAACGGCGCCTGCTATCGGTCCAACGCCTGGCGGTCAGCCCTCGAAGACACCGGCGTGGTCCACAAGCGCACCCGCCCCTACCGGCCCCAGACCAACGGCAAGATCGAGCGCTTCCACCGGATCCTGCTCGAGGAGTGGGCCTACATCCGGGACTGGCACAGCGAAACCGAACGCCACCTCGCCTACGACGGCTTCCTCCACTTCTACAATCACCACCGTTCCCACGGCGCACTCGGCTGGGCCACACCCATCGAGACCCTCAACCGTTTCCTCGGGGACAACGTCCCCGGCGGGCACATCTAGGCCGCACCTGGTGATAGTCGCAGGTTATGGCTGGGATAGCCCGCATCTGTTTCCGGCCCATCGTGGGCATCCGTATGGTCTCCCAGTCCCCCTGCAAGACGACGATTCCCGGAGGAACCGTTTCCGTGTCCGTGCTCAGCACCGAGATCAAGCCCTTCCAGACCACCGCCTTCCACAACGGCGAGTTCGTGCCCGTCGGCGACGACGACGTGCGCGGTCGGTGGGCGATCTTCTTCTTCTACCCGGCCGACTTCACCTTCGTCTGCCCGACCGAGCTCGGTGACCTCGCCGACCACTACGACGAGCTGGCCTCCCTCGGCGTCGAGGTGTACTCGGTCTCCACCGACACCCACTTCGTGCACAAGGCGTGGCACGGCTCGTCGGAGACCATCGGCAAGATCCGGTACCCGATGCTCGGTGACCCCACCGGCACCATCGCCCGGAACTTCGACAACATGCGCGAGGCGGAGGGCGTCGCCGACCGCGGCACCTTCCTCGTCGACCCAGACGGCGTCATCCAGCTGGTCGAGATCACCCCGGAGGGCATCGGCCGCAACGCCGCCGAGCTGCTCCGCAAGGTGAAGGCCGCCATCTACGTGCGCAAGCACCCCAACGAGGTCTGCCCGGCGAAGTGGGAGGAGGGCGCCGAGACCCTCGCCCCTTCACTCGACCTCGTCGGCAAGATCTGAGGCGCGGGCGCCCCGCCACGCCCCCTCAGACGTTCTCGACGCGCAGATCGACTCCCCACCGTCGATCTGCGCGTCGGGAACACCTCCCTCTCGCTCGCCAGCCCCCTGCCTGGAGAACCCATGCTCGACACCGCCCTCGCGGACCAGCTCCGCTCCCACCTGACCAACGTGACCATGCCGGTCGAGCTCGTCGCCTCGCTCGACGACAGCGCCAAGTCGGCCGAGCTCGCCGAGCTGCTCGACGAGATCGCCGGCATGTCGGACCTGCTGACGCTGCGCACCGACGGGGATGACGCCCGTCGGCCGTCCTTCGCCATCACCCGGGCCGGCACCGACGTCCGCGTCGACTTCGCCGGCGTGCCGCTGGGGCACGAGTTCACCTCCCTGGTGCTGGCGCTGCTCCAGGTCGGTGGCCACCCGCCCAAGGTCGATCCCGACACGGCCGAGGCCATCCGGCTCCTCGACGGCGAGCACCGCTTCGAGACCTACTTCTCGCTGTCGTGCCAGAACTGCCCCGACGTGGTGCAGGCCCTGAACGTGCTCAGCATCCTCAACCCGAGCCTCTCCCACACGGCCATCGACGGTGCGGTGTTCCCCGATGAGGCCGAGGAGCGAGAGGTCCTGTCCGTTCCCGCGGTGTTCCTCGACGGCGAGCTGCTGGCCCAGGGGCGCATGGACCTCGAGGAGCTGCTGGCGAAGCTCGACACCGGCAGCGCCGAGCGCGCCGCCGAGGAGATCGAGGCCAAGGACCCCTTCGACGTGCTCGTGGTCGGCGGTGGGCCCGCCGGCGCGTCCGCGGCCGTCTACGCGTCCCGCAAGGGGATCCGCACCGGCCTCGTCGCCGAGCGCTTCGGCGGGCAGGTCGGCGACACCATGGGCATCGAGAACCTCATCTCGGTCCCCTACACCGAAGGGCCCAAGCTGGTGGCCGCGCTCGAGGCCCACGTCGGCGAGTACGACGTCGACGTCATGAACCTCCAGCGCGCCGCCCGGCTCGTTCCCGCCTCGACCGAGGGCGGCCCGCACTCGGTGGTGCTGGACAGCGGCGCCACCGTCCGGGCCCGCACGGTCGTGGTCTCGACCGGCGCCCGCTGGCGCACGCTCGGGGTCCCGGGCGAGGAGCGGTTCCGCAACAAGGGCGTGCACTTCTGCCCCCACTGCGACGGCCCCTTCTACAAGGGCAAGCGCATCGCGGTGGTCGGCGGGGGCAACTCGGGCGTCGAGGCCGCCATCGACCTCGCCGGCATCGTCGGCCACCTGACGGTGCTCGAGTTCACCGACCGGCTCCTCGCTGACGAGGTGCTGCAGCGCAAGCTGCACAGCCTCCCCAACGTCGACGTGGTGCTCGAGGCCCAGACCACCGAGCTCACCGGCGACACCAGGATGGAGGGGCTCACCTACATCGACCGGCGCACCGGCGACGAGCGGCGCCTCGACGTCGACGGCGTCTTCGTCCAGATCGGCCTGCTCCCCAACACCGAGTGGATCGACGGCACGGTCGAGCTGTCCGACCGCAACGAGGTCGTGATCGACGAGCGCGGTCGCACGAACATCCCCGGCGTGTTCGCCGCCGGCGACTGCACCACCGTGCCGTACAAGCAGATCGTGGTCTCGCTCGGCGCCGGGTCGACGGCGGCGCTGTCCGCCTTCGACCACCTCATCCGCACCTCGGCACCCGCCGCGGAGATGGCCGCCGCCGGCTGACCCCGCTTCCGATCCGGCGTTCCGTGGCCGCTGCCAGAACGTTCTGGCAGCGGCTGCGGAACAGCGACTCAGTCGTGGATGTGCTGGCTCAGGTAGTTCTCGAGCCCGACCTGCTCGATGACGTTGAGCTGGGACTCCAGCCAGTCGGCGTGCTCCTCCTCGCCGACGAGCAGGTGCTCGAGCAGCTCGGCGGTGCCGTTGTCGCCCTTCTCCCGGGCCAGGGCCACGCCGCGGTTGTACCGCTCGACGGCGGCCGTCTCGAGGTCGAGGTCGAGGCGGTGCTGCTCGGGCACGGTCTCTCCGACGAGCACGCTGTTCAGGCGCTGCAGGTTCGGGACGCCGTCGAGGTACAGGATCCGCTCGATGACCTTCTCGGCATCCTTCATCTCGTCGATGGACTCGTCGTAGTTGTGCTTGGCCAGGCGCTTGTAGCCCCAGTTCTCGCACATCTTGGCGTGGATGAAGTACTGGTTGATCGCCGTGAGCTCGGCGGTGAGCGCCTCGTTCAGGAACTCGATGATCTCGGGGTCGCCCTGCACGGGTGCCTCCTGGTCGTTGCTTGCGGTCAGGCGGTCAGTGTGGCGCAGGGACGGCGGCGCGCATGCGGGCCTGCTCGTCGGCGATCACGGCCTCCACGGCCGGGATGCAGCCGCCGCAGCGGGTGCCGGCCCCGCAGCGAGCGCCGACGACCTCGACGGTCTCGGCTCCGAGCCGCACCTCGGTGCGGATCTCCTCGGCCCGCACGGCGTGGCAGTGGCAGACGATCACGACCGGCTCCCTGCCCGTGGCCCCACGGTCGGCACGCCCTGGTCGAGCAGGCCGAGGGCGGCAGCGACGCCGACGTCAAGCTGGCGGGGCCGGCGGTGTCGGGTGCCGGCGACCACGGCGCGCAGCTCGCCGTCGCGGACCTCGAGGCGCTGCCACAGGATCCGGTCGAAGCGGCCGCGCACGGCGGCGGCGGCGCGCTCCCGTTCGGCGGCGGGGAGCTCCTGCACGGGTGCGGACACGAGGTTCATCGTGGCACGGCTTGGCATCACCTGTAAAGGGGTCCTAATGCCCGACCATCGCTGCACCTGCTGGCCGAGGGGGTCTGGACGGGAGGGGCCGGGGGCAGGAAAGGAGGTCGTGACCGATCCGCTGACAGGAGCGAACCGACCGTGCGCCAGCTGCGCCTGACCGCCCCGGCCGTTGCGCGGGACCGGCTCGACGACCTGCTCGGACGCCACGACGCGCACGCGGTCCGCATCTGGGACCTCGACGATGACGCCACCTGCGTGGAGCTGTCCCTGACCAACCGGGACATCGGCGAGTTCCTCGACGACGTCGACGAGCTCGGCGACGTGACGATCACCATGGCGCCCCAGAGCGTGCTCACCCTGGTGCCGGGGCGGCAGCAGGCACCCCAGGACCTCGTGGACGTGGAGCCCCTCAGCCCGCACGAGGTCTTCCTCGCCGGGCTGCAGTCGGTCGGCTCGTGGACCGGCTTCCTCGGCTACGCCGCCGTGGCCGGCGCCGTCGTGTGGATCGGCATGCAGCTCAACTCGGTGTTCCTGCTGATCGCTGCGATGCTCATCGCCCCGTTCGCCGGGCCGGCCATGAACGCCGCGCTGGCCACCGCAACCGGCGATCGCCGGCTGCTGGGTCGCACCCTCGTCCGCTACGGCGCGGCGATCGCCGTCGTGGTGGGTGTCGTCGCTGCGCTCCACGCCCTCCTCGG
Organism: Acidimicrobiaceae bacterium; assembly: GCA_003476595.1. GTDB lineage: Bacteria > Actinomycetota > Acidimicrobiia > Acidimicrobiales > Salinilacustritrichaceae > Salinilacustrithrix. Next base: position 4,558 of record DMTU01000023.1, on the reverse strand, counting down.
CACCGACCTGCCCACGAACACGATGGCCGACACCGCCAACGTGTCCGCCGTCGCCGTGCTCCTGCCCCTGGTCGCCGGCGCGGCCGGCGCGCTGAACCTGATGCAGGCGGAGCGCTCGAGCCTGGTGAGCGGCGCGGCGACCGGCGTGCTCGTGGCGGCCGCCCTGGCGCCACCCGCCGGCCTGGTCGGGATGGCGCTGGTGATCGGTGAGTGGGCCATGGTCGGCTCCGGAGCGTTCCTCCTGGCCCTGCAGCTGCTCGGCCTGAACCTCTCGGGCGCCCTGCTCTTCCGCCTCTACGGGCTCCGGCCCGGCTCCGCCCGCTACGGGCGCGGCACGTCCGGGGTCTCGTGGACCGCGCTCGCCGCCTCGGTCCTCGGCCTGGTCGCGCTCGTCACCTTCCAGCTGTCCTCGTCGCCGACGCTGCAGCGCGCCACCGTCCAGACCGAGGTGGCGTCCCAGATCACCGAGCTGGTGGTCGAGCACCCGGAGGCGGACCTGATCGAGGTGGACGCCCGCTTCACCCGAGCCGACATCCCGGGCCAGGACACCCTGCTCGCCGTCGTGCACGTGCAGCCCACCGGCGACACCGACCTCGACCAGCTCGAGCAGCGCCTCGGCGCCGAGCTCTCGGCGGAGATGACCGAGCGCCACGACGTGGTCGCGCTCGTCACCGTCACGGCGATCCCCCGCCCCTGAGCGCGTCGGTGCCCGGGCCGAAGCCCGGGCACCTGCATTCCGTCCGGTGTCAGCCGATCAGCTGGCGGCGTCCTCGCAGACGACCTCGGTGATCAGCTTGGCCACGATGTAGGGGTCCATGTTGGCGTTGGGCCGACGGTCCTCGATGTAGCCCTTCTTGTCGACCTCGACCTGCCACGGGATGCGCACCGATGCGCCGCGATTGGACACGCCGTAGGAGTACTCGGTCCACGGGGCGGTCTCGTGCATGCCGGTGAGGCGGCGCTCGACGCCGGGGCCGTACTGGCTGATGTGCTCGGTGTGGTGCTTGCCCAGCACCTCGGCGGCGGCGATGCACGCGTCGTAGTCGTTGCGCATCAGCTCGGTGGAGAAGTTCGTGTGGCAGCCGGCGCCGTTCCAGTCGCCCGGCATGGGCTTGGGATCGATGGTGGCGGCCACGTTGAAGTCCTCGGCGATGCGGTAGAGCAGCCAGCGGGCGATCCACATGTGGTCGCCGACCTCGACGACACCGGCGGGGCCGATCTGGAACTCCCACTGGCCCATCATCACCTCGGCGTTGATGCCGGAGATCTTCAGACCGGCCTCGATGCAGGCGTCGAGGTGGGCCTCGACGATGTCACGGCCGTAGACCTCGTCGGCGCCGACGCCGCAGTAGTAGGGGCCCTGGGGGCCGGGGAAGCCGCCGCGGGGCCAGCCGAGCGGGTGGCCGTCCTCGAGGAACGTGTACTCCTGCTCCATGCCGAACCACATGTCCTGGTCGGCGTACTTCTCGGCGACCTCGGCGGTGGCCCGACGGGTGTTGGAGACGTGGGGCTTCATGTCGATGTCGAGCACCTCGTTGAGCACGAGGATGCTGTCGCCGCCACGGATCGGGTCGGGGCAGACGAACACGGGGTTGAGCACGCAGTCCGAGGAGTGGCCCTCGGCCTGGTTGGTCGACGAGCCGTCGAAGCCCCACACCGGCGGCTCCTGGCCCTCGGCGAGGATCTTGGTCTTGGAGCGGAGCAGGGGCGTCGGCTTGGTGCCGTCGATCCAGATGTATTCGGCCTTGATGCTCACGGGTGTGGTTGCCTTCCGGGAAGAGTCGGGGGTGCGGGGTTGCAGCGCCATTCAACGCGCGACGCGTGTTCCGGGCTTTTCTCGAGTGTGAACGCTTTGTGAACCGGGCGCCAGGGGCGGGTCCCGCCCGCGTCAACGGGACGGCCGGCTGCGTACCATCCGGGCCATGGAGCGGCAACGTGAGTACGTCCTGCGGACCGTCGAGGAGCGAGGGGTCCGGCTGATCCGGCTCTGGTTCACCGACGTGCTCGGCCAGCTGAAGTCCTTCGCGATCTCGCCGGCAGAGCTCGACGCAGCCTTCACCGAGGGCATGCACTTCGACGGATCGGCGATCGACGGGTTCAGCCGTGTGCAGGAGTCCGACGTCCTCGCCCTCCCGGATCCCAAGACCTTCGAGATCCTGCCGTGGGGCCCGTCGCCGGAGGACAAGAACTCCACGGCCGCGATGTTCTGCGACATCTCGAACCTGGACGGCACCCCCTTCGCCGGGGACCCCCGCCACGTCCTCAAGCGCAACCTGGCCGCCGCCAGCGAGAAGGGCTTCACGTTCTTCGTGGCCCCGGAGATGGAGTTCTTCTACTTCGAGTCCGAGGGCGTCGGGCAGGGCCGGGCGCCGGTGCCGCTGGACGACGGGTCCTACTTCGACCTGACCACGACGGACGTGGCCAACGACCTGCGCCGCAAGACGATCCACATGCTCGAGGCCCTCGGCATCCCGGTCGAGTACTCGTTCCACGAGGACAGCCCGAGCCAGCACGAGATCGACCTGCGCTACACCGATGCGCTGTCCATGGCCGACAACGTCATGGCCTGCCGGCTCATCGTGCGCGAGATCGCCATGCAGGCGGGCGTCCACGCCACCTTCATGCCCAAGCCGCTCGAGGGCGTGCAGGGCTCGGGCATGCACACCCACATCTCGCTCTTCGAGGGCGACACCAACGCCTTCCACGACCCCGACGACCCCTACCAGCTGTCCGGCGTGGGCAAGGCGTTCATGGCCGGTGTGCTGCGCCACGCCCGGGAGCTCACCGCCGTCACCAACCAGCTGGTCAACAGCTACAAGCGGCTCCTGCACGGTTCGGGCGTCGGCAGCCAGACCCAGTTCGAGGCACCGGTCCACGTGTCCTGGGGCCGCAACAACCGCTCGGCGCTGGTGCGGGTCCCGGTGACGAAGCCGGGCAAGAGCACCTCGACCCGCCTCGAGTACCGGGCGCCGGACCCGGCCTGCAACCCCTACCTCGCCTTCTCGGTGCTGCTCGCCGCCGGGCTGAAGGGCATCGAGGAGGGCTACGAGCTCCCGCAGGAGGCCGAGGCCAACGTGTGGACGATGACCGACGCCCAGCGTGCTGCGGAGGGGATCGTGCCGCTGCCGACCTCCCTGGCCGAGGCCATCGACGAGATGGAGCGGTCCGAACTGGTGCGGGAGGCGCTCGGTGAGCACATCTTCGAGTGGTTCCTGCGCAACAAGCGGGCCGAGTGGGACCTGTACCGGGCCCAGGTCACGCCCTTCGAGCTCACCCGCTACCTGGGCAGCTGGTAGCCCCGGCCATGGAACCGCTGCTCGTCTACCCCGACCCGCCCCCGCCGGTGCTCTCCCAGGGCCTCGACCTGGCCGGCTACCCGTGGGTCGCGGTCGGCGCCGACGCCGACATCGAGCGCCTGGAACCCGCGGACGGCTGGCCCGGCGCGGTGATCCTCGCCGTCACCAACCCCGAAGGCGCGTTCGCCATGTGTCGGGCCCTGCGCAAGGGCGACATCCCGCTGGAGCCGGTGCTGCTCATCGCCTCGGCCGAGCAGCTGCCCGAGCTGGACATGCGCGAGGACCTCTTCGACGACTTCTGCGTGCTGCCGTTCCAGCCCGCCGAGCTCGACGCCCGCCTGCGCGCGCTGTTCCACAAGACCGGTCGCGGCGCCCGCCCCGAGCTGGTCGAGTACGGCGAGCTCGCGCTCAACCTGGAGACCTACCAGGCCGCCATCTCCGGCAAGCCGCTCGACCTCACCTACATGGAGTACGAGCTGCTCAAGTTCCTCGCCTCCCACCCGGGCAAGGTGTTCACCCGCGAGACCCTGCTGTCCCGGGTGTGGGGCTACGAGTACTACGGCGGCGCCCGGACCGTCGACGTCCACGTGCGGCGGCTGCGGGCCAAGCTCGGCGAGGAGCACGCCGGGTTGATCCAGACGGTCCGCTCGGTGGGGTACCGCTTCGGCCAGTCCCGCTGGATGGGCTAGGACCAGGGGCTTCACGGCGGTCGGCCCCCTCGGTACCCTTTGGTGCAGCAAGACCGTGGATCTCCGGGGGGTGGACCGAGATGGACGGAGCTGCAGCTGTCATCGGGCGGCTGCTCGAGTGGTACCTGGGACCGGCACCGCCGGTCGGCCTGCGCTGCTGGGACGGCAGCCGGTGGGGCGACCCCGATGCCGCCCTCCAGGTCGACGTGCGCTCGCCCGACGCGGTGCGCCGGCTGCTCTGGGACCCGGGCGAGCTGGGGTTGGCCCGGGCCCACGTCTCCGGCGAGCTCGACTTCGACGGTTCGGTCTTCGACCTGCTCGGGTTGCGCGACCGCCTGATCGACCGGACCGTCGACGCCGGCCTCGACCTCACCTGGCGCGAGCGCGCCGCCCTCGTGCGCGACGCGAAGCGGCTCGGGGTCCTGGGTCGCCGGCCGGAGCCGCCGCCGGAGGAGGCCCGCCTGCGGGGCCGGCGCCACTCCAAGGGCAGGGATCGCGCCGCCATCTCCCACCACTACGACGTGGGCAACGACTTCTACCGCCTCGTGCTCGGTTCGGCGATGGCCTACTCCT
>DMTU01000052.1 GCA_003476595.1 Acidimicrobiaceae bacterium | reverse complement strand
AAGCCAGCCCTGAACGAGCTGCTCGGTGACGAGTCGGCCCGTGGCATCGAGCTCGCCGTGACCCCTGTGGTCTTCGGTGGGTTCGGCTGGCTCGTCGATGGTCGGCTCGGCACCGGCCCCTGGCTCACGCTCGCCTTCGCGGGCTTCGCCCTGGTCGGCACCATCGCCAAGCTGTGGTTCACCTACGACGCCGAGATGCGCGAGCTCGAGTCCACCAGTCGGTGGGCACGCGGCAGCCGCCAGGCGCAGAGCGCCGCCCCGGCCGACGACGTCGACCTCTGGTCCGATCGGCGGGCCCAGGCGTGATCCCCGTCGCCGCCCCCGCCGGTGAGGCCCCCGAGTACGAGCTCGTGGGCGATCTGCTCCGCAAGGCCCTCCCCGTGGCCCCGGTGGCGGTGGCCGTGGCCGCGATCTTCGCCGGCCTCGACGGTGCCCTCTCCGCCGGCGTGGGCGTCGCCCTCGTCGCCGGCAACCTCCTCCTCGCCGCCGCCAGCCTCGTCTGGGCCGGTCGCATCAGCCTCGGCCTGCTCATGGGCGTCGCCCTCGGCGGCTACGCCGTGCGCATCGGCCTGCTCTTCCTGCTCGTGCTCCTCCTGCAGGACCTCGACTGGATCCACCTCCCCAGCCTCGGGCTCACGCTCGTCATCACGCACCTCGGTCTGCTCTTCTGGGAGCTCCGGTACGTGTCGGCCAGCCTCGCCCACCCGGGCCTCAAGCCCACGACCGCCCCCGCAACCTTCGCATCCAAGGAGCGAGCCCAGTGATCTTCGGTCTCGAGTTCCCGCCGCTGAGCCACATCGTCGACTGGCCCGTCTTCCTGTTCGAGGACACGCCGTTCGGGGTGAACAAGGTGGTCCTCGTCTACGTGGCGGCGGTCCTGCTGACGATGCTGATCTTCATCCTCGGCAACCAGCGCAAGCTCGTTCCCTCCGGCGCCCAGAACCTCGCCGAGTCCTCCGTGAACTTCGTCGAGGACGGCATCATCATGCAGTCGATGGGGCCCCGGGGCCTCAAGTGGGCCCCGATGCTCACGGCGATGTTCTTCTTCATCTTCTTCTGCAACATCTTCGAGGTCGTGCCGGGCGTGCAGATGCCGGCCACGGCCCGCATCGCCCTGCCGATGTTCCTCGCCATCTTCGTGTGGTTCGTGTTCAACATCGCCGGCATGATCGAGCACGGCCCGATCGGCTACCTGAAGCACAGCCTGATCCCGCCCGGCGTGCCCGTCGGCCTGCTGCCGATCATCGTGCCGATCGAGTTCGTCTCGAACTTCCTGGTCCGGCCCTTCTCGCTGATGGTGCGACTCTTCGCCAACCTGCTGGCCGGCCACATCCTCCTCGTCACCTTCGCCGTGCTCACCGCGGCGCTGTGGACCACGGAGTGGTACGCGGTGTTCCTGCCGCTGCCGCTGTTCGCCGTGATCTTCTTCGTGGCCTTCGAGATCCTGGTCTCGTTCCTCCAGGCGTACGTGTTCACGCTGCTGACCGCGGTCTACATCGACTCGGCCACCAGCCACGAGCACTGATCACCTTCTCAATTCCAAGTCCCAACCCAACCCACACAAGGAGAGAGGACCTCTCATGATCCTCGCCGAAATCACCGACACCGGCCTTGCTGCACTGACGTACGGCATCGGGGCCCTGGGCCCCGGCATCGGCATCGGCTACCTGGTCGGCCAGGCCGTCCAGGCCATGGCCCGTCAGCCCGAGGCCGCCGGCATGGTCCGGACCACGATGTTCCTGGGCATCGCCTTCACCGAGGCCCTCGCGCTCATCGGTATCGTCACCGGCTTCATTTTCTGATCGCCGGCTGGCGCGAAGGTCAACGACATGAATCCGATTAACATTCTCGCCGCAGAGGGCGAGGCGCTCCCGCTGGAGGAGACGCCCAACGTCCTCTCGCCGGCGCTGTACGACATCGTCTGGTCGCTGATCCCCTTCGCTGTCGTCCTGTTCGTGTTCTGGAAGTTCGTCCTCCCGATGTTCAAGCGGGTCCTGGACGAGCGCACCCAGCGCATCGAGGGCGGCATCGAGAAGGCGGAGGCCGCTCAGGCCGAGGCGAAGGCGGCCCTGGACAAGTACAACGCCCAACTCGCGGAGGCGCGCGGCGAAGCCGCGAAGATCCGCGACGACGCGCGTGCCCAGGGGCAGCAGATCCTCGCCGACATGAAGGCCGAGGCACAGGCGGAGAGCGACCGTATCGTCGCCTCCGGCCACCAGCAGCTGGCCGCCCAGCGTCAGCAGATCGTCACGGAGCTCCGTGGCGACCTCGGACGCCAGTCGGTCGAGCTCGCCGAGCGTCTCATGGGTGAGCAGCTGTCCGATCCGGTCCGCCGTTCGGGCACCATCGACCGTTTCCTCGCCGACCTGGACAAGGTCGCCGGGGCGGGCCAGAAGTAAGGAAGAAGCAGACTATGCACGCAGCAAGCCGCGACGCCGTCGAGCAGTCCCGGTCGGTCCTGCAGTCCACGCTCTCCGCCGATCCGGCCGGGGGTGCCACGGGCGCCAAGGTCGGTTCCGAGCTCTTCCAAGTCGTCGACGCCCTGGAGGACGACCGCACCCTCCGGGTCGCCGTCGCGGACTCGTCGGCGCCGGTGGAGGCCCGCGAGGACCTCGCCCGTTCGGTCTTCGGTTGGAAGATCGACGAGTCGACCCTGGCGGTCGTGCTTGCTGCGGTCGCGTTGTCCTGGTCCACCCCGCGGGACCTCCGCGAGGCCCTGGTCACGCTCGGTCGGGAGGCGCTCCTGCTCTCGGCTCGCGAGCAGGGACA
>DMTU01000002.1:5976-6153 GCA_003476595.1 Acidimicrobiaceae bacterium | reverse complement strand
GCGCCTGGCCGAGGAGCTCGATCTCAAGCCCGCGGTGCGGGCATCGCTGCGCCGCCAGGTCCGCGCCGCGGCTGCGGCCAAGCAGCGGTTCATCCAGTCGAACCTGCGTCTCGTCGTCTCCATCGCCAAGCGCTACCAGTCCACCGGCCTCCCCCTGCTCGACCTCATCCAGGAGGG
>DMTU01000002.1:3950-5725 GCA_003476595.1 Acidimicrobiaceae bacterium | reverse complement strand
ACCTACGCCACGTGGTGGATCCGCCAGGCCATCGGTCGCGGCATCGCCGACAAGGGGCGCACCATCCGCCTGCCCTCCCACGTCGTCGACACCCTGTCCACGCTCGCGAAGGCGTCGGGCACGCTGCTGAAGGAGCTCGGCCGCGAGCCCACCGCTGCCGAGCTGAGCGAGCTCACCGGCATGCCCGTCGACCGGGTCGAGACCGCCATGCAGGCCACCGCCGACGTCATCTCCCTGTCGGTGGGCATCGGGGAGGACGCCACCGAGTTCGGCGACCTGCTCCCCGACGACAAGGCCGAGGTGCCCTTCGACGTCGCCGCCGCCAACCTCGAGAAGGTCGAGCTGCGCAACCTGCTCCTGACGCTCTCGGACCGCGAGCGCGAGGTGCTCGAGCTTCGATTCGGCCTCGTCGGCGAGCGACCCCTCACCCTCGACGAGGTCGGCCGGCACTTCGAGCTCACCCGCGAGCGCATCCGCCAGATCGAGGCCAAGGCGCTCACCAAGCTGCGCCACCCGTGCTCCCCGGCCCAGCGCCGGGGCCGGGCCATGGCCGTCTAGGTGTCGCCTTCGGCGACCTCGAGTTGCTCGGCTGCGCCTCACAACTCGCCTGATTGACAACGCTAGAAGCGGGGCCAGACCGGTTCGGGCAGCGGTCGCTGGCCGGCGCTGGTGGCGATGCGGGCCAGCGCCACGAGCGCGCCGGCCGTCTCGAACTGCAGCTCCGGGAGGGCGTCGGGCGCGAACCAGCGGGCCTCGAGGATCTCGGCTGACGCGGCCACGTCGGGCTCGGTGTCGGCCCCGGACGCCGGGTGGGCCCGGAAGACCACGTCCACCCGCTGGGGGTGGGCGTCGACCACCACGGCCGGCTCGCCGAGGAGCTCCACCACCAACCCGACCTCCTCGCGCACCTCACGGCGGGCACCGTCCTCGGCGTCCTCCCCCTTCTGGAGCAGGCCACCGGGCACGCCCCACCGCTCCCGGTAGGAGTGGCGCACCAGCAGCAGGGCACCGTCGGGGCGCTCGATGAAGCACATCGCGCCGACGGTGAACGACGGCGACATGGCCCGCACGGCGCGCCGTCGCAGCCCGGCCGGGAGCCGGCGGTACACCTGGAGCGCAAGTCGGTACAGGAGGCCGGCCACTGCCGAGGAGCCTAGTGACGGTCGGTGGCGACCAGACCCGCGACGTCGGGGTCGTCGGGCCAGCGCAACCGGCGCCGGGCGTCGACCAGCTCGGCCGTCAGCGCGGGCGTGGCGCCGGCGACCGGCGTGCGGCGATCGCCGTGGCGCAGCGCGCTCGGGTCGAGCAGCTCGCGGTCGAACGCGTCCACCACCTCGATGCCGGCCTCGCGGCAGACGAGGAGGCCGCCGGCGTAGTCCCAGGACCCGTGCGCGCTCGGCGAGCAGTCCAGGTAGCCATCGAGGACCCCGTCGGCCACCGCGCACAGGTCGAGCGCCGCCGCGCCGAGCGCCCGGTACTGCTTCCAACCCAGGTACTGGTTGGGGTAGCCCGAGAGCCCGATCACCGACCGGCCGAGGTCGGTCTCGGTCGACGGCTCGACCGGACGGCCGTCGACCGTCGCACCGCCGCCGCGCACCGCCTCGTAGCGGCGACCGCTGGCCTGGTTGACCACCAGCGCGGCACGGGGGCCGGCGTCATCGACCGCGCACAGGCTGGTGGCGTACCAGGGGATGCCCCGGCTGGCGTTGGTCGAGCCGTCGACCGGGTCGACCACGACGGTGATGGCGCGGTCGGCGTGCTCCACGCCGGACTCC
>DMTU01000002.1:0-3812 GCA_003476595.1 Acidimicrobiaceae bacterium | reverse complement strand
CGACGGGGTCGACCACGACGGTGATGGCGCGGTCGGTGTGCTCCACGCCGGACTCCTCGCTCAACCAGCCGAGGCCGGCGTCGTCGAGCACGGCCAGGCAGGCCTCGTCGGCGGCGAGGTCGCTGCGGTACTGGCCCGAGCGGGTGCCGGCGAGGCCCCAGTCGTCCAGGCCGTCGAGGGCGCGACGGACGGCAGCCGCCGCGTCCCGGAGGACGGCGAGGAGGTCGTCGTCGGACATCGCAGCGACCGTACCGGGCGACCGCGGCGATGCGAGGGGTGTCCGGGGTGTCGTGGCAGGCTTGACCCATGGCCTCCATCGACGTCGCCGGGTTCGTGGCCGACCTCAAGGACCATGCCGTCGACCACGGCTTCCACGTGCACGACGAGCGGCACTTCGTGGAGACCTACTCCCTGCGCCAGGCCTGGGAGGTCGACCTGCACCCCGAGGAGGCGTGCGGCGGCCCGCTCGACCTGCACCTCGCCCTGGACGTCGACCCGCGCAGCCTGCTGGCGTTCGAAGACGTCGTACTCGCGATCGGCGAGGACGACGACCCGCCCGACGAGTTCCACTTCCCGCTCATCTTCACCTGGTCGCTGCCGCCGCTGCCGAAGGGCCCGGACCTGCTGGTGCTGGCCACCGACCTGGCCGGCCTCGGCGGCCCCGACCTGCCCCTCGAGGTGTCCGCCATCGACTCCTTCGGTGCGGTCACCGACGCCCCCGAGCGCTCCCTCACGATCGTGGCCAAGGTCGACGTCTCCCTCGCCCGGGTCTTCCTCGGCCAGGAGCAGCTGTGCGACACCCTCGACCGGTGCCTCGCCGTCAGCCACTTCCTGCTCGAGCGCGCCCCCGTCTGGCTCGACGACCTCTAGGAGGACCCATGACCGAGACCGCACAGTGCCCGTTCTGCGAGCTCCGCTTCACGGCCCGCTGGGAGCTGAAGCTGCACCTCGACGCCGAGCACCCTGGCCGGGTCCGGGACAAGGACACCGGCGAGGTCATCATCGAGGAGAACGACCCCGACGATCCCAAGCCGCTCTAGCCCACCGTGCAGACCCCGGCCACCGTGGCCCTGGACGCTGCGGGCGTCGACTACCGGATCACCGAGTACGACGCGCCCGAGGGCGGAGGCTACGGCGATGCGCTCGTGGCCTCGCTCGGCCTCGATCCCGATGCGGTCGGCAAGACGCTGGTCGCCGTCCTCGACGACGGCCGGCACGTGCTCGCCGTCGTGCCGGTCAGCGCGTCGCTCGACCTGAAGGCCCTCGCCCGCCTGGCCGGGGCCAAGCGGGCCGCCATGGCCGAGCCGGCCGAGGCCGAGCGCCTCACCGGCTCCGTCGTCGGCGGCATCTCCCCGCTCGGCCCCCGGCGCCCGCTACCCGTCTTCGTCGACGAGCTGCTCACCGCCTCCGACGAGGTCCACGTGAGCGGCGGCCGACGGGGCCTCGAGATCACCCTGGCCCCGGCGGATCTGCTCCGGGTCGCCGGCGCCACCGCGGGACCCATCGCCACCTGACGAGCAGCCCCACCCGGCGAAGGGGCACCATGGGCCCATGGCCACGCTCGAGGAACCCGTGGACCGCGACGCGGAGCGAGCGGACCCGGCACTGCTGGCCGACGAGGCCGTCGACGTCGTCCTGCGGTGGCTCGACGCGGCAGCCGGCGCCGAGACCAGCGAGGACCGTCGCAGCGCCCGCCGGCTCCACCGCCTCGTCGACGACCCCGACGGCGTGGCCTTCACCATGCGCTTCGTCGACCGGGTGATCCGGCCGGACGACCAGCGCGTCGCCGCCCACCAGCTCCACGCCCTCGCCGGCGGGCGCTCGTCGCTGCCCCGCTTCCTCTCCCCCGTCGACCGCGTCCTCCTGCGGGCCGGCGCGAACCTGGCCCCGGCCCTCCCCCGGCTGGTGATGCCCCTGGCCCGGCGGCGCATGCGCCAGATCGTCGGGCACCTGGTGGTCGACGCCCACGGCGCGGCCATGGACCGCCACCTCGGCGCCCGCCGGACCGAGGGCTTCGACCTCAACGTGAACCTGCTCGGCGAGGCCGTGCTCGGCGAGCGCGAGGCGGCCCGCCGGCTGCAGGCCACCATCGACCTCCTCGGCGACGAGCACGTGGACTACGTGTCGGTGAAGATCTCGGGGGTGGCGTCGCAGCTCCAGCACTGGGCGTGGGACGACAGCCTCGACCGCGTCGCCGAGCGGCTCCGCACGATCCTGCGGGCGGCGCAGGCCCGGGGCACGTTCGTGAACCTCGACATGGAGGAGTACCACGACCTCGAGCTCACGATGGCGGCCTTCCGCCGGGTGCTCGACGAGGACGAGTTCCTCGACGCCGAAGCCGGGATCGTGCTGCAGGCCTACCTGCCCGATGCCTTCGACGCCCTCGGCCGTCTGGTGGCCTGGGCGGGCGACCGCCAGGACCGCGGCGGCGCGGACATCAAGATCCGCCTGGTCAAGGGCGCCAACCTGGCCATGGAGCAGGTGGACGCGGCCATGCACGGCTGGGCTCCGGCGCCCCACCCGACCAAGGCTGACACCGACGCCGGCTACAAGCGCTGCCTCGACTGGGTGCTGGAGCCGGACCGGCTTCGGGCCGTGCGCATCGGCGTCGGCAGCCACAACCTCTTCGACGTGGCCTGGGCCGCCCTCCTCGCCGAGCGGCGCGGCGTCGCCGACCGAGTCGGAATCGAGATGCTCGAGGGTATGGCCCCGTCCCAGGCCCGGGTGATCCGCGACGAGCTGCGCTCCCTGCTGCTGTACACGCCGGTCGTCGACCCCGACGACTTCGACGTGGCCATCTCCTACCTCTTCCGACGCCTGGAGGAGAACGCGGCGGTCGGCAACTTCATGCGGGCGCTCGGCGATCTCGAACCCGGCTCGGCGTCCTTCGTGGAGCAGGCTGCGGCCTTCCGCCGCGCCGTCGCGCGCCGTGGGGACGTCTCCACCGCCCCCCGTCGGACGCTGGACCGGTCCCAGCCCCACGAGCCCGTCGGCCTGGCGCCCTTCGAGAACGAGCCGGAGTCCGACCCCGCCGTGGCCGGCACCCGGGACTGGGCGCTCGAGCACCTCGCCCGCCGCCCGGACCCGGTCCGCGCCCCGCTGACCACCGAGGCGAGCGCCGTCGACGAGATGCTCGGACGGGCTCGCCGGGCCCAGGCCGAGTGGTGGGCCCGCCCCGCCGAGGAGCGGCGTGGCGTCCTGCGCGCCGTGGCCGATGAGATGGCCCGCCGGCGCGGCGACCTGCTCACGGTCATGGCCCACGAGGGCCGCAAGACCGTGGGCCAAGCCGACCCGGAGATCTGCGAGGCCATCGACTTCGCCCGCTACTACGCCGACCGCAGCGATCTCGCCGACCCGACCGGCCTCCGTCGCGAGCATGCCCGCTTCGAGCCCCTCGGCGTCATCGCCGTCGTGCCCCCGTGGAACTTCCCCGTCGCCATCCCCGCCGGCGGCATGCTCGCGGCCCTGGCCGCCGGCAACGCCGTGCTGGCCAAGCCTGCGCCGGAGGTGCCCCGCTGCAGCGAGCTGGTGGTGGAGATCGCCCACGACGCCGGCGTGCCCGCCGACCTGCTGCAGTACGTCCGGGTGCCCGAGGACGACGTCGGCCGTCACCTGCTCACCTCGGTCGACGCCGTGATCCTCACCGGCGGCACCGACACGGCCGACCTGTTCCGCTCCTGGGACCCGGGGCTGCGCCTGTTCGCCGAGACATCGGGCAAGAACGCCATCGTCATCACCCCGAACGCGGACCTGGATCTCGCCGTCGCCGACCTGGTCGCCTCCGCCTTCGGCCACGCCGGGCAGAAGTGCTC
>DMTU01000255.1:37695-38031 GCA_003476595.1 Acidimicrobiaceae bacterium | reverse complement strand
GTCGTGGCCATGGGCAAGGCCGGGATCTTCGGCATCATCGCCGCCGCCATCGCCTGCCAGCGAGGCATGAGCTGCGACCGCAGCCCCCTCGGCGTGGGCATCGCCGTCAAGCAGGCCGTGGTCGTCACGCTGCTCACCGTCTTCACCGTCAACTACGTGATCACCTCGATGTACGTGATCCTCGTCCCTCAGCGCCTGTTCTGATGGCTGTCGCCGCGCCGCTCCCCCGCCGGCCCCTGCGCCGCCTCGCTCGGCGGGCCGAGACCGTCGAGGTCCGACTCGCCGGCCTGGGTGCGTTCGCGATGTTCACGACCACCGTGCTCTGGTACGCCCTCG
>DMTU01000255.1:32142-37589 GCA_003476595.1 Acidimicrobiaceae bacterium | reverse complement strand
GCGCCACACGAGCGACATCGTCGCCGGCGCCGGCGCGGTCGTGGTGGGCGGCGGCATGGTGTTCGTGGTCGCGGCCATGGCGCTGGCGGTCGGCGCGACCGTGGGCGTGCAGGCGATCGCCGGCCTGTCCCAGGTCGGTGCCGAGTCCTACGTCGGCATCGTCGGCGCCCTGGCGAACACCCGGGAGATCACCCCCCTCATCGCCGGCGTCGCGCTGTCGGCCCAGGTCGGCGCGTCGTTCACCGCCGAGATCGGGTCGATGCGGATCTCCGAGGAGATCGATGCGCTCGAGGTGATGTCCATCCCGTCCATCGTCTACCTCGTGTCCACCCGCATCGTGGCCCTGGTCACCGCGCTGGTGCCCCTGTACCTGGTGGCGATGTTCGCGTCGTTCCTCGGCACCCGGTTCGTGACCACCGAGCTCTTCGGCGCCTCACCGGGCCTCTACGACTACTACTTCCGGCTCTACCTGCCGACGATCGATGTGTTCTACAGCGCCGTCAAGGTGGCGATCTTCGCCATCGAGGTCGGTCTCATCCACGGGTACTTCGGCTACTACGCCACCGGCGGGCCCGCTGGGGTCGGCCGGGCCGTGGGTGTGGCGATCCGCATCACGATCGTCGTGGTCATCGCCACCAACCTGCTGCTGTCCTACGTCTTCTGGGGCACGACCACCACCGTGAGCCTGACCGGATGAACACCGAGATCCCCCGCCGCCAGCTGGCCATCGCCGGCCTCGCCGCTGTGGTCTTCAGCGCCGCCGTCGGCCTGGTGCTGCTCGCCTACGGAAGAGGCGACTTCGACGACACCTACGAGCTCACCGCGGTGTTCCCGACCTCGACCCAGGGCATGTTCACCGACGGCGGCACCGAGGTGAAGATGCGCGGCATCAACGTGGGCACCGTACGGGGGATCGAGCTGCTGCCCGACGGGCGCGTGGAGGTGCGCTTCGCCATCCGCGACGGAGTGCGGATCCCCGCCACCGCCGAGGCCCGCATCGAGCCGCTGTCGGTGTTCGGCCCGAAGTACGTCAACATGATCACCGACGGCACCGAGGCCGACGCACCGGCGGTCCCGAGCGGCGGCGAGTTGGCGAAGGCCACCACCGGCACCGACCTCACCGACGTGCTGGACGAGGCCGGCGGCTTGTTGAGCGCCGTGGACACCAACGACCTCGTGACCATCGTCTCCGAGACCTCCGGCGCGCTCGTCGGGCAAGGCGCCACGCTGGGACGGGGCATCGACGCAGGCGCCGCCCTCAGCGAGGTCGCCCACGGGCGCCGAGACCTGATCGCGCCGTTCCTGGCGGACCTCCGCACGATCACGGGCACGACGGCGGCCCGCAGCGATCCGTTCCTCGACCGGACCGGCGACTTCGACCTGGTCGCCCGCCTCGTCGCCGACAACGCCGACGACCTGCTCGCGGCAATGGACGGCGCCGCCACGCTGGCCACCCGGGGCACCCAGCTCATCGCCGACTCCGCCGACGACTTCGACGTCACGGTCCGGGCCATGGCCCGGATCCTGCGCACCGTCCACGCCGACCGGGAGCGGATCCCGACCATGTTCGACGCCGTCGGCGCCTTCTTCGACATGCTCGGCGCCGGCATGCGCCTCCCCGGCCCCGACGGCAAGAAGATGACCGCGCTCAAGGGGTTCATCACCGTCGACCTGTGCATGGTCTACGGGGTCTGCCTGCTCCCCGAGGGTGGTCTGGGCGAGACGACCACTCCCCCGCTCGTCGGGGGTGGCGGCGGTGCACCGGTCCCCGGCGGCCCCGGTCCGGTGACCGACCCCACCCTCGGCCCGGTCCTCGACCCGATCCTCGACCCTCTCCTCGGCGGCCTCCTCGGCCCGCTGGGAGGACAGCCGTGACCTTCGCCCGATCACTGCGCCGCTACGGCATCTTCGTCGTGGCCTCGCTGGCCCTGCTGTGGTGGATCGGCGGAGAGATCGCCGGCCGCGGGCCCTCCGGCGGCACCGAGCTGACCGCCCACTTCGGCGACGTCGCCGGCCTGGTCGAAGGAGACGACGTCCGGCTCGGCGGCCTCCCCGTCGGTCGCGTCAAGGACATCCAGCTGGTCGAGGGCGACGCGGTGGTCAGCTTCGGCGTCGAGGACGACGTCGAGCTGCCCGTGGACTCCACCGTCGCGGTGCGCTGGCGGAACCTCATCGGGCAGCGCTACCTATCGGTCGTCCCCGGCACCGCAGCCGAGCCGCTCGAAGACGGTGACGAGGTCGCCCGGGCCCAGGACGTCGTCGACCTCGGCCGGGTCGTCAACCAGCTGTCGCCCCTCGCCCAGGCCATCGGCCCGGACCAGGTGAACCGGATCATGCAGGCCCTGGTCGTCGCCTTCGAGGGCAACGAGGGCGCCTTCGACGACCTCACCGCCGACCTCGCCTCCCTGGCCGGCGCACTCGCCGAGCGCACCACCCTCCTCGGCCAGATGCAACAGGACTACGCCACCATCACCGAGGCCATCGCCTCCCGCGACCAGCAGATCGCCGACATGGTCACCAACCTCTCCGCCGTCAGCCAGACCCTCGACGGCACCGACCAGCTCGTCGACCGGGCCCTGTACGAGTTCGGACGCTTCGCCGAGGGCACCGAGCAGCTCCTCGTCCGGGCCGAGACCGATCTCGGCGCCGTGCTCGAGCAGCTGCCAGCGCTCACCGGGACAGCCGTGACCGACCTGGACAGCATCGAGACCGCCGTGCGCGGGCTGCCGGCCATGCTGGAGGCGGTCCTGCCCACCATCAACCGTGGTCCGTACCTGCGGGTCAACCTGCTGTGCCTCTCCGCCGGGCCCGGCGCCTGCCCCCATCCGCTGCTGTTCTTCGAGGACGAGGGCTCATGAGGCTCCCGCAGGTGAAGAGCTTCCGCGACCGCAACCAGGTCGTCGTCGGACTGGTCGGGCTGCTCCTGGTGGCCGCCATGACGGCATCGGTCTTCGCGGTCAGCACCGCAGGCATCCTGGAAGACCGCTACCAGCTGAGCGCGGTGTTCGAGACCACCGGCGGCCTCACGAACAACGCGGACGTCCGCCTCGCCGGGGTGCCCGTCGGCACGGTCACCGGCGTCGACCCCGACTTCGGACGAGGCCTCGTCGTGGTGCGCTTCGAGGTGGACGAGGGGATCGACCTGGGCCCCGGCATGACCGCCGAGATCGCGGCGGCGACGCTGCTGGGCGGGTACTACCTCCGCCTCGACGGCGAGGTGACCGAACCGCACCTGGCCGACCTCGACCCCGACGACGACCGCCGGACCATCCCGATCGACCGAACGACCGGCCCGACGTCACTGAACCAGGTTCTCGAGGACACCACCGAGGCCGTCTCGGCCATCGACTTCGACCTGGCCAACCGGGTGGTCGACCAGGTCGCTGGAGCCGCCGAGCGCAACGTGGACACGCTCCCGGCCCTGATCGACGACTTCGCCGCCATCTCCACCGCCCTCGCCGGCCGGGACGCGGAGGTCCGGCGCTTGGCCGAGAGCGCCGAGCGGCTCACCGGCACGCTGGCCGACCGCGACCAGGAGCTGGCCCAGCTCATCGACACCTCCGGTCGCTTCCTGGCCGAGCTGTCCGCCCGCCGGGACGAGCTGTCCGCCGTGCTGGCCAGCGGCGACGTGGCCGCCGGCGAGGCGAGCGAGCTCCTCGCCCGCCACCGTGACGCCATCGATGCGATCCTCGCCGACGTCGGCACCGTGACCGGCGAGCTGGCCGACACCCTGCCGGACCTCAACCGCGCGCTCACCCAGTCACGAACCATGTTCCCGCTGCTCGTCGGCACGCTCGACCCGGCCGGCGGGTTCAGGATCCGGGGCGAGGGGATCCTCGTCCATCCCGGCCAGGTCGAGAACATCGTCGATGTCGTCGAGGACCTGCTCGGCACGCTGGGGGTGCAGCAGTGATCCACCGAACCACCTCCGCCGTGGTCGTGGCCACGCTCGTCGGCGGCCTCCTCACCGGCTGCTCCTCCGACTCCGGCGATCAGCTGACCGTGACTGCCGAGTTCGACTCCGCCGTCGGCGTGTACGAGACCGGCGAGGTGCTCGTGCTCGACCAGGAGGTGGGCACGATCGAGGACGTGGACCTGCGCGACGACGTCGTGCGGATCACCATGAGCATTCGCGACGACATCCCCCTGCCTGCAGACGTGAACGCCACCATCCAGGCGACCTCGGTGCTGGGCGAGCGCAGCATCGCCCTGTTCCCGTCCTGGAGCCCCGAGCTGGAAGCAACCGACGCCGCCAAGCTGGCCGACGGCGACACCATCCCCCGCGAACGCACCCAGGAGCCCGTCGAACCCGACGAGGCGCTCCAGGCCTTCAACGAGCTGCTGGCCGGGTTGGACCCCGATGCCGTGGGCGGCCTGGTCTCCGATGGCGCAACCATCCTCGACGGCCGGGGTGAGCGCATCAACACCTCGATCGGCGCGGTGGCCGAGCTGAGCGACACGCTCGCTGCCGTCGACGGACCGCTCCTCGAGACCGCGTCCTCGCTCAACCGCATCGCCGGCGTGCTCAACCAGCGCGACGCCCAGCTCCGAGCGCTCATCGACGACTTCGGTGCCGCCGTCGGCACCCTGGCCGACGAGCGGACCCAGATCGAGTCCCTGCTCGGGACCCTGGTCGACCTGACCGGGCAGACCGAGTACATCCTCGACGCCCACGCCGAGCGCCTGCCCGCCACCATCGCCACCCTGGCGGCCACGGTCGGGGTGGTGGAGGCGAACACGTCGACGCTCGCCGTGCTCACCGACACGCTGCCCGACGTGGTGGAGTCCTTCTCCGCCGCGTACAAGCCCGAGCTCGGCGGCTTCTACCTCAACGTGAACACCCTGGCCGTGGTCCAGACCGTGGTGGAGCAGCTGCTCGACGCCGTGGGCCTGTTCCCGGGAGAGATCTGATGCGACGACTCCGCCTGCTGTCGCTGGCCGTCGTGCTCGCCGTGGCCCTGGCCGCCTGCGACGTGCAGACCGCGTCGGCACCGACGGGCGACCTGGACCTGTTCGCCACCTTCGACGACGTGCAGGACCTGGCGCGGGGACACTACGTGGAGATGTCCGACGTGCCGGTCGGCAGCGTCGCCGGCCTCGAGCTGGACGGGTACCGGGTGCGGGTCCGTCTCGACCTCGAAGACGACGTCGTGGTCCCCCGCGGTACCCGGGCGGTCGTCCGACGGACGTCGCTGCTGGGGGCGAACTTCGTCGAGCTCGTCGTGCCGGAGGGCGTCGACCGCGAGGGGGCACCGAGCCTGGAGGACGGGGACGAGATCACCGAGACGGCGAGCCAGATCGAGCTCGAGGAGCTCACCGCCCGAGCCGGCGCAGTGATCGGCGCCGTCGACGCGCAGGCCCTGTCGGGCACCGTCCAGGCGGCCGATCAGGCCCTCGACGGGCGGGGCGAGGTCCTCGGCGGGCTCATCGGCCAGGCCAACGACATC
>DMTU01000255.1:27075-32063 GCA_003476595.1 Acidimicrobiaceae bacterium | reverse complement strand
CGGCCAGGCCAACGACATCGTCTCCACCATCCGCGACCAGCAGGACGCGCTCGTCGGCACCGTCGACGCCCTCGGTCAGCTGGGCGCCAAGTTCGAGCCCCGGGCCCAGGACCTGGCCGAGCTGATCGGCTCCCTCGACCGGGCCACCACCACGGTGGCCGCCAACCGCGAGCGGGCCGTGGTGACCGCCGAGGCCCTGGTGGCGCTGGCCCGGACCACCAACGAGGAGGTTCTCGTGCCCCACACCGAGACGATCCTGCAGATGCTGGCCCAGGCCAACCCGGTCCTGGCCGCCATCGCCGCCCGGGCCGAGTCGATCAGCGGCCTGTTCGACGACGTCGTCTTCTTCAACGAGGTGTTCCCCACCGTGCAGGCCAACGGCCAGGTGCTCATCCAGGCCTGGCTCGACCCGCTCGTCCTGGTGGGTGGCGCCGAGAACCTCGACCCGAACGACCCGGCCGGCCTGCTCACCACCCTCTTGAACGGGGTGCTCTAGGTGCTCCCCCGCCGCATCTACGTGAACCTCGGCGCCTTCGTGGTGCTGTTCGTGGTCCTGATGGGCTGGGCGGTGGTCGGCATCATCCGGCCTGCTGCGCTCCAGGACACCTATCCGCTGCGGTTGAGCTTCGACGACGCCACCGGTCTGCGCCCTGGTGTGGAGGCCACCTACCGGGGAGTGCGGGTCGGGGAGGTCACTGAGGTGTCCCTGGCCGACGGCGGCGCCGACGTGCGTCTCGCCGTCGACGCCGACCGCCTCCTGCCGGCGGGCGCCACCGCGTCGATCCGGCGCCGATCGGCGGTGGGTGAGCCCTACGTCTCCCTGGACGCACCCGAGGGATGGGAGTCCGGAGATGCGATGCTGGCCGCCGGCGACGAGGCGGTGGTGATCCCGGCGGAGCGGACGAGCGCCGGCGTCGCCTACGGCACGCTGTTCGACGCCGCCGACGAGCTCCTGGTCAACGTCGACCACGACGATCTGGGCACCCTCACCTCTGAGCTCGGCACTGCCCTGCGGGGACAGGGCGATGAGCTGCGCCGCATCCTGGGAAACACCACCGGAACGGCATCGGCCTTCGCAGATCGCAAGGACGAGCTCGACCAGCTGGCCGGCGAGCTCACCGCCCTCACCCGCCTCCTGGCGGACAAGAGCACAACCATCGCCGATGGCACCGACGACGTGTCCGCGCTGGTCGGTTCCCTGGCCAGCAGCGCCGACGACATCGACACGCTGCTCGCCCGCACCCCGTCGGTCGCCTCCCGGTTGGACGAGCTGCTCGTGGACGCCTACGGCGACCTGCGGTGCACGGCCGTCGGGGCCGCCTCGATCAGCACCGTGATCGACACGGAGCACACGCTGCGCCAGATCACGCGCCTGCTCCGGTCGGCCGAGACCGCAGCCGAGACCATTCCCAAGGCCATCTACGACGGCCCCGACGGGCGCTACCTCTCGGGCACCTTCGGCTTCGCCGTCGGCGAGTTCGCCGAGTACTCCGAGTTCCCGCAGTTCCCGCCCACCGAGGACGTCGCCCCCTGCCCCGCCGTTGCGCCCGGCGGCCCCGGTGGGCTGGTCGACGCGCCGGTGAGCTCCGTGTCGACCGATGCCGGCCGCACGGACGAGGACAGCAACGGCTCCGACGACGGTGGAGACGAGGCCTCCCGCCGCCTGAGCAGCGCCGCCGGCGCCGACGACGGTGGGTTGGGCCTGCTCCCTGTCCTGGTCGCCGGCCTCCTCGCGGCGGCGATCGTCACGGCGGCGGTGGCGGCGCTGCGCAACCGGCGCAAGGATCTGACCCCATGACCGACCCGGACCCGACCGCACCCGCCTCGCCGCCCTCCCCGGTGGAGCCCGACGTCCCCGCCGGCACCGACGCCCCCGCCGACCCCGACGCAATCGGTGTCCCACGCCGTGGCCCGTCCCGGCCGTCGGCGTGGCGCGCCCTGGCGCTGGTCGTGGTCGTCGCCGGCGCGGCCGCGGCCGCCGCCTGGGGATGGAGCCAGCGCGGGGACGACGCCGACCCGCTCGCCGAGGCACGCGTCGTGGCCAGCGAGTTCGGATCGGCCTACCTGTCCTTCGAGGGCGGCAACGTCGAGGAGGCCGGCGAGCGGCTCCTGTCCATGGGGACCGAGGACTTCGTCGAGGAGTACGAGTCGGCCCGCCTGCCCTCGGTCGAGAGCCTGTTCGCCGACAACGACGTGTCCACCCGCGCCCAGGTCACCGACGTCTTCACCACCGGCATCGAGGACTTCCGGGTCCGGGCGGTGGTGTTCGTCGACGTCGACGCCCGGGGGCCCGAGGGCGAGCAGCGCCTCACCAACCTGTCCTTCGTGCTGGAGCTCGAGCTGGTCGACGGCGAGTGGCTGGTCGACGCGGTCGCGCCGGTGCCCGTGGCCGAGGTGGTCGGCGGGGAGGAACCGACGACGCCCACCGAGACCACCACACCGACGGAACCCACCGAGTCGACCGCTCCGGCCGAGCCCACACCGTCCACCAACGAGGTGCCCGCGTCGTCGCCCACCAGCGAGACGCCCCCGACCACGGGCGGATGACGAGGCCGATCAGTCGACGCTGGCCGCCGAGAGCTCGTCGCCCGGGACGAGCGTGGCCCCCTCGTCCAGCGAGCGGAACTCGTAGTCGTCGAGCGGGAAGCTGGCCGTGGCCTTCACCGCCTCGGCGCTGCTCGTCGGGCGCAGGTACGGCACGTCGCCGCGGCTGTCGAAGTAGTAGCTGTTCGCCGTGGCGCAACCTCCGCTGAGGAACAGGGACCTCCCGAAGCGCTCGCGCATCGACTCCGTCCACCGCTCGCAGGCCTCGTCCCGGACCTCGACGCTGGTCGCGCCGAGGCGCTGCGCCGCGGTGATCACCCGGATGGCGTGGGCGGAGGCGATCTCCACCAGCTGGTGCCACGTGCCGCCGATCCAACCGTAGGGGCCGAAGACGATGAAGTGGTTGGGCAGCCCCGGCAGCGTCACGCCCTCGTAGGACCGGAGGCGCTCCTCGCGGTAGGTGGTGGACAGGTCGAACCCGTCCCGCCCGCGCACCGGTGTGCGCTCGTAGACGTCCGGGTCGGTCGCCATGCGGAACCCGGTGGCCAGGATGAGCACGTCGGCCTCGTGGACCACGCCGTCGCGGGTGCGCACCCCTTCGGGGGTGACCTCGCCGATCGCGGTGGTGACCAGGTCGACGTGGTCCCGGGTGAAGGTCTTCAGGTACCGGTTGGACACCGAGGGCCGCTTGCAGCCGAAGCCGTAGTCCGGGGTGAGTGCGGCCCGCAGCTCGGGATCGCGCACCTGGAGGCGGTACCAGATGTTCCGGTTGGCGCTGGCCAGCAGATCGGCGAAGCGGGGATGGTCCTGGTACTGCAGCACCCCACCGACGAGGACGGTCTCGGCCAGGCTGACCGACACCCGCCGGAGGGCCTCCTGCACGGCCGGCACGGCGCGGAACAGTCGGCGCAGCGGCCACGGCGTGGGCACGTCGGGCTTGGGTCCGACCCAGATCGGCGTGCGCTGGAACACGTCGAGGTGGGCCACGTCGTCGGCGATCTCGGGGATGATCTGCACGGCGCTGGCGCCGGTGCCGATCATCGCCACCCGCCTGCCGCGCAGGTCCAGGTCGTGGTCCCAGGAGGCCGTGTGCATGGTGGTGCCCGCGAAGCGCTCGACCCCGGGGATGTCGACCGGCTTGGGATCGACGAAGGCACCGATGGCGGAGATGACGTAGCGGGCCGTCACCTCGCCCTGGGGGGTGTCGAGCCGCCACAGGTGGCACGCCTCGTCCCAGGTCCGGGCCCGCACCTCGGAGTCGAGACGCACCCGCGCCATGATCCCGTACTTGTCGGCCAGCCGGCGGATGTAGGCCATGATCTCCTGGCCCGGGGCGAACACGTGGCTCCAGTCGGGGTTCAGCTCGAAGCTGTACTGGTACACCTGAGCCGGTACGTCGGACGCGATGCCTGGATAGGTGTTGTCCCGCCACGTGCCCCCGATGTCGCCGGCGCGCTCGAGGAGCACGAAGTCCTCGATCCCCGCCTCCCGCAGCTTGATGGCGACACCGATTCCACCGAGCCCGGCGCCGATGATCACCACCTCCTGCATCGGTTCCTCGTGGCCTCGCTCGACCTGCGGTCCGCTCATGTCGTCAGCACTCCTCGTTCTCGTTCTCGTGGCGTAGCGGCGGCCCGCAGGACCGCCTCGACGATGTCGTCGGGGCGCTCCAGGGGCAGCATGTGGCCGGCGCCGGGAAGGACCCGCAGCGCGGACTGCGGCCAGGCCCGCTGCAGCGAGCGGGCCGAACGCACCGGCGTGAGCATGTCGCGGGTGCCCACGAGGATGGTGGCGGGGATGTCCAGCCTGCCCAGCCCGGCCCGCAGGTCCATCTCGGCCATGGCGAGCAGGCAGCGGACCCGGACGTCACCGGGCGTGGCCGCCAGGGCGTCGCGCACCACGTGGGCGTGGCCCCGCACGGCTCGACGTCCGAGGGAGCCGCGTGCGACCAGCGCGCCGGCACGACCGGTCCGCACCCACCCGAAGCCGAGGTCGCCGAGGGTCCGCTCGGCCAGCACGGCGGGCAGCGCCCGGCCGAGCGTGCGGGCGGCGGTGGCGACGAGGACGGCGCCGACCAGTCGCTCGGCCGCGTCGGCGCGGTGGCCGCCGACGTAGGCCTGGATCGACATGCCGCCCATCGAGTGCCCGGCGACCACGACGTCGCGGGCATCGAGGTGGGACAGGACGGAGGCCAGGTCGTGGCCGAGGCGGTCGACGCAGTCGAGCCCGGCTCCGAACGTGGAGCTGCCGTGGCCCCGCTGGTCGTACAGGACGACCCGGTGCCCGAGCTGCACGAGGCGCCGGGCGACCGGTGCCCACAGCTCCTTGTTGCCGGTCCAGCAGTGGATGAGCACGACCAACGGTCCGTCGGCCGGACCGGCGAGGTGCAGCGCCAGCTCGGCACCGTCGTCGGTGCGGACGACGTCGGCGACGCCCCTGGGCAG
>DMTU01000255.1:26698-26928 GCA_003476595.1 Acidimicrobiaceae bacterium | reverse complement strand
GCTTCCGGGGTCCGGCCGGGTCGGTGCAGCGTCGGCGCCGGCGGGCACCGACGGCGACCGCGCCGACCGCGGCGGTGGCCGCCGCCACCACCACCACCATCGATGCCGGCACCGCGACCCACGGCAGGAGCCTCCGGACGGCGCCGGTCATCGTGCGCCTCGCCGCAGCAGGAACCGGGGCGGCGGCCGGCCGGTGACGGCGTCGAGGGCCAGGGGTGCGAACCGGTGCA
>DMTU01000255.1:25854-26535 GCA_003476595.1 Acidimicrobiaceae bacterium | reverse complement strand
GGTGCAGCTGCCAGCCGAGACGGGCCTCGAGCCCCGGGGCGACCATCGCCCGGTTCCGCCGGATGGCGACCATGACGGCGTCGGCGACCGCCTCCGGCGGGTGCCCGAAGCCGAAGCCACGCTCGGCCAGCTTCATGGTCTCCGGCGACCACATCGGGCCGACGAATCGGCCGCGGCTGAGGATGGGCGTGTTGACGAAGCCGGGGCACACGGCCGACACCCCCACGCTGCAGGTGCGCCAGTCGGCGCGCAGGGACCGGGAGAACATGAGCACCGCCGCCTTGGTGGTGCAGTAGGCGATCTCGGTGGAGCGGGGCAGGTAGGCCAGCCCCGAGGCGACGTTCACCACGTGGCCGCGGCCGCGCTCGGCCATCGGCGCCCCGAACAGGCGACATCCGTGGACCACGCCATCGAGGTTGATGGACCGGATCCACTCCCAGTCGTCGAGCGACATGTCGGCCAGGCGCCCGCTCATCCCGACACCGGCGTTGTTCACGACCACGTCGAGCACCCCGTGCTCGTCGTGCACGCGCTCGGCCAGCGCTTCCATGGCGCGGCGATCGGCGACGTCGCAGGCGTGGGCCCGGGAGGTGACGCCGCGGTCCTCGCAGGCGACGGTGGTCGTCTTGGCGGCCAGCTCGTCGATGTCCACGCACACCACGTCGGCGCCGGCCTCGGCGA
>DMTU01000255.1:312-25756 GCA_003476595.1 Acidimicrobiaceae bacterium | reverse complement strand
CACGTCGGCGCCGGCCTCGGCGAGGGCGATCGCGGTCGCCCGACCGATGCCGCTCCCGGCGCCGGTGACCAGCGCCGTGCCGCCCTGCAAGCGCAGACGCCGGGTCACGGGACCGGCTCGTATGCGGTGGAGGACATGACGCTCCCGGCGGGGTCGGTGCTCGTCGCGGCAGGCGTTCGGACGAAACGGTACAACGAAATCGTTTCATCGCCACATTCGCCGTCGGCCGCCTGGCCTCCTGCTCGATCCTCGGCCGCCCGTGCGACGACCGGCAGATTTCAGGCGTTGCTGGCGGCGTCGTTCCTTCTGCCGCCAGGCTCATCCCCGCTGTGGGTGAGGTCGGGCACATCCGCATTGTCGTCGACGAAGGACGTCTCGAAGGCGGCGCTGACCGCTTCTCCGTCGGTGACCACGCGCTCGTGCTCCCGCACCGAGGTCCGCAGCGGCAGCTCGGGGAGGAACAGCACGACGAGGAAGCCGAGCAGCGCGATGGGGATGGCGATGGTGTAGAGGTCCGAGAGGCTGTCGGCGAAGCCGCCGAGCACCGCATCGCGCACCGGTCCCGGCAGGGCGGCGATGGCGTCGGGGGTGCCGAGCAGGTCGCCCCCACCGTCGCCGGCCTCGACGCCGGCGGCGGCCAGGCGCTCGGGGATGTAGGTGCCCAACCGGTTCGAGAGCAGCGCTCCGAAGACGGCAACGCCGAGCGCCCCGCCCATCGAACGGAAGAAGGTGGCGGCCGATGTCGCCGTTCCCAGGTCACGGTGCTCGACCGCGTTCTGCACGGCCAGCACCAGGACCTGCATGACCATGCCGAGGCCGGCGCCGAGGACGAGCATGTAGGTGCCCGCCACCGGCAGCGGTGTGTCGACGCCGAGCAGGGAGAACAGCCCGAGGCCCACGGCCACCAGTATGAGACCCACCACCGGGAACACCTTGTAGCGGCCCGTCCGGGTGATGATCCGGCCCGATCCGATCGACATCCCCATGAGCCCGATCATCAGCGGGATGGTGAGCAGCCCCGACCGGGTCGGGCTCTGGCCCTTGACGATCTGGAGGTACTGGGGGAGGTAGACGATGGCCCCGAACATCGCCACGCCGACGATGAATCCGGCCAGGCTGGTGATCCGGAACGTCGGGATGCTGAACAGCCGAGGCGGGATGATCGGCTCGGCGGCACGGCGCTCCTGCACCACGGCGAGGGCGAGGAGCACGGCGCTGCCGATGGCCATCCCCACGATCTCGGTGGATCCCCACTCGAACTCCTTGCCCCCGAGGGAGAGCAGGAGGAGGAGCAAGGAGACGCCGCCGACGATGAGCGCCGCACCGAGGTAGTCGATCTCGTGGTCACGACGGGTGAACGGCATGGTCAGCACGCGGTTGGTCACCACGTAGGCGGCGATGCCGATGGGCACGCCGACGTAGAAGCACCAGCGCCAGCCGGGGCCGTCCACCAGGAAGCCGCCGATCAGGGGCCCGCCGACGCTGGACACGCCGAACACGGACCCGATGTAGCCCTGGTAGCGACCCCGCTCGCGAGGCGAGACGATGTCGCCGATGATGGCCTGGGACAGCGCCATCAAGCCGCCGATGCCGAGGCCCTGCACGGCCCGGAAGCCGATCAGCTGGGCCATGTCCTGGGACAGGCCGCACAGCACGGACCCGACCAGGAAGACCACGATCGCGGCCTGGAACAGCGGCCGGCGGCCGTACAGGTCGCTGAGCTTGCCCCACAGGGGAGTCGACGCGGTCGAGGTCAGCAGGGTGGCGCTGACCACCCAGGCCAGCTGGTCCTGGCCGCCGAGCTCACCGACGATGGTGGGCAGCGCGGTGGCCACCACCGTCTGACCGAGTGCAGCCACCAGCATGCCGAGCATCAGGCCGCTCATCACGACGAGGATCTCGCGGTGCGTCAGCTCCAGCTCGGGGGCCGCTGCGGAGTCGTCCATGGTCACCAGCCTCTTCTCCAAGGGGTCCGCCGGCACATCGTTGTATCGCGCAGAGGGTGCACGGTACAACTTCCTGACCGCCAGCTGTACCCTTACCGCCGATGGAACCCGTCGCGCCGATCGTCGTCGACCTCGCCGACTCCCTGAGCCGGGTCGTGCGCAGTGCGACGCTGCCCCGCTTCACCGAGCGGGTCGCCGACCGGGCCGGTGTGCACCTCGACCGGTCCGCCTACGTCCTGCTCGTGCGGCTCACCGAGCGGCCGTGGCGGGTGGGCGAGCTGGCTGACCACCTGTGCCTCGACGTGTCGACGGTGAGTCGTCAGGTCCAGGCCCTCCAGGAGGCCGGTCTGGCCCGCCGAGAGCCCCATCCCACCGACCGCCGCGGGTGGGTCGTGGTCATCGACGAGGGCGGGATCGTCGCGGTGGAGGCCCACCGCCGGGCCCGGCGTCAGATCTTCGCCGAGCTGCTCGGCGATGCATCGGCCGACGAGCTCGAGACCGTGGCCTCGGTGCTGCACCGGCTGGCCGAGCGCATCGAGACCTTCAACATCAGCGAGCCCTAGGTTCGGCGGCGACCCGGGCCGAGACCGCTCAGCGGGACGCTGGTCCCGTGGGCAGGAAGGCCACGACCAGGGCAGCACCGCCGATGATGGCGGCCACGATGGCGGCCAGACCGCTGCTGGCCAGGAACGGCAGCTGGTCGGCGACGATGTCGCGGGTGGCGACCTGGTCCCAGGTGATCCACACCAGCACGAAGGCGGCGATCCAGGCGAGGATGGCGACGGTGAGCGCGACGGAACGCCGCCGGCGCCCGTGCTCGCTCGTCTCGTCGCTGACGAGGTCGCGCAGCGCCCGCCAGTCGACCACCGGTGTGGCGTCCTCGGTCGGGGTGTGGGTTTCGGGCATGTCAGTGCGCTCCTGTTCCGAAGTACGCCGCTCTCGCGGCTTCGTGCAGTCCGTGGCCGACGTCCTCGGCCGGGATCCGTTCCGAGATCGTGCCCTGCTCGAGCACCACGATCTCGGTGGCCACGGTGCTGATGCGGATGTTCTGCTCCACGGCGACGATGGCGGTGCCCGACGCGTGGATGCTGGCCAGGATCTCGAACACCTGGTCCACCATGACCGGGGCCAGGCCCAGGGATGCCTCGTCGACGAGCAGGACCCGTGGGTCGCTCATCAGGGAGCGCCCGACCGCGAGCTGTTGCTGCTCGCCGCCCGACATCGTGCCGGCGGCCTGGCCGCGGCGCTCCGCGAGCCGGGGTAGCACCGCATAGACGCGGGCGAGGGCGTCAGATCTTCCGGCCCAGGCCTGGCCGGCGATGGCGCCGGTGAGCAGGTTCTCCTCCACGGTGAGGGTGGGGAAGACCATCCGACCCTCCGGGCACAGGGCGAGACCGGCCAAGACCCGGGCGCTCGTGCGGGCGTCGCCGACCGAGCGGTCGCCGAGCTCGATGGTGCCGGCGAACACGTCGCACAGGCCCATGATCGCCCGGAGCGTGGTCGTCTTTCCGGCACCGTTGGCTCCGACCACCGCCAGGAACGTGTCCGGGCCGATGTCGAGGTCGATGTCGCGCACCACCGGCACGCCGTCGTAGCCGGCCACCAACCCGCGCACCGACAGGGCGGCGGTCACGACGGCACCGTCCCGGGAGCGGCGAGAGGCTGGCCGAGGTAGGCCTCGATCACCTCGGCTCGAGCCAGCACCTCGTCGGGTCGACCCGCGGTGAGCAGGCTCCCGAAGTCCAGGACGTAGATGCGGTCCGACACCGATCGGACCAGGGCGACGTCGTGCTCGATGACCACGACGGTGATGCCCAGCTCGCGGCGCAGGGCGGCGATGGCTTCGGAGATCCACTCGCTCTGTGCACCGTGGAGGCCGGCGGCGGGCTCGTCGAGGAGCAGCACCTCGGGTCGGGTGGCCACGGCGCAGCCGATCTCGAGGACCTTGCGGTGCCCGTAGGGCAGGGTGCCGACCGGTCGCCGGGCCGCGTCGCCCAGGCCGAGCACTTCGAGGACCTCATCGGCGACGGCGGCGCGGCGTCGGTCGCTGCGCAGATGCTCCGGCGCCAGGGCGACGGCGTCACCGAACGAGGACCCGACCGAGCGCCCGTACTGGGCCATCAACAGGTTGGCGTGCGCCGTCTCCGACGGCCACAGTCCGCCCTGCTGGAACGACCGGCCCAGGCCGCGCCGTGTGCGCTCGGCCGGTGTGAGCTCGGAGATGTCGTGACCCCGGAACCAGACCCCGCCCCGGGTGGGGGCGATGAAGCCGCTCAGGACGTTGAACGTCGTGGTCTTGCCGGCGCCGTTGGGTCCGAGGATGCCGACGATCTCGCCGGGATGGACGTCGAGCGACAGCGAGTCGATGGCCACGTTGCCGCCGAAGCGGACCGTGACGTCGCGTGCGCCGAGCACCACCGGCCGGACCACCTCGTGCTCGGACATGCGGACCACGAGCGACGGCGGGACGGCGGGCCCGGGACCCGGGGCTCCCCCCGCCGCGTCGCTCCTCGCGGGTTCTCGCCGCTCGCTGGCCGGCCGGCTGGCGGGACGGGCGAGACGGCGACGCTCGAACACCGCGCGCAGGGCACCGCCGGCACCGAGGGGCTGACGACCGATGAGCAGGACGACCGCCAGCGCGGCGAGGAGGGTGAAGATCTGGTTGCTGCCCGAGGCGTAGAGATCGACGAGGGTGAACGCGGCTGCGACGGCGGCGACACCGGCCCGGGACCCCAGCCCGCCGAGCACCACCCAGATCACGAGCGTGAGCGACAGCTGCACCGGGAAGACCGACGCGACCACGATGCCCTGGCGGAAGGCGAAGGCGGACCCGGCCAGGCCGGCCAGGACGCCGGAGATGGCGAAGCCCACGACGCCGAGCCGGGTGGCGTCGATGCCGCGGGCCGAGGCCGCCGTCTGGTTCTCCCGGATGGCGACCATGCCGCGCAGCAGCGGGACTCGCTCGAGCCGGCGGAGCACCGCCCAGACCGCGATGAGCAGGATCCCGCACGCGGCCAGGAACGTGCCGTCGTCGCCGAGGTCGAACGGGCCGAGCTCGGGACGGGTCAGCGTCAGGCCGGCGCCGCCCTGGGAGAACGTCTCGGTGGGGAACACGAAGGCCTGCAGCACCACTCCGAAGGCCAGGGTCAGCACGGCCAGGTAGAGGCCGCGGACCCGCAGGGACGCGGCACCGAGTGCGGCGGCGGCGACCCCGGCCAGTGCCGGCCCGGCGAGGAACCCCAGCACCGGCGGCAGCTCCCACGTGGTGGTGGCGACGGCTGCGCCGAAGGCACCGAGCCCGAAGAGGCCGGCATGGCCCAGGGAGAGCTGCCCGGTGGCGGCGGCGAGGAAGTTGAGGCTGAGGGCCAGCAGGGCGTACACCGGCAGGGCCGACAGCTTGAAGGCATCCGGGCCGGACACCGCCCCGGCGATGGCGACGACGGCCACCACGGCGACCACCGGACCGGCCGGACCCACGACCCGGCTGAGGGTCGAGCCCGGGCGCGGGTCGCGCACCATCGGCAGGAGGCGAACGAGGGATTCGGATCCCTCGAAGGCGAGACCACGCCGGGCTCGGGTGAACAGTCCCTGGGGACGGAGCAGCAGGACGGCGGCGAGCACCAGGAACACGACCAGCTCCGGGGAGCCCGGCGTGCCGCCCCAGTAGAGGCGGGTCAGGCTCTCGGCCACGCCGACGACCAACCCGCCGAGGATGGCGCCGGGCAGGCTGACCATGCCGCCGAGCATCGCGGCGGCGAAGGCCTGGGGAAGCACGCCGGTGAGGAAGCCGGGAGTGATGGTCTGGGTCGTCCAGCCGGACAGCACGCCGGCGACGGCGCCGAGGGCACCGGCGGCGGTCCACGCCGCCACCTCGAGCCGTCGTGGGTCGAGCCCGACGATGCGGGCGCCCTCGCGGTTGTCGGCACCGGCCCGCAGCGCCAGCCCGAGGCGCGTCCGCTCCAGACCGAGCCACAGGGCGAGACCGGCCCCCGCGGCGACGGCCACGACCAACATGCGGGTGGGGGTGATCACCACCCCGGCCAGCTCGACACCGGCGCCGGAGACCGGCGTGGGGAACTCGCGGGTGCCCCCGAGCCAACGGGCCTCGACGAGCGTGATGGCAGACAGGATCCCGACGGTCCCGACCAGCGGCGGGAGGATCCCGCCATCGCGGCCGAGCAGCACCACCGCCGTGGCCGCCCCCACCGCCGCCCCCACCGCCACCGCGGCCGCCACCGCCAGCGGCCACGGGATGTCGTGACCCATGGCGATGCTGGCGGCGACGAAGGCGGCGAGGGTGCCGAAGGCGCCCTGGGCGAAGTTGAGGACGCGGGAGACGCTGTGGACGAGCACCAGGCCGAGCGCGAGCAGTGCGTAGGTGGAGCCGCCGGCGATGCCGACGACCACGAAGGTGAACGCTTCTTCCATCTCCACGCCCGCCGATCAGCTGCTCAGCCGAAGCTGGAGGTCCACTCCGCGACGAGCTCGCGCTCCCAGGGAGCTTCCCCCGTTGCTTCGATCACGATGGTGCTGTCGGCCCCGATCTTGTCCCCGGCGAAGTCGATCGGGTTGGCCAAGCCGTTGTCGTACTGCATGGAGTCCAACGTCTCGAGGAACTTCACCCGGCTCGGCTCCGGACCCATCTGTTCGAGGGCCTCGCGGTAGATGTCGAACAGGCCCCAGAACGTCACCAGGTCATCCGGCGGCTCACGGTCGGGGAAGGCGGCAGCCCACGCGTCCATGGCCTCCTTGGCCAAGGGGCTGTCGGTGACGTCGACCCGCACGGCCGAGAACGACTGGCAGCCGTTCAGCTCGGGGACGCCGATCGGCGGCTCCGAGGCGCAGGACAGGGTGTTGGAGACGGTCACGTACTGGGGGGTGAAGCCCTGCTCGGCGCACAGGCGGGCGAGCTGGGTCGACACGGTGGGCACGAGGATCATGAAGACGACCTCGACGCCGAGGTTGGCCAGCTTCACGCACTCGGCGGTGAGCTCGTTGGCGTTGCCCTGCTTGTCCACCGCATCGGCGGCCACCACGTTGCCGCCCAGCTCGTCCATCTTGGCGGTGAACGCGTCCTGGGCGCCCGCCGAGCTCGGGCTGTTGTAGCGGACCATGGCGACGGGGGTCTCGGGCTCGGCCAGCTCGCCGAGCACGTACTCGGCCATGAGCTCCGACATGCCGTCGTAGGTCATCGTCATCGCCCGGTAGCCGGGCCTGTCGACCAGCCCGGCCTCGGCGACACCGAGGCTCAGGTACGGCATCTGGACCTCGGTGGCCAGGTTGGCGCACGTGATGATCTGGTCGGCGCCCGAGGTGCCGGAGACGAAGAACAGATCCTTGGCGATCAGGTCGCGGCACGCCTGCTGGGCCGCGTTGGCGTCGTAGCCGTCATCGCCCAGGGTCACCTCCACGGTGCGACCGTGGATCCCGCCCGCCTCGTTCACCGTGTCCCAGTAGAGCTGGGTCATGTCCCCGAGCCCGAGGAGGTCTCCGATGTCGATCCCGCCGATCGTCTCGGGGGCGTGGACGCCGATGCTGATGGTGGAGTCGGTGACACCGGCGGTGCTGTCCTCGATCTCGGCCTCCTCCTCTGGGAGCGCCTCCTCCGGAGGCGCCGGCTCTTCGGCCCCGCCATCGACCGCGGCGCCTTCGTCTGTTGCCGTGGACTCGTCCTCGGCACCACAGGCACCGATCAGCAGTGCTGCGGCGAGCAGGACGCTCACCCATCGCCTCGTCGACGTCACCATTCCCCCTTCGGTTCCCGGACCCGCGTCCGGTGACGCATGAGACCGTAGACGTTCCACGCCCCGCGCCGCGCACCGACCGCGATGCCCCTCCATAGGCTCGGGCGATGCCGAGCCATCGCCGCGACGGACCCGATCTGGTCGACATCGATGTCGCAGCGGGAGTCCGGCTCCGGGTCATGGACTGGGGCGGGCCGGGACCGGCGGTGGTGCTGCTGCATCCGAACGGTTTCTGCGCCGGCCTGTACGAGCCGGTCGCCGAACGGCTCCACCGGGTCGCCCGGCCGATCGCCGTGGACCTACGTGGCCACGGGGCGTCGAGCGCGCCGACCGATGCCCACGACTACGCGTTCGAGCACCTGGCGACCGACGTGGTGACGGTGCTCGACGCACTCGGCCTGCACGGGGTCGTCGGCGTCGGCGGATCCCTGGGCGGAGCGGTGGCCGTGCTCGTCGACCGGCTGGACCCGGGAAGGTGGTCACGGCTGCTGCTGGCCGAGCCGGTGGCGTTCCCGATCTCCGACGAGTGGGCGCCGGGCGGCGCGGAGAACCCGATGGCGGCCGGTGCCCGGCGCCGGCGGGACCGGTTCCCCGACCGGGCGGCACTGGTCGATGCCTACCGCGACCGCCCACCGTTGTCGCAGCTCGCACCCGAAGCGCTCGAGGCCTACGCCCGTTGGGGGACGGTCGATGACGGCGACGGCGTGCGCCTGGCCTGCCGTCCCGAGGTGGAGGCCATGGTGTTCGAGGTGTCCACGGGACCCGACGGCGCAGCTGCGGCGTGGGACCACCTCGCCCGGCTCGCCGCGCCGACCACCATCGTCGCCGGCTCGGACACGTTCCTGCCCGACGTCTTCGCCGAGCAGGCGACGCGCGCCGGCGCCGAGCTGGTCACCGTCCCGGGTGGCCACTTCGTGCTCCACGAGGACACCGCCCGCGGCGTGGAGCTCATCGAGCAGTACGCGATCGGCACGGACCGGTAACCCGGCGCCCGCTTCGCGGCCGGCGGCGGCGTTCCCTATGGTGCCGGCCATGGCCGCCACCCATCCCCCGGCCTGGTTCACCAGTGCCGTCGCGACCGATCCCCTGACGACGCACGTCGAGGTCGACGGCTGCGCCATCCACGCCCTGTCCTGGGGTGACACGGCCAAGCCCGGCCTCGTCCTCGTCCACGGGGGCGCGGCCCACGCCCGGTGGTGGAGCTTCATCGCCCCACAGCTGACGCACCAGTACCACGTCGCCGCGCTCGACCTCAGCGGCCACGGAGACAGCGGCCACCGTGAGCGCTACGACATGGAGCAGTGGGCGGCCGAGGTCCTGGGCGTGGCCGACGCCCTCGGGATGGATCGGCCCATCACGGTGGGTCACAGCATGGGGGGCTTCGTGACCATGGTCGCCGCCGCCATCCACGGCGACGACATCGCCGGCACGATCATCATCGATTCGCCGGTGCGACGTCCCGATCCCGAGACCGAGGAGGCCAACCGCGGCCGTGCCTTCTCGAACCCGAAGACCTACCCCAGCCTCGAGGAGGCCATGGAGCACTTCCACCTGGTGCCCCCGCAGCCGTGCGAGAACCGCTACATCGTGGATCACATCGCTCGGCACTCCCTGCGCGAGACCCCGAACGGCTGGACGTGGAAGTTCGACCGGGCCGTCTTCGAACGGTTCGCCGCCCACGAGCTGCACGAGTACCTGGCCATGGTGAAGACCCGCGTCGCCGTGTTGCACGGCCAGTTCAGCGCCATCGTCACCCCCGACGTCACCGACCACATGTCCGAGGTGCTCGGGCGCACCGCTCCCTTCGTCGAGATCCCCCAGGCCCACCACCACGTGCCCCTCGACCAGCCCCTGGCGCTCATCGCCGCGCTGCGGGCCCTGCTCGCCGACTGGGAGCACTCCGTACCGGTCCGGAGCTGAGGCGCCGCGGCTCGCTCCGCGCGGAGTTCACGCAGACCTCACGCGGCCGTCGATCCGATGACACGGCGCGGCGGCGAGGCTGGCGCCATGGAACTGTGGAGAGCCAGGATCGAAGCCGACGACACACCCGGCCAGCTCGCCGCGATCGCCGGGGCCCTCGGTGGCGTCGGCGCCAACATCGTCTCCCTCGACGTGCATGCCACCGGTGCATCCCGCGTCGCCGACGATCTGGTCATCGCGGTCGACGGGTACCTCGACGCCGCCGCCATCCAGGAGCGACTCGCCCCACTCGACGCCGAGCTCGTGGACCTGCGCCGGGCCGACGCCCACGAGCTGGTGGATCCGGTGACGCAGGCCGTCGAGGCGGCCGGAGGTGTCATGAGAGCGCAGGCCAGCGTCGAGGTGCTGGCCGCAGCCATCGCCCAGGTCGTCCCCGTGGAGCTCGCCTACGTCCGGCCGGCGATCGAGGGACTGCCGCTCGCCGGCGTCGGAGCGAGGGCGCTGGCCGAGGGCCGCGCCGTGCTGGGACGCGAACCGGTGAAGTCGTTGCCGGCGGGGCCCGACGGCGCCTGGGTGCTGGCCGCACCGATGGCGCTCGGCGGACGGGCCCACATCGGCGTCGCCGTTCGCCGCTCGCCCCGGTTCTCCTTCACCGAGACGGCCCGGCTCCGGGCCGTCATGAGCATCGGGGCGGCCGTGGCGAGCCCCGACCCCGATCTCGGCGCCCCGACCGGCGAGCGGGTCGTGCTGCGCGACGGTGGCGAGGTCGACCTGCGCGTGCTGCGGGCCGAGGACGAGCTCGCCTACGTGCGGATGCATGCCCGGTGCAGTCCGCTCACGAGACAGCGCCGGTACTTCTCGGGGATGCGGGCCATCCCTCCGTCGCTGCTGCGCCTGCTCATGGACGTCGACGGGCGCCGGCGGGTCGGGCTCGTCGCCGCCGTCGGCTCCGAGCTGGTCGGGGTCGCCCACCTCGACCTGCCGGGTGACGGCACCGGCGAGGTTGCCGTGCTGGTGGAGGACGCCCACCAGCGGCGGGGCATCGGCGCCGCGCTCCTGCGCAGGTGTGTGCACGTCGCTGCGGTCCGCGACGTCGGCGCGCTGTCCGCCGTGTGCCTCGCCGACAACATCGCATTCCCGCAGCTGGTGGTGCGCTGCGGCTACGACGCCACGGCCACCCTCGACGACGGCCTCCGCCACCTCACCTTCCCGGTGCCCCGGACCGAGCGGCGCGACGGTGGCGCCCCGGCACCCGCGCCGTGGAGCGGGCTGCGGCCGGTGTCCTCGCCCTGACCGTCCGGCACCCGCACCGGCGGCGAGACGATTCCCGTCGCGTGTCGCGCACCGCTACTGTCGCTGGCCAGCAACAAGGGGACAGGAGCGAGCAGATGGACTTCGACCTGCCGGGCGAGGATCACCCGGACCGCAAGTCGGTGCGGGACTGGTTGCAGGACCACCCGCAGCCGAGCGGGCGCGAGCTGGCCGAGGCCGGCTACGTGGCACCGCACTGGCCGGCGCCCTGGGGGCTCGACGCCGATCCCATCCAGCAGCTGGTGATCGACGACGAGCTCAAGCGGGCCGGCGTGCGCCGGCCGATGAACCCGATCGGCATCGGCTGGGCCGGCCCCACCATCCTCCACGCCGGCACACAGGAGCAGAAGGACCGCCACCTCATGCCGCTGCTCGCCGGCGAGGAGGTCTGGTGCCAGCTGTTCTCCGAGCCCCAGGCCGGCTCCGACCTGGCCAACCTCGGCACCCGAGCGGTGCGCGACGGCGACGAGTACGTGGTCAACGGGCAGAAGATCTGGACCTCGCTGGCCCAGTTCTCCGCCTACGGCATCCTCATCGCCCGCACCGACCCCGACCAGCCCAAGCACCAGGGCGTGTCGTACTTCATCTGCCCGATGGACGCGCCCGGCATCGAGATCCGGCCGATCATCGAGATGACCGGCGGGCACACGTTCAACGAGGTCTTCCTCACCGACGTGCGCATCCCGGCCGAGAACCTCGTGGGCGAGGAGAACCGGGGTTGGTCGCTGGCCAAGGTCACCCTCGGCAACGAGCGGGTCTCGCTGTCCTCGGGCGGCGCCCTGTGGGGTCACGGCCCCAACGCCGGGGACCTCCTCGACGTCGTCCGGGCCAACGGCTCCGTCGACGATCCACTGCTGCGCCAGCGCTTGGCGCAGCTGCACATCGAGTCCGAGCTGCTCCGGCTGATCCGCCTGCGCACGGTGACCGCCGCGATCAAAGGCGAGCCCCCGGGGCCGGAGGCGTCGATCCGCAAGGTGATGGCCGACGAGCACGGCCAGCACATCATGGAGCTGGCCAAGGACCTGGCCGGCACGGCCGGCATGCGCGACGACGTCGGGCCCTTCGGTGGCGAACCTGACCTGTGGGCCCACGGGTTCCTCTTCGCCCCCGCCCTCACCGTCGGAGGCGGCACCGGCGTGGTGCAGCGCAACATCATCGGCGAGCGCGTGCTCGGCCTGCCCCACGACGTCGACGTCGAACAGGGCCTGTCCTGGGCCGAGGCGAGGCGGCGATGAGCGCCCCCGAGCACGACGTCGTCATCGTCGGAGCGGGCTTCGCCGGCCTGTACCAGCTCCACCACCTGCGCCGGCTCGGCCTGCGGGTCACCCTCATCGAGGCGGGCGCCGGACTCGGCGGCATCTGGCACTGGAACTGCTACCCCGGCGCCCGGGTCGACTCCCACGTGCCCCTCTACGAGTACTCCGACCCCGACGTGTGGCAGGACTGGTACTGGGACGAGCGCTTCCCCGACTGGCAGGCGCTGCGCCGCTACTTCGACCACGTCGACGGCGTGTGGGGGCTGCGCGAGGACAT
The DNA here is from genome assembly GCA_003476595.1 of Acidimicrobiaceae bacterium. Classification (GTDB taxonomy): domain Bacteria; phylum Actinomycetota; class Acidimicrobiia; order Acidimicrobiales; family Salinilacustritrichaceae; genus Salinilacustrithrix. The sequence continues at coordinate 13,302 of DMTU01000255.1, read as the reverse complement.
CCGGTTCCAGACCCGGATCACCGCCGGCGCCTGGGACGAGGCGTCGCGCAGCTGGGAGCTGCACACCGATGGCGGCGACACGCTGCGCACCCGGTTCGTGGTGCTGTGCACCGGCTTCGCGGCCAAGGCCTACGTGCCCGACATCCCCGGCCTGGACGACTTCGCCGGCGAGTGGTCCCACACCGCGCACTGGCCCCAGGAGGGCGTCGACCTCACCGGCCGGCGGGTCGCCGTGCTCGGCACCGGCGCCAGCGGCGTCCAGGTCGTCCAGGAGGCGGCACGGGTCGCCGAGCACGTGACCGTGTTCCAGCGCACGCCGATCATGGCACTGGCCATGCAGCAGCGCCGGCTCACCCGTGAGGACCAGGACGCAGCCAAGGCCGACTACCCGGAGATCTTCGAGCGGCGCACCCAGACCAACAGCGGGTTCGCCTACCCCGAAGCGGGGAGCAACACCTTCGATGTGTCCGAGGCGGAGCGCCTCGAGACCTACGAGCGGCTGTGGCAGGAGGGCGGGTTCGCGTTCTGGGCCGGCGGCTACTCCGACCTGCTGCTCGACGAGGCGGCCAACCGCCCCGCCTACGACTTCTGGCGGAGCAAGGTCCACGAGCGCGTGCACGACCCCGCCGTCGCCGAGATCCTGGCGCCGGCGGAACCGCCCCACCCCTTCGGCGTGAAGCGCCCGTCGCTCGAGCAGTGGTACTACGACGCGTTCAACCAGGACAACGTCGAGCTCGTCGACCTGCAGGCCACGCCCGTCGAGGCGATCACCCCGACCGGCGTGCGGACCACCGACGGCGAGCACCCCTGCGACCTGCTGGTGCTGGCCACCGGCTTCGACGCCGTCACCGGCGGGCTGGTCAGCATCGACCTGCGCGGCACCGACGGTGAGAGCCTGCGCGAGCACTGGGCCGGCGGCGTGCGCACCCACCTGGGTCTGGCCAGCCACGGCTTCCCCAACCTGGTGTACCTGTACGGGCCCCAGAGCCCGTCGGGGTTCTGCAACGGGCCGACCTGCGCCGAGGTGCAGGGCGACTGGGTGGTCGAGCTGCTCGCCCACCTCCACGACACCGGCACCACCCGCATCGAGGCCACCGCCGAGGCCGAAGAGGAGTGGCGCTCGATGGTCCACGGCATCGCCGACATGACGCTGTTCCCCCGGGCCGACTCGTGGTACATGGGGGCCAACATCCCGGGCAAGCCCCGGGAGATGCTCAACTGGCCGGGCGGCCTGCAGCTCTACCTGGCGTCGTGCCGGGACGCGGCCGAGGCCGGCTACCGGGGCTTCGAGCTCGACGGCCCCGTGTGAGGTTGCCGCCGCAGAGGTGACGGGACCCGGTCCGGGTCCGCGCCCGAAGATCAGTCCGCCGGCGGTTCGGCCAGGCTGTGGAACTCGGCGAGCAGGTCGGCGCCGTGGGGCCGGGACGACACGGCCAGCTCCAGCTCGGCGACGGTGGCCGCCCGGTTCTGGTCCTCCAGCAGCCCCAGCGACTCGGCCAGGGACGCATCCCACATCGGCCCGATGATGTCGGCACCCGGGTAGTGCTTCCCGGACTCGCCCACGAACGTGCGATCGCGCATCTCGGTGAGCGCGGTGCGCAGGTACTCCACATGCGGGGTCTCATCGGCCCGGATGAAGGAGACCAGGCGGGTCGCCTCGCCGTCGCCGGCCACCAGGTCAGGATCGGACAGCAGCTCCTCGGCCCAGGCGAAGACGTGGAAGGCCTTGATCTCCACGAACAGGACCCGGAGCATGGTGGAGATCAGCAGCTCGAGCCCGACGTCGAGATCCTCGAAGGCGCGCTTGCCCAGGAACCGCTGCCGGGCACCGTCGGGATCGGGGCTGGCGCCGAAGGCGATTCCCATGCGCTGCATCATCAGCTCGGTCTCGTCCTGGGTGACCGGGTTCTCGAAGGCGATGTCACGCACGGCGTACCACATACGGTCGTGGCCGGCTTCGTCGCCGTGGCCGGCCTCGTCCCGCGCGTGTGCCTCGACCAAGCCCTTCGAGAGGTGGTCCAACGCCGTGCCACGGATGTCGTCGTCGAAGAACCGTTGCATGTCTGGAGGGGCGAGGAAGCGGATCATCGCACCGAAGCCCTCCACCGTGCCGATCCGGGTGAGGTTGGCGATGATCGGCTCCCGCACCCCGTGGCGCAGCAGCAGCCGGGCCTGCTCGACGCTCGGGTAGTTGCCCGGCCAGGTCTCGACCGGCGCGTGCAGGATCTCGGTGCCGAAGTCCTTGCGGTGCTGGTCCTGCCATGCCGTGAGCGCCGGCCGGCGGAACTTGGTGCGCGGCGAGACGTAGGTGCCGTCGTGGAGGAACCCACCGTGGCAGCGGACACCGCCGGCCAGCAGCGGCTCCTCGATGTCGTCGGTGGCCAGCAGCTCCTCGGCGCTGAACTCGAGCGTGTGAGTCATGGGTACTCCTCGTCGACGGGGGTGTCAGCGGGCGAAGCGGGCGCCCAGGCGGGACCCGAGCCGGATGGCGTTCTGGTACACGCCTGGGGGCAGCATGGCCATGAACTTGAACAGCTGGGCGTCGGTGCCGATGAACGCCCGGCGCTTGTCGGCCTGGACGGCGTCGAGGATGACCTGGGCCGCCTTCTCCGGGGTCGTGCGGAACGCCCGCTCGGTCATCTCGAGCACCTTGTCGGGGTCCTGGACCAGATCGGACATGCCCATCCCGGACATGGTGGCGTCGTCGAAGCGGCCGTTGCGGGCGATGTTGGTCTTGATGCCGCCCGGGTGGATGGTGGTGCACGAGACCTTGCCACCGTCGGCATCGAGCTCGATCCGGAGCGCTTCGGTGAAGCCGCGCACCGCGAACTTCGCCGCGTTGTACGCCGACTGCGACGGGATCCCCATCATCCCGAACACGCTGGAGATGTTGACGATGTGACCCTCGCCTGCGGCGCGCAGGTGGGGCAGGAACGCCTTGGTCCCGTGGACGACGCCCCAGAAGTTGACGCCCATCAGCCACTCGAGGTCCTCGTACGACATCGTCTCCACGTTGGCGCCGAGGGCGACTCCGGCGTTGTTGATGATCAGGTTGACCTTGCCGTGGTCGGCCGCCACCTTGTCGGCCCACTCCTCCACCGCCTGGCGGTCGGCCACGTCGACGCGCTGGGTGGACACGCGGGTGCCCATGGCCTGGATGCGGTCGGCGGTCTCGGCGAGGCCGGCGTCGTCAACGTCGCACAGGGCGACCTCGGCCCCGCGGCGGGCCAGCTCGGTGGCCACGGCCCGGCCGATGCCGGACCCGGCTCCGGTGATGGCGCCGACGCGGCCCTGGAAGGTCTTCATCGTGGTTTCCCCTCGTTCGCAGTGGTGAGACGGTGAAACGAGAGTATCTGATTGTCACATCCATTGCGAGCGGTTCATGCCATGGTGAGCCCGCCACTCACCGACAGGGTCTGGCCGGTGATGAAGCCGGCGGCGTCGGAGGCGAGGAACACCACGGCCGGGGCCACGTCGTCGGGCTGGCCGAGGCGGCGCATGGGCACGGCCTTCGTCATCCCGGCGATCACCCGCTCGGCATCGGCGCTGGCCTCGGTGATGGCGTCGAGCAGCGGGGTGTCCGTCGGGCCGGGGCAGACGGTGTTGGCCGTGATGCCGTGGCGGGCGAACTCGCGGGCGATGGTCTTGGTGAAGGCGATGACGCCACCCTTGGCGCCGGAGTACACCGACTCGAGCGACGAGCCGACCCGGCCGGCGTCGGAGCCGATGTTCACGATCCGCCCGAACGAGCGCTCCACCATGGCGGGCAGGACGGCCCGGGTGACGCGCACCGGTCCGGCCAGGTTGATCTCGATGATCTTGGCCTGGAAGGCCTCGTCGGTGTCCAGGAAGGGACGCAGCTCGTCCCAGCCGGCGCAGCTCACGCAGATCTCGATCGGTCCGAGCGCCTCGGCCGCGCCGGCGACCGCGGCGGTGACCGAGGCCGGATCGGTCACGTCGAGCTCGACGGCGACACCGTCGATGTCGACGGCCACCTCTCGGGCCCGCTCGACGGCCACGTCGGCCACGGCCACCCGGTGGCCGGCGTCGGCCAGCCCCCGGCAGATCGCCGCGCCGATGCCCCCGCCCCCGCCGGTCACCAGTGCGGTCCGGGCGGTCATCGCCCGCGGCTCGCGGCGGTGGTGGGCCGCTCGGCTGCGGGTCTATCGGAAGTCGAGCCCATCGAAGCCCTCCCCCGTCCAGCGTCGCAGGTGCTCGAAGAACGCCATGGGGCCGCCCGGGTGGCCCTTGGCGATCTCGCTGGCGAAGCCGGCCCCGGGCTGGCCCTCGTTGTTGTAGTAGCCCGGCGTGCAGTCGGCCGACCCCAGCGCCGAGCCCATGGCCGAGGTCGACCCGCTCGAGATCAGCTCCATCCAGGCTTGCTCGGCCTCCTCGCTCGCCTCCACGACGTCATGGCCGCCCTCCTCGGCGTGGGCCACCACGGCGGCGACGGCCTTCGACGTCTCGGTGAAGTTGTGGGGGACGTTGGAGACGAGGTTGGCGCCGTGGCCCAGCTGGGTGATGAACAGGTTGGGGAAGCCGTGCACGTGCATGCCGTGCAAGGTCTTCATGCCGGCGGCCCAGTACTCCGACAGGCGCCGACCGCCGCGCCCGACCGGGTCGTAGCCGGCCCGCTCGGTGAACGGTGTGCCCACCTCGAAGCCGGAGGCGAACACGATGCAGTCGACCTCGTACTCGACGCCGGCGACCACGACGCCGGTGGCGGTGATCCGCTCCACACCCTGGCCGTCGGTGTCCACCAGGCGGACGGTGGGCTCGTTGTAGGCCTGCAGGTACTCGTCGTGGAAGCAGGGCCGCTTGCACAGCTGGCGGTACCAGGCCTTCAGGTTCTCGGCCGTCTCGGGGTCCTGCACCACCTCGTCGCAGCGAGCCCGGATCTGCTCCATCTTCTCGAAGTCGGCGTCCTCGACGGCCTCCATGATCCGGGTCATGTCGACGGGACCCTCGAGCGACGCGATGCGGCCCAGGATGCGCCGGGCCAGATCGGTCCAGCCGTCCATGACCAGGTCCTCTTCGACCATGCCCCCCGTCTGGTTCAGGGTGAAGTTCTCCAGCCAGCGCTGCTGCCAGCCGGGGGTGGCGACGCTCACGAACCAGTCCGGGTCGATGGGGTGGTTGCCGCGCACGTCGACCGACGACGGGGTCCGCTGGAACACGAACAGCTCGCCGGCGTCTCGGGCGAGGCGGGGCACGCACTGCACCGCGGTGGCGCCCGTGCCGATGACCGCCACCCGCTTGTCGGCCAGACCGGTCATCGGCGCACCGGTGGGGTCGCCGCCGGTGTAGGCGTAGTCCCAGCGACTGGTGTGGAAGGCGTGGCCATCGAACTCGTCGATGCCGGGCACGCCGGGCAGCTTGGGTACGTGGAGCGGGCCGGTACCCATGGACAGGAACCGGGCGGTGAACTCGTCGCCCCGGTCGGTGCGCACCACCCAGCGCGCCCGGGCCTCGTCCCACACCAGACCGGTGACCTCGGTGTGGAACAGGGCGCCGTCGTAGAGGCCGAAGTGCTTGCCGATGCGTTGGGAGTGCTCGAGGATCTCGGGCCCGTGCGCGTACTTCTCGGTGGGCATGTGCCCGGTCTCCTCGAGCAGCGGCATGTACACCATCGAGGCGGTGTCGCACTGGGCGCCCGGGTACCGGTTCCAGTACCAGGTGCCGCCGAAGTCCCCGCCCTTGTCGATGATGCGGACGTCGGTGACGCCGGCCTCGGCGAGCCGGGCGCCGGTGAGCAGCCCGGCGAAGCCCCCACCGATGACGGCCACGGTCACGTCGTCGGTAACGGGGTCCCGCGGCTCGACCGGCAGGTACGGGTCCACGGCGTAGTGGGCGAAGCGCCCGCTCAGGCGCTGGTACTGGGCGTTCCCGTCCGGGCGGAGCCGCTTGTCGCGCTCGCGTCGGTACTTCGCCTTCAGTGCGTCCTTGTCGATCTCGGGTGCAGTGCTCGGTGACACGCGGGGTTCCTTTCCGGGCGTCCTCAGTCGGACTGGGCCGACGCGGGGGAGGTGGCTGACAGGTGGTCGAGGAGCCGTCGGCGGGCGCCGGCGTAGTCCGCCTTGCCGTTCGGGCTCCGCTCCACGTCGTCCACGATCAGCACGTGCTTGGGCGCCTTGTACCCGGCGATGCGGCCCTTGACGTGGACGATGAGGTCATCGGCGGTGACCAGGTCGTCGCCGACGAGGGACACCACGGCGCCGACGGCCTCGCCGAAGGCCGGATCCGGCACCCCCACCACGGTGGAGTCCCGGACGGCCGGGTGCGTCTCGAGGGCCTCCTCCACCTCCTCGGGGAAGACCTTCTCGCCACCGGTGTTGATGCACAGCGACCCCCGGCCGAGCAGGGTGATGCTGCCGTCGTCGCCGACGCGGGCCCAGTCGCCGGGCACCGACACCCGCCGGCCGGCGACGGTGCGGAAGGTGGCGGCCGACTTGTCGGGGTCCTTGTGGTAGCCGACCGGTCCGGGTCCGCCGACCGCGAGCAGGCCGGTACCGCCGGGACCGAGCACGTTGCCGCCGTCGTCGATGACCATGGCGTGGGCACCGAGGGAGAACCTGGCCGTGTTCGGATCGGAGCCGGCCCCCGACACCGACGACCCCATCCCGTGGGCTTCGGTGGAACCGAGCAGATCGGCGAACAGGGTGCCGGGGAGGTGGCGGGCCAGCCCGGCCTTGGTCTCGCCGCTCCACATCACGCCGGCCGACACGAGCAGCTGCAGGGACGAGAGGTCCCAGCGCTGCGGGGACGCGTCGAGCGCCTCCAGGATCGGCCGGGCGAAGGCGTCACCGACGATGGCCACGGTCGTGACCCCCTCGCGTTCGATGGTCTCGAGCAGGGATCGCACGTCGAAGTGGCGGTCCGGCAGCGTGACCACGGTCCCGCCCTGGGTGAGCATGCTCTTGGCGAACATGTACCCCGTGGCGTGCATGAGGGGCGACCCCGGGATGCCCACCGGCGGCTCTCCCTCGGCGCCCAGGCGGTCACGAACCGCGTCGAGGTCGCGGTCGTCGGGGTCGCCCACGGCGTTGAAGGACCGGTACATGTCGTCGTGGCGCCACATCACACCCTTGGGCATGCCGGTGGTGCCACCGGTGTAGATCATCACGATGTCGTCGCCGCTGCGCCCCCACGACGGCTGGTAGGGACCGGCGGCCGCGGCGCCCGCGATGGCCTCGTAGGGCTCCGCCCAGTCCGGGCACGGCCCGCTGCCGTCGTCCACCCACAGCCACCGGCGCAGCGTGGGCACCCGGTCGCGCACCGAGTCGACGGTGTCGGTGAAGGCGCCGTGGAACACGACCGCCACCGCATCGGCGTTCGTCCACAGGTAGGCGAGCTCGTCGGCCCGGTACCGGTAGTTGGTGTTCACCGGGGTGAGCCCGGCCTGGTAGGCGGCGTAGGTGACCTCGAGGTACTCGGGGCTGTTGTAGAGGTACTGGGCCACCCGGTCGCCCGGTCCGGCCCCACCGGCGACCAGGCTCGACGCCAGCGCGCCGGCGCGGTCCCGGAACGCCGACCAGCTCGTGCGCCGATCACCATGGACCAGGGCATCCTGGGCCGGACGCAGCTCGGCGATCAGGTCCCAGACGTCGGCGTAGTGCCAACCGTGGCTCGCATCGTCGTCGTGGCCCATCGACTTCCCCCCACTCAACGGACGGGCTCCCGGATCGCCGACCGTCCGCCCGACCCTATTCGGGTGGCACCCGGGGGTGTCAACGGGTCCCGCCGGCACGGTCCGGCCCGGGCGGCCCGTTCAGACTCCCATCAGGCGACGGCGACCGGGATGCTGGTGTAGCCCTGGAGCACCGTGTTGGCGGTGCGGACCGACGGTCCCCCCGATACGAGGTCGATGCCTCGCTCGGCCAGGGCCTCGAGCACCACCCGGGTCTCGAGCCGGGCCAGCTGGGCACCCAGGCAGTAGTGGATGCCGTGACCGAAGGCGACGTGCTCGCCGCCGGGCCGGCCGATGACGTAGCGGTCGGGATCCTCGAAGACCGACTCGTCCCGGTTGGCGGCGGCGAACAGCACGCCGACGTTCGCCTCGACCGGGATCTCGACGCCGCCCAGCACGCAGTCCTGGGTGGTGCGACGGAACAGCGCCTGCACCGGGCCGCAGTAGCGCAGCCCCTCCTCCACTGCGGCGGCAGCGAGCGAGGGATCGTCGCGCAGGCGGCGCCACTGGTCCGGGTGGTCCCAGAAGGCGTGTTGCAGGTTGCCGAGCAGGTTCGTGGTCGTCTCGTTTCCGGCCACCAGGAGCAGGATGCAGAACAGCACGACCTCCATCGTGGACAGCTGCTCCCCGTCGGGCGTGGCGGCGGCGATGGCGCTGATCAGGTCGTCCTCGGGGTCCTGGCGACGCTGCTCGGCGACGGAGAAGAAGAACGCGGACATCTCCGCCAGGTCGGCGCCGACCCCGGCGACGTCGATCTCCGCGGCCAGGGTGCCCACGAGGGCATCGGACCAGCGGCGGAAGTCGGCCATCATCGAGGGTGGCACGCCGAGGATCTCGGCGATCAAGGTGACCGGCAGGGGGACGGCCAGCTCCTTGGTGAAGTCGGCCGAGCCCTCGTCCCGGATGCGCTCGACGAGCTGGTCGACCAACGTCGCAGTGAGGCGCGCGGCCATCTCCTCCCACTCCGCGATCCGGCGCTTGGTGAAGGGCCGGCTGACGATCCGGCGCAGCGCGGTGTGGTCGGGCGGGTCGCTGGCGATCATGAGCCGGGCGCCGCCGATGCGGTCGAAGCCGAGCACCCCGGCCCGCTCGGATCCGCCGCTGGGACCGATGCGCCCGGCCAGGAACTCGCCGAAGCCGCCCTCGGAGGAGAACACCGTGGGCTGGTGGAGGGCGTCGAGGACGTCGGCGTGGCGGGCGAGCAGCCAGACGTTGTTGGCGTCGTCACGGACGGGGCCGAGGCCCCGCAGGGCTCGGTAGGCCGGGTGTGGGTCGGCGGTGACCACGGGCGAGAACAGGTCGGGGATCGAGGTGGTCTCCACGCGTGCGCTCTCCTCGGCAGACGATGTCGCCCGGAGCGTAGGCTCGGCCCACGAGACATGCAACAGCTGCGGCTCATTGATGCATGCGTGCCGCCGACCCAAGGGGACGACATGAACGCCACCGCCATGGTGCTCGCCGCACCGCACACCCTCGAGCCCCGCGAGCTGCCGCTCCCCGAGATCGGCGACGACGACGCCCTGCTCCGAGTCGAGGCCTGCGGGCTGTGCGGCACCGATCACGAGCAGTACAGCGGCCAGCTCCACCCGGGGCACCCGTTCATCCCCGGCCACGAGGCGGTCGGGGTGATCGAGCAGATCGGCCCGGTCGCCGCGCAGCGCTGGGGTGTGACGCAGGGCCAGCGGGTGGCGGTCGAGGTGTTCCGCTCCTGCCGGGAGTGCGATGCCTGCCGGGCCGGCGCCTACCGGCGCTGCGAGCGCAACGGCCTGGCCACCATGTACGGGTTCGTGTCGGTCGACACCGGGCCGGGGCTGTGGGGCGGCTACGCCACCCACCAGTACCTGGCACCGGACTCCATGGTGCTGCCCGTCCCCGAGGGGCTCGACCCGGTGGTGGCCACCTTGTTCAATCCGCTGGGCGCCGGCATCCGCTGGGGCGCCACCGTGCCCGGAACCGGTCCCGGCGACGTCGTGGCCGTCCTCGGCTGCGGGGTCCGCGGCCTGTCAGCATCGGTTGCGGCCAAGGAGGCGGGCGCCGACTTCGTCATGGTCACCGGCGCCGGCGAGCGCGACCGTCCCCGCCTCGACGCCGCCCCCGACTTCGGTGCCGACCTCGTGGTCGACGTCACCGAGCAGGATCCGATCGAGGCGTTCCGGGCCGCCACGGGCCGTTCCGGCGCCGACGTCGTCGTCGACGTCACGGCCAAGGCGCCCCAGGTCGTGGCCCAAGCGGTGCAGCTCGCCGCCACCGGCGGGCGCATCGTCATCGCCGGCACCCGGGGCGGCGGCGGGGCACCCGGCTTCGAGCCCGATCACGTCGTCTACAAGGAGCTGCGCATCGAAGGCGCGCTCGGCGTCGACGTGGTCGCGTACCGGGCCGCCCTCGACCTGCTGGCCACCGGCCGCTATCCCTTCGCCGATCTGGAGCGGGCGGTCGTCGGTCTCGACGGTGTCGAGGCACTGCTGGGCACCATGGCCGGCGAGGGCGGTACCCCGCCCATCCACGGGGTCGTGGTGCCGGACTAGTCTCTGGCCGTCGCCACCGCCTGGCCGGAGGTCACCCGGTACTGGGTGAGGTCGGGGGCCTGCATCACCTCGCGGAAGTGGTCGATGCTCCACGGCCACGCCGCCGGGACGCCGCGGTCGTCGAGGTACCAGCTGCGGCAGCCGGTGACCCACACGGTGCCCTTCGTGGCCTCGACGCGAGCGGCCTCGAAGGCCTCGGCCGCCTCGGGGGTGGGCTCGACGGACTCGGCGCCCTGACGGAGCAGGTCGAGGAGCTGGATCGTGTAGTCGAGCTGGAGCTCGGCGACGTCGATGAGCGAGAAGTTCCCCACCGGTCCGTTCGGCCCGTTGAGCAGGAACAGGTTGGGGAAGCCGGGCACGGCCAACGCGAGGTGCGCGCTGGGTCGCTGCGCCCACACGTCGTCGAGGTCGGCGCCGTCGCGACCCCGCACGTGGATCGGGCGCAGGAACCGGTCGGAGCGGAACCCGGTGGCCAGCACCAGCACATCGAGCTCGTGCAGCTCGCCGTCGGCGGTGCGCACGCCGGCCGGCTCGATCCGCTCGATCCGGTCGGTGACGAGCTCGGCGTTGGGGCGCTGCATGGCGTCGTAGAACTCGCCCGAGGCGATCAGCCGCTTGCACCCGGCGCGGTAGTCGGGTCGCAGCTTCTCCCGCAGGACCGGATCGGCGACGCCCTCCAGGTGGGCGCGGCAGGCCTCCTCGATGAGGGCCATGGCCGGTGAGTCGGCGTCGATCACCGCGTTGGCGAAGTGGTCGGCGAATGCCTGCCCCAGGCCGTCGCGGGCCTGGCGCATGAGGGCGGGGTCGTCCCGGAACGCGCGACGCTGGACCTCGTCGTAGGGCGTGTTGTCGATCGGCATGATCCACTGCGGCGTGCGCTGGAACAGGGTCAGGTGCGAGACCCGGTCGACCAGTGCACCGGTGATCTGCACGGCGGAGGAGCCGGTGCCGATCACACCGACGCGTCGGCCCTCGATCGGCACGTCGTGATCCCAGCGGGCGCTGTGGAAGGCGGCACCGGCGAAGGAGCCCAGCCCGGGCAGGTCGGGCACGTTGGGGTGGTGGAGCACGCCGGTGGCAGCGATGACCACGTCGAAGTCGTCCCGGTAGCCGCCGGTGGTTGCCAGCGTCCACCGACCGGCGGTGTGGTCGAGCGACACCACCTCCTCGCCGAAGCGGGTCCGCTCGTACACGCCCTCGCGGCGGGCGACCTCCTGGAAGTAGGCCTGGATCTCATCGCCCGGCGAGAACGTGTGGGTCCAGTCGGCGTTGGGCGAGAACGAGTAGCTGTACAGGTGCGAGGGCACGTCGCAGGCGATGCCGGGATAGGTGTTCTCCCGCCAGGTACCTCCGACGTCGTGGGCCTTCTCGAACACGGTCACGTCGTCGATGCCGGCCTCGCGCAGCTTGATCACGCTGGCGATGCCGGCCATCCCGGCGCCGATGACGGCGACGCGCAGATTTCGCACGGGGTCTCCTCCGGTCGGGGTGTTCATGCCGGGGTCGGTCGTGCCCCACGCACCAGCCGGCCGGGCAGCTCGCCGGTCGGCTCCCCTCCACGGTAGGTCTCCACCCCGGCCACGACGGTGTGCAGGTAGCCGTCGGCCCGCTGCAGCAGACGTCGACCGCCGGCGGGCAGGTCGTAGCGGACCTCCGGGCGACGAGCGCGGAGGTTGTCGAAGTCGATCACGTTGACGTCGGCCCGGTACCCAGGGGCCAGCACGCCGCGGTCGTGGAGGCCGACCGTGCGGGCGGTGTCCCGGCAGTGCTGCTGCACCAGGTAGGCCAGCTCGAGCCGCCCCCGGTCGCGGTCGCGGCCCCACAGCGTGAGCAGCGTCGTGGGGAAGCTGCCGTCGCTGATCGTGCCCACGTGGGCGCCGCCGTCGCTGAGCCCCGGCACCGTGTGGGGATGGGCGAGCATCTCCCCCACCGCGTCCAGGGTGCCGCCGGCGAAGTTGAGGGCCGGCATGTACAGCAGGGTGCGACCCTGGTCGGCCACGAGCAGGTCGTAGACGAAGTCCTCGACGGCTCGACCTTCGCGCGCAGCGCGCGCCGCGATGCTGTCGCCGGCGTCGGGCTCGTAGTCGGGCGGATCGCCCAGCTCGTACATGGCCTCGAACCGGCCGATCAGCCCGCCGCCCAGCTTGCGGACCTTGCCGCTCGCGGCCGCCTCGAGCACGCGGGCCTTGAAGCCCTCGGCGGCCATGATGCTGGCCTGCTCGGGCACGCCGAGCGCGGCGATCTCGGCGAACACCGGGTTGTTGAGGAACGGGTGCAGCGTGCACTGGAGACCGAACAGCAGGCCCACGGCCCGGGTGCCGACCTGGGCGGTGATGGCCAGACCGTCGGCCTGGGCCGCGTCGATGCGGCCCAGGACCTCGCGGTAGCCCTCCGGGTCGAACGGGCTCTGCACGAGCGAGAACGACAGCGGGCGACCCGACTCCGACACCATCCGCCGGAACATGGCGAACTCCTCATCGGTGTTCATGTGGTCGGACACGATCTGGAGCACACCGCTGCCGAGCTCGCCGAGGCCGCGTGCGATGCCCACGAGCTCGTCGGCCGACGCGGTCAGCGTGGGCGTGGGCTCGCCGCGGCTGGTGCGGTGGTTCATCGTCCGCGACGTCGTGAAGCCCAACGCACCCGCGGCCACGCCCTCGGCCGCGAGCGCGGCCATCTGGGCGATCTCCTCGGCGGTGGCCGGCTCCCTCTGGGCGCCCCGCTCCCCCATGACGTGCAACCGGACGGCGCCGTGGGGCACCTGGGCGGCGACGTCGA
>DMTU01000255.1:0-126 GCA_003476595.1 Acidimicrobiaceae bacterium | reverse complement strand
GGGCACCTGGGCGGCGACGTCGATGTCGTGGGGGATCCGGTCGACGGCGTCGAGGTACTCGCCGAAGGACTGCCACTCCCACGACAGGCCTTCGTGCAGGGCGGCGCCGGGGATGTCCTCGACGCC